>CAYUCQ010000001.1:0-58727 GCA_964443535.1 Candidatus Woesearchaeota archaeon
AAACAAGAGCGTCAGACGAAGCAGAAACCAAATTCTATAAGTGCTTAAAGTGCAGCCATTCATGGAGAATCTATAGATAATGAAAATTGAGAAAAAAATCTGGCCAGAGTTCTTCCAAAAAATAATGGAAGGAAAAAAGAATTTTGAGTTAAGATTGGCTGATTTTGAATGCAATCCTGGTGATGCTCTAATCTTAAAAGAATGGAATCCAAAGACAAAACAATACACGGGAAGAGAAATAGAAAAAGAAGTCACTCATGTTATAAAGACTAAAAACCAAAGATTCTGGCCTGAAGAAGAAGTAGACAAATATGGATTTCAGATAATCTCATTCAAATAAAAGTATTCATTCTCTTTAACTGCGCTAAGCCATCTTTGAGTAGCATCATATTTTCTTGCAGCCTGATATCCCCAAATTTCTATCAATAACATCTATATGATATCTACTCTTCCATCTTAGGGGTTATTCTAAGAGGTATTTGCGCATTTCTACCTCCCATAAACTTACTCTGGGAAATAGGGTCTTTATCATCACTCATATGACTCCGCTTCATTTTGAATATTTAAATTAATCTATTCTCAGCTATAATATCGCATTAACAACTTTTTTAAACCAATTAATTCTCCAATTATCAGGGTTCCGTAGCTCAGCCTGGCAGAGCACTAGGCTCTTAAACAATAGTTGATAGAGTTACCTAGGTGTCGCGGGTTCAAATCCCGTCGGGACCAGTTCGTTTTCCGCAGCGAGAAAGCCCGCAACGAAGTGAGGAGCTTCGCAGCAAGAGAAAACGAACTGGAGGAACCGCGCAACAAGAGCGAACAAAGTTAAGAAGAAAAAAATGAAATTCAATCAATCACTTAGAAACCAAATAGGAAAATATCAAGATTACGTGATAATTGTAGAAGGAAATAAAGATGTTAATGCCTTAAAGGCATTGGGTTTTCAAAATGTTCACGCAATACACTCAACAGGCGTTTCGCTCAAAGAAAGAGCAGAGCAAATTGCAAGTCAGTTAACCAAAAAAGACAAGGTATGCATCCTCACAGACCTTGACAAAAGAGGAAGGCAATTATACCACTTATTAAAAACAATTTTTCAAGAGCTTGGCGCACGTTTAGACTCAACTTTCAGAGGCATATTGATAAAATCAAAGGTCTCTCACATTGAAGGCCTTGACAAATTTATAGATAAAATAGAAGCAATTGAATAATCAATCAAAGACGAATTTTATACTTTTTATTCTCTCGCCTGAAAGAGGAATAATTAGAAATAAAAACATTATCACTATCCCTCTTAAATCTTAATCGTACTCTATTCAACAAATCAGTCCTATCATTATCAGAATCAACCATATTAGTATCAAATATAGCTACATATCTATCTTCTCCATAAATCCTTAAAATATCATCAATATATTCAAAAAAATAATTCGCATTTAATAAATAATCTAAAGACTTATCTGATTCACCCATAATCAAATTCTCTCTTTGATATTCTCTATATTTTCAGCAATTTCCTGTCCTTTCTTTGTCAGCTTTATCAGCTTAATCCTTCCCTTTTTCTCAAATCCAACAAGGCTTAATCTCTCCAAGCTCTGCAAAATCTTGACAGCATGGCTATAAGTGCAATCAACTTCTTTTGCTAGAACACTGCCATATCTCGCTCTGCTGATTCTCTTTAATGCAACCAGCATCAAGGCCGGTTTTCTCCTGAAAAATATGTCAAAGTTGTCTTTCATCTTAAAATATACTTTCTAAACTATATATTAAAGCCTTATTGCTCCTTTTAAAGTTTTCTAAAGCATTGTTATTCTAAAAAGTAACAAAATACCACTTGTTGAATACAACATCAAAAAAACTTTGAATCTCTTCGTTAGTTTTTTAGAGGATCAAGATTGCACTCATGCATAAACAATCTTGACATATAAATCTCAAGACAACTCATCATAAATCTTCAAATATCCTTTTGCAGCTAACTCTAATTTTCCTGCAACAAGCTCAGCACTGCTTTGCCCGCTTCTAAAAGATTCTTTAATATAATCTCTATCTAAAACCATTTTAGCTCCTTCTTCCTTGCTTGTCCTGATTATAATGTCTTCGCCTTCTATTTCTCCTCTATCAACATTTACACTCCCACGAATGACTTCAGCGCTGAAAATATCGTCCCCAACATAAAGATTAATTTTAGGATTGCTTCCAAATATTGGCTTGCTCAAATCACTTGCTCCAATGCTTATCAGTAAATAATAAACAAAACTCTCATCAAACCTTGCAGCAGCTTCTTCAACGCTCAAGCCTTCTGCAGGATTTGCAAGTCCTGCACCTGCAGAACCTCCTTCATAGCTCTTCTCCTCACGCAATCCAAAATAATAATAATAGCTAATTCCAACTATCAAAACAACAGCAAGAACAGCCAATAAAATAATTACCCTCTTTTTCATTGCAAAATCAATAATTCTCTGTTTTTATTCTTTGCCAATTTTGCATAAATATCTTATATTATTAAGCATATTCAGAAAAATATCTCCAAAATCTTTGCGATAAAATATTTCCTCTTTTAATTCTTTTTTATGGTGCTCATATATCTTCCACCCTACACCTTTAACAGGATCAATAAAAGAATTAGCAATTCCTGAATATAGAATCTCCTTCTTACCTCTCTTTTCAAACTTAGCAAGAGGAACTCTAATTCTCGTAAATAAAGTTAAAGCTTCTCTAAAAATTTTATTTATTTTTTCTTTAAAGACATCTTTATTTTTAGTTATTTTTTCGACTAATCTAATAATCTCATAAGCTCCAATAATCCATAATTTAGAGAGGACTATATATCTAGCAATTCTAGAAAGATCTTCTGGTAACTGCAAACCTATTTTTAATTGTAAAAGTTCTTCTAATAACTCAACATCTAATATGCCTAGACCTTGAACTTCAGAAAGTAAAAGCATTTCTATATACTGCATACCAAAAGAGCTATTAATCCACTCAGAGTATCTATTTTTATCCATTATATATCCCTAAATATATTAGAATTAACATAAACTCCATTCAAAAACATTTCCACATCTTTAAAAACCTTTATAACTCTTGCTCTACAGTTTAAAACATGGCAAAGAAACTGAAAATTCTGGCAGCATCAGATTTGCACGGAGATTCACGCCAAGTCAAAAAACTGGCTGAAAGAGCAGAGAAAGAAAAAGTAGATTTAGTCATACTTTGCGGAGATATAACTGGATTTGTTGAAACAAAAAACATCATAAAGCCATTCAAGGAAAAAAACAAGCACGTTCTTCTAATTCCAGGAAATTGGGATTCATTTGCAACAGCAGATTTCCTTGCAAATGTTTACGGAGTAAAAAATATTCACGGCTATTCTGTCCAATATGAAAACATAGGATTTTTTGGCGCAGGCGGAGCAGAAGGTCCTGGCCCTGGCAGAATAACTGAAAAAGAACTATTAGATACTCTTGAAAAAGCGCATCATGGAATAAAAAACATAGAAAAGAAAATAATGGTGACGCACATGCATCCTTCTCCAAGCATGTCTGAATTTTCAGGAATAAAAGGCAGTGAAGCAATAACAAAAGCAGTTAAAAAATTCAAGCCCGCTTTCCTCCTGCATGGCCATATCCATGAAGCCTCAGGCATTGAAGAAAAAATAGGCAATACAAAAATAATCAATGTCGGAAAAGAAGGCAAGATTATTGAGATTTGAACTTTATCATAAATTTTGGTAAAGAACTTCGTCAGGTTTATAACATTTAATTCTATCATTAAATTATGGGCAAAAATGATTTTGGTTTGTATATAGATGAAAATATTAGTAAAGGGCTTGCTGAGCATTTAAAAGAAGATCACAACTTAAATATAAAATGTGCAAAATCATTAGGTAAAAGCGGCCATGCAGATTCAAGAGTTTTACAAGAAGCAAATAAATTAAATAGACTTCTTCTCACAAATGATGAAGATTTTATAAAAGACCATCATAAATTCCCATTTAAGAATTTAGTCGGAATTATAAAAATAAATGAAAGCAAAGAATTTGATGCTTGTCAAGATATCGATGTTCTTTGTTCCCATAGATCATTGAAAGAAATTTATGGAAAGAAGATCATTATTTCTAAAAATAGAATAAAACTTCTATCTCAAAATAAAGAGGGTAGCATAAAAGAAGAGGATATTAAAGAAGGAGAATGCCCTTGTAAATTAAATCCAAATAAAAGATAATTATTGTTTATTCTAGAATATAGCATTCTCCTCGCAATCACAATAAAAACTATATACTTTTAAACCATAATTATATTCTAGGAAACTCGCTAAAATGCCGGTAAAAGATTTTATTCCAATACAGGATGCAAGGCTTACTATAGAAAAAGAAGTAAAGCCAAAGCTGACAACAAAAGAGCTGACAACTATAGAAAAGCCAGGCATTCCTGTTCCAGCGCTTCAGCTGATGCCGCAAAAAAAGAAAGCAAGAGTTAAAATTCAAAAGCCGAAAAAAGAGCCCAGTTCTATAATGGAGCCAAAAGCAGATTCAATATTAATAATAACAGAAAAGCCGCAGGCTGCTGAAAAAATAGCAAATGCAATCGGCCATCCAATAAGGCGCGTAGAAAACAGGGTTTCATATTACGAGCTTAATCGCGGCTCTGAAAAAATTATGGTTGCTTCAGCAGTAGGGCATTTATTCAATTTAACTTACATTAAAGGGCAAAAAGGATGGCCTGTCTTTAATATTGAATGGACTCCTTCATTCTTGTCAAAGAGAGCAGAATTCACAAAATCATATCATGATGTTCTAAAGAAGCTCTCAAAAAAAGCAAAAGAAATAATAGTTGCAACAGACTATGACATAGAAGGCGAAGTAATAGGCTGGAATGTTGTAAGATTCATATGCGGAAAAGATTCTGCAAAAAGAATGAAATATTCAACTCTGACAAAAGATGAATTAGTAAGGTCTTATGAAAATCCCATGCCAGAATTAGACTGGGGACAAGCTTATGCAGGAGAAACACGCCATATTCTTGACTGGCTTTATGGAATAAATCTCTCAAGAGCATTGATGTCTTCAATAAAAAATCAAGGCTCATTTAAGATTCTCTCAATAGGTCGAGTCCAAGGCCCTGCATTGAAAATAATAGTTGACAAAGAAAGAGAAATAGACAATTTTAAATCAGTGCCTTTCTGGGAAGTATCTGCTTTCGTAAATTCAAAGGAGGGGGGAACCTTGGTGCCCCGGGAATATAAACATCCAAAAGACATATTTAACGAAAAAGAGCTGGAAAAATTCAAGGACATAAAAGAAGCTGATGCAGAAACAAAAAAAACAGAAGAATATCTTCCTCCTCCCCATCCATTTGATTTGACAACTCTACAAAGAGAAGCTTACAGGCTTCACAATATAAGCCCTTCTCAAACTCTTACAGCAGCTCAAAAATTATACTTGGACAGCCTTATATCTTATCCAAGAACATCATCGCAAAAAATACCTCCTTCAATAGAACCAAAAAAAATTCTTAAAGAATTAGAAAAGCATTTTCCGCAATATGCAAAACTTGCAACTAGAGCAAAGCCAATAGAAGGAAAAAAAGCAGACCCAGCTCATCCATCAATTTATCCAACAGGCGAATTCAAAGCTCTTTCAGGCAATGAACAAAAACTTTACGAGCTAATAGTAAAGAGATTTATTTCTGTATTCTCTCCAGATGCAATAACTCATAATAAAAGAATAAAATTAACAGCAATAAAGAATAATGAAGAAATAATATTCACAAATTCAGGACTGAAAATAAAAGAAAAGGGCTGGACAAAAATATATCCTGCAATATTGCAGGAAAAAGATATCCCTGACTTAAACGGAAAAGTAAAAATAGATGAAATAAAGCATTTTAAAAAAGAGACACAGCCCCCAAAAAGATTTACTCCAACATCACTAATAACATTAATGGAAAAAAAGAATCTTGGAACAAAAACAACTCGCAGCCTTATAATAGAAACTTTGTTTGACCGAGGTTATTTAGACGGAAAAAGCATAAAAGCAACAAAGCTCGGAATCAAGCTTATAGAGTCGTTAGAAAAATATTCTCCAATAATAATAGACGAAAATCTTACAAGAAAAATGGAAGAAGAAATGGATTCAATACTTTCTTCAAAAGAAAATCTTAAGGAAAAAGAAAAAGGCATAATAAGCAAGATAGAGCACATAATAACAGATATTTCAAAAGAATTCAAGATAAAAGAAGCAGAAATAGGAAAAGCTCTTTTAGAAGGAATACAAGAGCACATAAAAGAAGAGCGCGAGAATAACACCTTGATTCAATGCCCCACGTGTAAACAGGGAAATCTAAGAATACTTTATTCAAAAAAAACTAGAAGATCTTTTGTAGCTTGTTCTGCCTATCCAGAATGCAGACAGACTTACAATCTTCCGCCGAATGCACTCATAAAAAAATCAGGAAAAAACTGCGAAACATGCAATTATCCAAAACTCCTCTCAATAAAAAAAGCAAAACGCCCTTGGGAATTCTGCTTTAATCCAAATTGCCCAATAGTTATAAAAAGAAGAGAAGAATGGGAAGCCAAGAAATCTGCTCAAAATGTCTAAAATTCAATAATGTAGTTGCTAAAAGATACAAATAATTATAAAAGAATATCTTTTCCAATCTCTATGAAAATATACTTTGCTGGCTCAATCAGAGGAGGAAGAGATGACGCAGATTTATATTTACAAAGATTAGACACCTCCAACAATATGGAGAAGTGCTTACTGAACATGTTGGTGATAAAAGATTAGCACTTCTAGGTGAAGATGGAAAAACTGATGACTATATTCATAAAAGAGATATGAGTTGGATTCTAAAATCTAATGTAATTGTTGCAGAAGTAACAACACCAAGCCTTGGAGTTGGCTATGAAATCGGTAGAGGAGTGGAAAATAAAAAAGAGATTTTATGTTTGCATAGACCTCAAGATGGAAAAAGTCTATCTGCTATGATATCGGGATGTCCAGATGTAACAAATAGACAATATAGAAATCTGGACGAAGCAAGACAAATTATAGATGAGTTCTTTCAGTTAAAATTTAGATAATAGAAACTATTCAAGCTCAATTCAAATAAACAACACCATCAATTTTTCTTATGAAATTATCTCCCATAACAACATCTCCCGTGACATTAAAAACAGGCAATACAATAGCATGCCTGTTTTCTATTCTTATATAAACAGAATCTTCCAAGATATTAATTTCATAGGCAATTCCCTCAATTCCATTGGGAAGCACAAAATGCCTTGAATATCCGTCGCTTGATGCAGATGCAAGCGCAACTTCATCCTGAACAGTGAGGGCAACTTCTCTAAGTGAAATATCTATTTTCTTTTTTACGTTGTCTGCTATGTTTGTCTGCACTGCAAGAAGAAAAGTTATAAAGAAAAACAAAGCCATTCCAAAAAGCGCAAGAAACTCAATTGCTGACTGGGCTTTTTTAGTCATGGCTCATCCCTCGCTCCAGACAACCCCGCTAGTCTGCGCAACAATATTAATTTTCTTTGCGCCTTCATTAATGCTCAAGCTTCCTTGAATTGGGACATTGCTTGTGAAAGCAATTCTCGAAACTCCTCCTGTGCTTGAAATGTTAAAAACCAAATTATTTTCAACTATTTCTATAGCTTCAACTCCAGAAGGCAGATAAGCAATTATTGTTGCTCTTGATGGCTCTCCTGAATAAAAAACACTTTCAGAGCTTGATATAATCTTGTTTGCAAAGTTCTGCAATTGGTTAAATTTAATTCTCTCTTTGGTTTGCTCAGAATAAAACAAGCTTACTCCTAAAGTGCTGATAATTAAAAATATTATAAATGCTACTGTAATAAGATATTCTATGCTAATTTGTCCTCTTCTTTCAATCATTTTAAACTCTATTCCCGCTATAACTAACAAATCATGCCATAAAAAAATAGGAAAAAAGATATTTAAAGGTTCTTACTTTAATAAAATAAACAATGGAGCATAAAAAGAGGCTGTTTGGGATATTAATATCTGTATTAGCCATAGTAGCTATCCTGCATCTTACAATGCAATTCACTATTTTCGGCACAGGCATTTCTGGCTTTTATGAAAATGGCATTTCAGGAATGTCAATAGGAAAGTTCAGCCCAGGAGATGAGCCAAGAAATATCTCTTCAGCTTCCCCTATATCAAAATTTGTTTTAATAATTGAATGGGCTTTTCTCATTGGTGCGATGATATACATATTTGCAAGAAATAAAAGAGAGGCAAGAAAAGAAGCAGAAGAAGTAAAGCTTCCTCAAAAACGCAAGTTGGAAAAATCTGAAAAAAGCACTGAATTAGATACTCTTTATGATTTGCTAAAAGAAAAAAAGCACTTAAAGTTATCAACAATTTCCAAGCTCTTTAACATATCTAAGAAGGTGGCTTTAGACTGGGCAAAAACTTTAGAGTCAGGAAATCTTGCAACAATAACTTATCCAAGATTTGGAGAGCCAGAATTAGTATTGAACGAATAGAGGTATAAAATGCAAAAGCATAAGCTAATAGAAGTAATAAAAAAACATAAAAATTTTGAAACAGCAAAGCAGCAGCTCATAGCGCATCATAAACGCATTGCTAATGTAAATCATTCTGTAACTATTCATCAGAAACAGGAAGAAAAACATCATACTCCTGTTCATCATGAAACTCCTAAGCATCATGAGCCTCATAAACCTCTAGAACATCACGAGCATCACGAAGCTAAACATGAGCATAAAGGCGCACATCACGAAGCCCACAAGCATATACATGAGCATCAAAAACTCTATCACATATCTCATAAACATCACGACAAGCATGAGCATAGCAAGCAGCATGAACACATTAAGCATTACGAGCATCAAAAGCATGAAGAAAAGAAGCAAGAACTTAAAAAAAATGTAGTAGAAAAATACGAGATAAATGTTGATGGCGCAAAAGTTGATGTTGAAATAGCTAAAGAAGATTTAGGAATGAAATATAATCTTTTCATACCAAAAGTTGATGTAGCAACATCTTTGCTTCTTGAAAACATAAGAAACGAGCTCATCTCTATAACAGCAGTAAGCATGAAAGAACTTGTTGACCCTTCTCTTTTCTCAACAATAAAAAGCAGGTTCATAAAAGACGCTGGAAATTTAATAAGAGAAAAACTTCCAAAAATAGAAAAAGAACTTGAAGAATTCTTAGTTGGCAAGATAATACAGGAAATGCTTGGTCTAGGTGAAATAGAATTTCTCATAAACGACCCTTCTCTTGAAGAAATAGTTATTCCTTCTTCAAAAGAAAGCATAAGAGTTTACAGCAAAAAATACGGATGGCTTGAGACAAACATTAACATCCGTGATGAAGAAAAAATAATAAATTACTCCAACATTATTGCAAGAAGAATTGGAAGGCAGATAACAGTATTAAGCCCTCTTCTAGACGCTCATCTTGTTACAGGAGACAGAGTCAATGCAGTTCTATATCCAATAGATACAAAGGGAAATACAATAACAATAAGAAAATTTGCGCGTGATCCATTTACAATAATTGATTTGATAAATAACAAGACCTGCAGCCTTGACGTCATCACACTTATATGGCTTGGAATAGAATATGAAATGAACATCTTGATATCAGGAGGCACAGGTTCTGGAAAAACATCTTTTCTTAACGCATGCATGCCTTTTGTCCCTCCAAATCAAAGAATCATTAGCATTGAAGATACAAGAGAATTAATGCTTCCTAATTTTCTATATTGGACCCCTCTAGTAACAAGAACTCCTAATCCAGAAGGCAAAGGAGAAGTCTCTATGCTTGATCTTTTGATAAACTCCCTTAGAATGCGTCCTGACAGAATAATTCTTGGAGAAATGAGAAAGCAGCAAGAAGCAATGGTATTATTTGAGGCAATGCATACCGGACATTCTGTCTATGCAACCGTGCACGCAGATACTGCTGCAGAAACTATCTCAAGACTAATTAATCCTCCGCTAAGTGTTCCGCCAAACTTGCTAAAAGCAGTGCATCTAAATGTTGTAATGTTCAGGGATAGAAGAAAAGGCATAAGAAGAATATCTCAAATAGCAGAAATTCAGGCAGAAAAAGACGACGCAAAAGTCAACATATTATACAGATGGTCTCCTGAAGAAGACAAAATAGTAAAGCACAATGACAGCTTAAGATTTTTTGAAGACATAGGCAGAAATACTGGAATGTCACAGGCAGACATAGCAAAGGATTTGGAAGACAAAAAGCAAATCCTTGAATGGCTTATAAAAAATAATATAAGAGAATTAAATAATTTTGGAAAAGTTATGAATATGTATTATAGAAATCGCCCTCTGCTGGCAGAAGCTATTAAGAAAAACGATAAAAAAATTATTCTTGAGGCATAAAATGAGATTTCACATCCCATTTACGCTGTCAGACATTGAAAAGCTAAAAAGAAAGCGCCGGTGGTTTAATTTTAGGATAAAACAGGACAAGCTAAAAAAACTTCAGCAATACTTGAATAATGTAGATGCAAATATTGATGCAAATGATTATATTTTAATCTGCACTGAAACACTTATCCCTGCATTCCTTATTTCATTCGTTTTCGCGTCAACTGTTTTATATATAGCGGGCGCAAGACTGCCATTTCTATATTCATTTGGCCTTGCAATTCTTTTCTCTGCATTCATATTTTTCAGCCAGCTTATTTATCCAAAAGTTTATGATTCAAGAAGGATCAAAAACATAGAAAGAAATCTTATTCCAGCTCTCCAAGACATGTTTGTCCAGCTGAATTCAGGAATACCTTTATTCAATATACTGATAAATATCTCATCTTCAGATTATGGTTTCTTGAGCGAAGAATTCAAAAAAGGAGTAAGAAAAATAAGCTCTGGAGTTTCAGAAGTAGAGGTTCTTGAAGAGCTAGGAGAAAAAAATTCATCAAGTTTCTTCAAAAGAACATTATGGCAGCTAAGCAATGGAATGAAGGCAGGAAGCGACATTTCCACAATTATAGGAGAAGGAATTAAAATGCTTAATGAAGAACAGCTTCTCCAGATACAAAACTATGGAAACAAGCTAAACCCCTTGATAATGTTCTACATGGTAATCTCAATAATAATTCCAGCACTATCAATAGCTCTTCTGACAATAATTTCCTCAATGATAAATCTGCCTTCAGCAGTAACAATGTTTCTCTTTATAGCATTATTCGTCTTCGCAATACTGATACAAGTCGTCTTCCTTGGAATAATACGTTCAGCGCGTCCAAGCCTGCTATAAAATGAAACAAACAAAACCAATAAAGAAAGAAGAACTAAAACCAATAGCCAAGAAAGAGCAATTGCCAATAATTAAGAAAGATGCAGCAAAACAAGCTAAAAAAGATATACTCTCAAAAAAAGAATTAATGCAAAATGAGAAAATAAGAAAAGTAATTAGATGGGTCATAATAAGCGCTGTCTCTGCTCTTGCAATAAGCATACTAACAATTCCTCTCACAAGAAGCTTAAAGGGTTTTGCATTAATGTTTATTGCCCCTCTCGTGCTGATTAACGTTTATTTCGTAGCGCGCGAGCTGATGAAGAAATCAGCAGGCATTAAGAAAATGGAAGAGGTATTTCCTGACTTCATAGAATTAATGGCTTCAAATTTAAGAGCAGGAATGACAATAGATAAAGCCCTGCTTTTAAGCTCAAGAAAAGAGTTTTCTCCTCTTGACAAGGAAATCCTGAATCTTGGAAAAGACATCATGACTGGCAAAGAGCTGACGCAAGCCCTTATAGAAATGGCAAAGAAAACAAAATCAGACAAAATAATGAAAACAATAAATGTCATAAATTCAGGAATAAGATCAGGAGGCAATCTTGCGATATTGCTTGAGCAGACAGCTATAAATGCAAGAGAGCGCAGTTTTGTAGAAAAAAGAGCTGCTTCAAATGTCCTTATGTATGTAATCTTTATTTTCTTCGCAGTTGCAGTAGGCGCACCTTTATTGTTCTCCCTATCAACTGTTCTTGTCCAAGTGCTCACAACTATTTTGGGAGACCTTCCCGCAATAGAAACACAGGCAAACCTTCCTATTGCCTTGACATCTGTAAATATTTCAACAACATTCATATTCTATTTCGCAATACTATTCATGGTAGTCATAGATATTCTTGCCTCTCTTCTTCTAGGATTAGTAAGCAAGGGAGAAGAAAGAGAAGGATTGAAATACATAGCTCCTTTAATAGCAGTAAGCATGACTGTTTTCCTAATAATAAGAACTTTCCTCAACTCGTATTTTGAGGGCATTGTATAAGATAAATTTTTATAGAGGCAAATATTCTAAGAACCATGAAAAAAGGGAAAAAAAGAGTGGTTAAGAAGAAAAGTGTAAAAAGGTCAGCAGGAAATACTCCAAGAATTCGCACAGGCATACCTAAGTTTGACAGCCTCATTGAAGGCGGATTTGAAAAGAATTCTACAAACTTAATAGTCGGCGGCTCTGGAAGCGGAAAATCAATATTTGCCACGCAATTTTTAGTAGAAGGAATGAAAAAAGGAGAAAAATGCCTTTACATAACATTTGAAGAAAAGAAAAAGCAATTCTACTCAAACATGCTTGATTTTGGGTGGAAATTGGAAGAATACGAAAAAAAGAACTTATTCAAATTCTTGGAATACACTCCAATAAAAGTCAAGACAATGCTTGAAGAAGGAGGAGGAACTATAGAAACAATTGTCTTAACAGAAAAAATATCAAGAATTGTTATAGACAGCGTAACTTCTTTCGCTCTTCTTTTTGAAGATGAATTAGCAAGAAGAGAAGCAGCATTGTCATTATTCAACATGATTAAAAAATGGAGCTGCACTTCTCTCTTGACGTCTGAAGAAGAGCCTTCAGAAGACAAAAAAGCTTCTTCAAAATCTCTGGAATTTGAATCAGATTCAATAATTTTCCTATACTTAGTAAAAGAAAAAAATCAAAGAGAAAGATACATGGAAATATTGAAAATGCGCGGCACAAAGCATTCAGAAAAGATTTACGGATTTTCCATAGGAAAGTCAGGCATTGAAATAGAAAGAGAGGCGTCCAGGCACCCTCTCCAAAAAAATAGATGAGATGATTTTTATGGAAAAGAAAGCTCAGGCATGGGGTTTTGATTTGCTGATAGCATTTATGATTTTTATAGGAGGAATAATTGTATTCTACTTGTATTCGCTTAACTTCCCAAATGAAACAGAAAACACTATAAACACTTTGACATACGAAGGAAGTGTTGTAGCAAATGCTGTTCTCTCATCAGGATTTCCTTCTGATTGGAATGAAAACAATGTTGTAACTCCCGGAATATTGACAAATGGAAAGATAGATCAGACAAAAATAGAAAGGCTGTATAATCTTACAATAAGTAATTATGAAAAAACAAAATCATTGTTTAACACACAGTATGAATATTACTTATTGTTTTCAGAAAACATTACAATAGGGGGCGTTGAGATACCTGCAATTGGAAATAACCCGCAAAATCCAAAAAACCTAATAAAAATAACAAGAATAATAATTTATAAGGAAAAGCCTATAACATTAGATATACAAATATGGGAATAAAAAAAGAGAGAGGAGTATTCTTCAGCATAGATGCGCTAATAGCTATTGCAATTATACTTTCAGTAATATTGATAGCTTATCCTGCAATCAAGTCATCAAAGCAAGAGACATTTGTTCATTACGATCTTTTAAAAACACTCTCTGTCCTGAAAACTTCAGAAATAGACAATCCTTACATCCAGTCGCTTATTTCCCAAGGTTACATAAATGAAACAAACAAATCTCTTCTCGAGCAAATAGGAGAATTTTACGTAACTAATCCTGCTCTAGCAAGCTCAATGGCAGATTCAATTCTATCAACTCTTGAAATAAACAAAAACATAGGAATTTGGTATGGTAACAAGCTAATCTCTTCAAAAAATTCAACTCCTCTTGAATCTGCAGAAAACATAGAAACAGTAAGGCAGTTGATTACAGGAATAAAGGAGGGGGAAAGCGTCACAGGATTCTCTGCAAGAGCATTTCTCACAAGCGGTTCAAGAACGCAATACTTCTATTTTGGAGGTTATGTCGGAGATGGAAATATTTCTGCCCAGATAGATTATATTGGAAATATAAGTTCTGCGAAGATAGAACTAGTCGTAAGCAATAATTTTAGTCTTTACATTAACAATATATTTTCAGGCAATTATCCAAAATCTGCTTCTGAATTCTCTCCAGACTCTTATTCTATTCCAATTGAAAATTTTGCATCAGGCGAAAATATTGTGGAATTAAGAGGAAATAATCTTCACGTAGCAGGAGGCTTCATAAAAATAACATATGACAACTCTGTCCAATACGAGCATCCAACATTTTATTTCTTTCCAGGCATAAATGGACTGATAAATATCTACGACGGCCTTTATGTTCCTGGAAATCTCACCTCGTTAGACATCTCGCTTCATCTTGACAGCCCAACAGAAGCATTTCTAACAATAGGCAATACAACAGTATTTAGAAATATCACGCAAGGAGAGCAAACACTAACTATAACAAATAACAAGCTCTCCTCTTTGCTTAACTATAACGAAATAAGTAAAAAAACAATTCCTCTAAGATTAGGCTTGGAAAACGTATCCTATGTAATTTCAGGAAATAAGACAAATGCAGAGGTAATTTCAGTAACAGACTTGTCAGGAAGCATGGATGGGGATAAAATAACAAATGCAAAAGAGGCAAATAAGATTCTTATTGATTCAATTCTCAACATAACTGGAAACAGAGTTGGATTAGCAGGCTATGATACTCTGGCAAAAAAGTCAGATTACCATCTCTTGTCTAATAACAGCGCCAGCTTAAAGAACATAGTAGATAATGTATGGGATGCAGACGGATGGACTTGTATTTGCTGCGGAATTCTAAAAGCTATAAGCTGCTATGATAAAAATATATTTGCAGATAATTTTAATGATCAAACAGTCGGCACAAATCCCATAGGCTGGGCAGTAGCAGAAAGCGGCACTGGATTCATTAATATAACAAGCAAAAGCTTGGAAGGAAACAGAGCAGTCATTGTCAGCAGAACAGGCAGCTCCAGTCCAGATATGAATCATCAATTTGCTTCTCAAGAAAATGACTTATCACTAGAATTCCTGATTAATCACACATCTGGCTCTGGCAGAGTAAAAATAGACATAGAAGACAGAGAAGGATTAGGATCATTTAATGATTATATTGTCATAAAAATGTATAGTGGGCAAATACGCAATAACGACGCTCCTGTAATCTCATATAATATAAATACCACATATAAAATAAAAGTCCAAGTTATTCCAGGTTCATCTACTTATAATCTATATGTAGATGACGTTCTAGCAGGCGCTAATCTTCCTGTATTTACAACTCGCACAAACATAGCCAGAATAGCGTTCACAACACAAACTGCGGCAATAACCTATACAATAGATGACATTAAAGTTTATCTTAACGAGGATTTATGTACAGATGTTAATTCTCAAAATAAAACAAGATCTGCAATTATAATGAGCGACGGCCAGGCAAATGCAGGCTGCGGCTTGGACCCAGTTCCTGACCATGACATAGACGGAGACTCAACAAATGATCCTGATGACCATGCAATAGAGGCTTCTTGCAGAGCATATAATAATTATAACATAACAACTCATGCAGTAGGATTTGGCTCTGGTGCAGATGAGACAACTCTCCAAAAAATAGCACAATGCGGAAATGGCAATTACTATTTTGGAAACGTAGATGAAATAGTTGCAATATATCAGCAAATAGCAGATAATATTTTAGAAGCAACATATGCAGAGCAGACAATTGAAACAACTGCAAACATAAATACAATCCTCTATCCTGACTCTTATATAAGCTTCTCTTATCAGCCAGAGCCATTCCCCTATGGATTAATAATCACAACAGAAAAGAAATTTGACAACGAATTCTCCGGAAGTTTTGCGCTTCCCGTAAAATCAAATATAATTGAAACAAAAGCAACATCATACTCAAGCGCAAAATGGACAGATAAAGTATCAATAAATAACAACATAGTCTATAATTTAAGCAATTTCGGAGCAGAATACATAAAATTAGGCGATCCTCATGTCATAAACATCCCAAACTCCTTGGTAATGCAGAACAATACAATAGCCATTAGCACAGCAACTTCTCCAATAAATTCTTCGTCTGGCTCTGAAAACAACAAGATAATCTACACTATAGTAAAAAACGCTTCAACATATTCAAAGATATCTCCAATAAAAGACGGATGCATATGGAACATACAATTTGAGGATAATACAAATATAACAACGCCGATTCCGCAGGCATACTCTGGCTCAACCAACTGCTATTATCAGGAAAGCAGGCTGGAATATGACGACAACGACGCAGCTCAAAGCGCAATATTTGAATTGCTAAAGCTCCTAGATCTTGAGTTAAACAACAAGATAGACGTAAAGTTCACAGAGCAAGATTTGCAAATCTCTCTCACAGAAATTACGGGCATTCCCTACACATGGTCAACAGAGGTGCAAATAAGAACATGGTACTGATGAACAAAAAAGGAATATTTTTTACAACACTTGCAATCGTAGTAATATTGCTATTCTTGCTAACATTGACGCTATACTCCAGCGTGAAAGAAAGAAAAACAACTCAAAAAAGAATTGAAACTCTCAATAATTTAGTCTTTTCAATTGAAGAAAATATTCCAAGGCAGTTAAGAACAAGCGGCTTCAGAATATTATTTCTCTTTGAAAAAAGAATAGCAGAAACAGGGGCATACGCCTCAAATATAGAAGCAGGATTTCAGGAAGCTTTTTTCAATGGGACAATATACGGAGGCACTAGCACTGAAATTGAGACAGTCATGGCTGGAGCCACATTTCCAGACATACTTTCATCATTGAAAGAAAAAACAGCAAAAGTTAATGCAGATATAGACATAATCAATCCTTCAATATATATAAATCAAACAGACCCTTGGTATGTTGAAATAATTCTATCAGCAAATGTAATAATAAAAGATAATGGTAATTTAGTAATCTGGGATAAAAATTCAAACATAACTGCCTACGCCCAGATAGAAAATCTTGAAGACCCTCTATATTTGATAAATACAAACGGTCTGGTATCAAATAAAATAATAAAAACCCCATTTGCAAACTTCGTGCAAGGAAGCAACATTGCTAATTTGTCTATGCAATCTACAAACTCTTACTATCTTGCTTCCACATCAGCTCCAAGCTTCCTTGACAGAATGCAAGGAATGAATGCTCCTAATCTATATGGAATTGAATCTCTTGTAAATCTTGCAGAACTGTCATCTCAAAGCATACAAATAAAAGATAAGTCAGTAGTTGACTATATTTATTTCTCAAACTCAAATCCGACAGCCTGCAATGTTATTCCAGCAGGAATGCCAAGCTGGTTTAAATTAGATAGTGATCATTTAGCAGCCTATCAGGTTTCATGCGCCTAAATTTTAGCAAATCTCTTCTTTAGGCACTTTGCTTGTAATAGAAGAACAAGAAAGCTCTTTGTTTGCTCTTCCAGTTTCGCCAGAACTTTCTACTTCTAAAACCCCCTCAAAAGTTTTATATGCATTGGGCGCAACATCAAAACTTTGTAGCATGAAATCAAAAGCAATTCCTTCTTCTAAAAAATCAAACCTCATCTCAAACATACCATTAAGATTATCATCTAAATTATAAACATCTATAGTGCAATTAATCATTTTTTTAATGCATATTTCTCCGTCAAAATCATTGCAATCTGAATTCTGCTTAAAGTCTTTTAAAGAATAAGCTATCTGCTGTTCAAAACAATTTTCTCCAACAACCTCTCCGCTTATGCCTCCAGCGCCGCCCCCAGAGCTACCGCCTCCGCCAGCACCCCCGCCGCCTCCGCCAGAACCTCCGCCAAAGCTTCTCTCTTCTCTATCATTTACAATGACATTATCGTCACTCGTGTCAACGCTATCCAAGATTTCTCCAGACCCATCTACGCTTTTATTTGTATTATTAAAGAAAAAAATACCATAAGCTCCAGCAATAAGAACAGCAGTAAAAGCGCAAATTATAAAAATTTTGATATAATTTTTCATCTTCTTCAAGCTAATTTAATAAAACGACGATAATAAGATTTATATATCCTTCTAATCTTAATATAATATTAACAATAAAAAGGAGGTTTAAAAATGCAGAAAAAGGGACAAGCAGCAATGGAATTCTTGATGACTTATGGCTGGGCAATCTTAGCCGCAATCATAGCAATCGGAGTTCTTGCGTATTTCGGAGTATTCAGTCCTGGTAGACTTGTAGCAGGAGCTGCAACAGCAAACGCTCCTTTCGGAATAAGTGCACATAATGTTCTATCAACAGGAACAAATGACGGCACAGTCAACATTGACATGATCCAAAACTCTGGAGACACGCTTCAAAATGTTGTAGTAACTGTAACAGGCACTGGCGCATTATCAGCAGTAACTTGCACTTCAGCAGCAGTTGCACAATGGTTTACTGGCACAGAGCAAAGTTTAGCTTTAGATTGCACTGACGGAACAGCAGCAGATCTTATGGGTTCAGGAGACACATTTTCCGGAAACATAGCTATAAGTTATAACAAAGCAGGAAGCACATTAGCTTTGCAGACAACTGGCAGCGTTAGAGACAGAGCTCAATAAGCTCATATTTTTTTATTTTTTTATTTTATTTTTTAATTGCTAATTCTAGAAAATCTCTAATTTCCACTTTCTTTTCTATTTTAGTGCTATAAGCCATATCTTTGCATAAACAATAATATTTATAGAATTATCTTTCTGAAACAATAATATTATTTTCCAGTTCTATGCCATGCTCTTAAGCTTGGCCTTACTTTCATATCAACTGACTTTGTTCTTAATCCTCTTGATTTCTTTGCAGCAGAAGTCAATCCTCTCTCTGCTCTATTCTTGTTCGTCCCTCTAGAAACCCATCCTAATACTCTATCGCTCTTGATTTCAGGCTTAGAAGCATCTGCCATTATAACTTCAAAGAAATAATACTTTCCGTCTTTTCCAATCCAATATGAATTTAATACTTCAAGATTCTGGTATTTTCTGGAAGCCCTTATTTCAGCTATCCATTTGTAATTCATCTTAAGCATTTTTCTTATTGTCTGCTTTCTTGATTTTCTTCCCTTAACGCCGTATCTGCGTCTTCTTCTTCCGCCTCTCTTTAATCTGACTCTGACAACTACAATTCCTTTTTTAGCTTTATAGCCCAAAGCTCTGGCTCTATCCAAGCGCAATGGTTTCTCAACTTTGACAATGCTGTTGCCTTTTCTCCACTCAATCAGCTTTTCCTGCATCAATTCCCTTGATGGATTTTTCCACAATTCCCCAATATAATGGTACATTCCGTGCGCCATTAATGAACTTCTCAAAAGCTATTTTTAAATCTTCGCTTTGTCAAAAATCTCCGCAATTTTTATATATTCTAAATATTAACAAAAATAATGAGAGAAATGATTTTCAGCTACAGGCCTCTTGATTTCCCTGAAACAACTTCAGAAAAAAACAGGATAAATAGAATTCAATTCAGCAGAAAAATGCGTCTAGAAGGCATGAATGCTTTTCTGGGAAAAAGAGTAATTGAACCATTTGAAGATTCTGTAAGACAATCTTACTTAGAAAAAAAACTTAGCCCTTTTAGTAACGAAGGATTTAAAATAGAATCTAGCCCAAAACCTCTTTCAACAAGCTGGAAAGAGGTTTACGAAGGAATATTGTCATTCCTAGAAATAAGAGCAGAAGACAGCAGGGCATTTAGCCAAGATGAGGTTGAATATATCCAAGGCATTGGTTACACGATAAAACTAGACTCTCTTATAGAAAGAATAAATAAACTAAAAGAAGAAGCTGCTTCAAAACCAAGCTTAACAACAAAAATTAGCTGGCCAAAAAAAGAAAAAGGCGAATTTGCAAGAAAAATATCTCTTCCTGACAGAGATTATTCAAGAATAAATGTCGAAAACTATCATTCTGTTTTGCAAGCAAAAAGATTCTGTACAGATGCTAAAAAAGAGGTCATAGATCCTTTTAAGCAAGAATTAATAAGATGGTTTGAAATAAACACAGGCCATCAAAGACCAAACAATATTCCAGATAACAAAACAAGACATGTTGAAAGAACCATAGAAATAGCTTCAGGAAGTTATATTCAAGTTCAGCTTGTAAGAGAAGAAAATCCAAGATACATAGAAGTAATTTCAGATATAATTTCTGAACTTGAGAAAATAAAAGAAGGCAATACCTCAAGCTTAAGGCATTCAGAGATAAAAGGCCATCAATTTGTGAATATTGGCTCCATTAAAGAATACCTCTCAAGAGAAAATCTGGAAAAAAGAAATCTTATTGCTATAGATTCAAGATATTGCATAGTTCCTTAAAAACTAGCTAAAACAAATAATTTTTATACCTTCTTCATCTCAATTTTTGATGAAAGAAAAAAATACCTTTTACATAACAACCGCAATTGATTATGTGAATGCAAATCCGCACGTGGGCCATGCATATCAAAAAATAGCAGCAGACGCTCTGGCTAGATGGAACAAGCTCATAGGAAAAGAAGTATTTTTCCTTACTGGAACTGATGAGCATGGAAAAAAGATAGCAAAAACCGCAGAAAAAGCAGGCAAATCTCCAAGAGAGTTCGTGGATGAAAACTCAAAAAAGTTCAAAGACGCCTGGGAAAAGTTAGGTATAAAATATGATAGGTTCATAAGAACAACAGACAAAGACCACAAAGTCGTAGTAGAAAAATTAACAGAAAAAATAAACGAGAAAGGAGATATTTACAAGGGAGAATATGAAGGATTATACTGCACAGACTGCGAAGCATATTACACAGAAAAAGAAGCTCCTGATTTAACCTGCTCTATTCATAAAAAACCTCTAGAAAAGCTAAAAGAAGAATCATATTTCTTCAAGCTATCAAAATATCAAAAATTTCTTTTAGAGCATTATAAGGCTCATCCTGAATTTATCCTGCCAAAAGAGCGCAGGCAGGAAATAATCAATAGGGTAAAAGAAGGCTTAAAAGATTTAAGCATAACCCGCTCCTCATTAGAATGGGGCATACCTTTTCCATTAGATAAAAAGCATGTATTTTATGTATGGTATGAAGCTCTGATAAATTACTACACTGCAACTCAAACTCCAAAAACAAAAAAGTTCTGGCCAGCAGATCTTCACATTCTTGGCAAAGACAATACATGGTTTCATACAGTAATCTGGCCAGCCATGCTAAAATCAGCAGAAATAGCTCTTCCAATATCAACTTTCAACCACGGATTTTTAACATTCAACAATCAAAAAATTTCAAAATCACTTGGAAATGCTATTTCTCCTATATCTTTAGTTGAAAAATACGGAGCAGATGCAACAAGATATTTCTGCCTTAGACATTTTCCATTTGGCGAAGACGGTGATTTTGACGAAAAAGCCCTTATAGAGCGCCACAACAGCGAATTAGCAAACAAATTAGGCAACTTAGTAAGCAGAGTCTCAACACTTGCTGAAAAATACGGAATTGAAAAATCAAGCGCCATATCTTCCGCAGAAACAATAAAAAAAACAGAATCTCACATAAAATCTCTTGAGCTTGACAAGGCAATAAATGAAATATTTGCATTTATAGATAAATTAAATGAATTTGTGCAGGAAAAAAAGCCATGGGAAACAAAAGATAAAAAAGTTCTCTATCAATTAACAAACGGCATAAAAGACGCTGCAATTCTCCTTTCGCCCTTTACGCCAGAAACATCAGAAAAGATTGCAAAAATATTCAACTTTGAAATATCATTAAAATCGCTAAATGCAGAATTAAAAGTCAGCAAGATTAAGAAATCAGAAATTTTATTCAAAAAAATATGACAGATAAAATAAAAATTTTAGGAATGGGAAATCAAGGTAATTTTAATTATATAATTGTAAAAAAGGAAGAATTCTTTTTCATTTGGTTAAAAGAATTATTTGCGTCGTTGACAAAAATAGTTACAGATGATGTAACAATTAACGAATTTGTAGATAAAAATGAAAAATTTGTTAGAAAAAAGAAAAATATTAAGAAATTTACAGATATACATGAATATTATAATATGGGGGGAATTAGATTTGATATTTTTTATGGCTCTAAAAAAGTATTTATTGCATTCAATTGCTCAAACAATCAAAGAAGAAAAGTAATGTCTAAATTAGAGGAAATATCTAATTTTACAGAATACAAAGGTAAATGGAAAGTCCCTAAAGCATTAAAATGACGCAAAAAATCCCCTATTCAGATTTTGAAAAATTAGACATGAGAGTTGGCAAAATCTTAGAAGTTGAAGACCATCCAAAAGCAGACAAATTATATGTCTTAAAAGTAGAATTAGGAGAAGAAAACCCAAGGCAAATTGTGGCAGGACTAAAGCCCTATTATAAAAAAGAGCAATTATTGGGCAAGAAAGCAATTTTCATAATAAATTTAGAGCCAAGAATGCTAAGAGGCGCTGAAAGCAATGGCATGATTCTTGCAGCAGGCAATGAAAGCGAAGTATTCTTTCTCACGCCTGAAAAAGACATTGAAGAAGGCTCTAAGATTAGATAATATAATCTACTCAATCAGAACTCTCTTTCTTTTTTCCGCTCATTCTAATCATATCAATATTTGTATAAATTTTGTATTTTTCCTGTTCTTTAAAATGCAAATCATGTGTCCATATCCCATCTGCCTTAATTGAAAGGCAGGCTGCAAAATAAGCTAAATCATTAATATCGCTTATTTCATTTTTTAATTTATCAATAAAAGAATTATATTCACTTTTAGGAACAATAGTAATATATTCAAAAATTAAAGAAATTAAAATCTCAAATTCTTTATTATTAATATCTGCTCTCTGTATTATTTCATTTTTATATTTCTCAATTTCATCCCTTATATATTCTGGAGCAAAGAATTTAAAATTTCTATTGAAAAGAATTTCTCTAGTAGTTCCATCTTTTATCAATGCAGCAATTACTCTGTTGCTGTCTACGACAATTTTCATTTAATAAAACCATGCTTCTTTGCAATTTCTCTATTAACTTTTCTTCCAATCTCTAAAGTATCTTCCTCTGTAAGCTTGCTCTTGGCCAGAATTCCATCCATAAGCTCAAGATTCTTTGCATGCGTCCAAAGCGCCCGCCTAGCTAGCTCGCTCCACTTTATCTCTTGATGCTTTCTCATAATTTTATGTAAATCCTCTGGTATAGCTAAAGTCATATTTGTCATTTTTATCAATTAAGTAGAATAAGTATAATTACTTATTTAAATCTTTCGTTCAAGTAAAAAAATCACCCAAATAATCTTTCCCAAAATCCGCTTTGATAATCTTCTTTTCCAATCAAGCGTGCAGCAAGCTTCTTATACGCCCTTGAAGCCTTGCTCTTTGGATGAGTATAAACTAAAGCATTCTTCATTACAACTGACTTGATAACATTCTTATCTTCTGGTATAACTGCTATAATTGGCAGTTCAAGCATGTCTTCAACATTAGATATTGGCATTTGCGACTTATTCCCGCTTGCCCTTGTAACAACAACGCCAATAACATCTTTGCCCAATTGCTCAACAAGCTTGCTCGTCTTTAATGCGTCTGTAACAGCTGGAATCTCTGGATTAGTGACTATGATAACCTCATCTCCTGCTTCTAAAGCAGCCACAGCTTCATCACCAAGCCCTGCAGCAGAGTCTAAAATAACAAAATCTGCAGCAAGCTTCCTCAATTTCTTACTCACATCCTTTAATTTATCATGATTCAACTGTCTTAATTCCTTTATAGAAAGCGAACTTGGAATGATCTTTAATCCTGATTCATGCTCATAAAGCGCATCAGATACCTTTGCCTTGCCTGACAAAACATGATTAAGACTCACAGGTACAATAGGAGCGCCTAAATGAAGGCCTATATTAGGAGTAGTTAAATTAGCATCAACAACTATTACGTCTTTTCCTAAGTGATTAAGAGCTGCGCCTATGTTAATAGCACTTGTTGTTTTCCCAACACCACCTTTGCCAGAGGTTATTGTAATTACCCGTGTCATTTATAAATCAAAATTTAAAGTTATTTAAATCCTCGGTAACAGAAATTATTTAAGAGTGCTTATAAATCTTTCTAACAAATCAGCATATTCCTTTAATTTATCTAAGTTTATGTTGATTGTCTCACCTTTGTAAAAAACCTTTAAATTTACCCCCTTTCTAAATTCACTTTCTCTTATCTTATCAAGATTCTCAATATCGCGAAAAAGTTCGTATATATCCAAAATCTGTTTTATTAGTGCGTCAGCACCATATATCCTTCTCAACTGAACTATCTTAGCTCTTGGTGCATCTGGAATAGGCTTCCATTTCTTTTGTTTCTTTGCTTTTTCAATAAGAAGGTCAAGAGCATATTCTATCATCTTGCTCCATCTCAATAACAAATTAAGAATAACATCGCATGTTTTTGTGTATTTTAAGCTTACATAAAGGAGATGGTCTGCACTAATTTTCTCCTTTATTATTTTCTCCATCTAAAAATTAACTCCAAACTAAGCGAAAATTAAAAAAGTCTTTCTGCTTTAAATACCTTTCTAATTAAAGAATAACAACACAATTAGCTTAGTTTGATAATCGCCTCTGCTATATTACCGCCAGCATCTTCTAAAGCTTCTCTAACCTCTTCTTCGCCTTTTCCTGTCTTTTCCATTACAAGTTCTATATCTTCCTGCTTTATTCCTTCGTTATTTTCCTCTCTAGCTTCTCCTGTAATTTGCCAGCTTTCCTGCCCCTGCATTTTAATCTTCTGCACTCCAGGGTTTTCAATAACAATCCTCCCATCAGATTTCTCAATAATTACCCTTTCTGCATCTATTTCTTCCTGATTAATGCCGAGCTGCTTCATCATAGCCTGCATTTTCTTAGGATCTAATTTGCCAAGTCCAGGTATCATAACTCAAGAAAAAACTCGCCTTATTTATAGTTTTCTACGCAGTAGGCCAGAAAACCTTCAAAGCCAATACAAAAAGAATAACAATTATAACAAACCCTATTACTTGCGTAGGCTTGAGCATGAATTTGCTCTGATATTCATCATCATATCTCATAAGCCCGCCAAATCCGCCAGGCATGTTTATCTTGTTATCTGCCATATATTACTAAAAAAACATTTATATAAAAACTTATCTGCTCGAAACTTCTCTAAATAATGCTCTCTCTTTAGCCCTTAATTCCACAACATATTTAGATTTTCCAAAAATATCATCGCCAGTCACCTTAACAAATGGAAAACTTGTCCTTCCCTCAATAGGCAAAATATTCCATGGCTCAAGAATTAAATCCTCGCCTGCCCAAGAAAACTCATATCCTCTTGTGCCTTTGCTTTCTCTAGAAATTTCCAATGCGCCTAATAAAACTCTTTGCTGATAAGACAAACCTCTATAACTCATAAGAAAATTAAGCAATAGAACATTATAAATTTTGTTGTAATCAACTAATCATCCAATTTCTCCAATATCTTCTTTTTATCTCTCCCTGAAATGTCCTTTCCCCATAAAACAAAAATCCTATTTATCCTGCTCCAATATTCTTCAGGAGCTATTTTCATCAAAGCTAACTCTGTCTCATAAGGTTTCTTGGTATCAACAAGTTTCAGTACATTTGAAATCCTATGCACATGCGTATCAACACAAATCCCACTTTTCTTATAAAGTTCTGAAATAACAAGATTAGCAGTTTTTCTGCCAACTCCAGGCAATTTAACTAATTCTTCAATGCTATCAGGAATTTTTCCTTTAAAATCAGAAACAAGTATGCCTGCACTGGCAATAACATTTTTTGCCTTTGTTTTATTATAATTCAAGCCCTTGAATATTCTCAAGACATCATTATATTCCGCATTAGCTAATTTCTCTAATTTATCGTGCTTTCTAAACAAATTCTCTGCAACCCTTATAGTCGTCTCATCACGCGATTGCGCAGACATTATAGTAGCAATTAATAACTTCCAGCCTGCATCCCATCCTTCTCCTGCAAGCCTTTTTTCAGATTTTCCATACTTTTTCTCTGCACTTGCAAAAATCTTCAAAAAATACTGCTTCTTATTCATAAAAAATAAAAAACCTCAATCTTTATAACCATTTCCAAATTATATATAAAATGGAAAACTCAGCTCAAGAAACAGAAAAGAAAATACTCCCCTTCTGGGAAAAAGAAGAAATATACAAATTCAAGAATTCAAGTAAAAAAATATACTCAATTGACACTCCTCCTCCAACAGTTTCAGGAAAAATGCACATAGGCCATGCATTTTCTTATTCGCAGCAGGATTTTATAGCCAGATTCAAAAGAATGTCTGGCTTTGAAGTATTTTACCCCTTTGGCACAGATGATAATGGTCTGCCAACAGAAAGATTAATTGAAAAATTAAAAAATACAAAGAGCAAGTCAATGCCAAGGCATGAGTTCATAAAACTCTGCTTGAAAACATTGAAAGAAATCACTCCTGAATTTGTACAAGACTGGAAAAATATAGGCATATCGTGCGACTACGACCTTTATTATTCAACTATAGACAAAAACTCGCAGAAAATCTCCCAAAAATCATTCATAGACTTGCATAAAAAAGGACTAATTTACAAAGAAAAATTCCCAACAATATACTGCCCAGAATGCCAAACTCCTGTTGCGCAGGCAGAATTAGAAGATAAACAAAAAACAACTTCTTTCACAACTTTAAAATTCAAAGTTGAGAATCAAGATTTGCCAATAGCAACAACACGGCCAGAACTCTTGGCAGCCTGTGTTGCAGTTTTCGTCAATCCAGGCGATAAGAGATATAAAAATTTCATAGGAAAAAAAGCAAAAGTCCCCATATTTAATCACGAAGTGCCAATTATAGCAGATTCTTTAGCAGATATTGAAAAAGGAACAGGAGTTTTAATGATATGCTCATATGGGGATAAATATGACGTAGATGCAATAAAGCGCCATAAATTACAGCAGAGAATAATAATAAACAAGGAAGGTAAATTAGAAATTCCAAAATATCAAAAATTGCCGATAAAAGAAGCAAGAAAAAGAATTCTTGAAGACTTAAAATCAGCAAATCTAATAAAAGAACAGAAAATAATAGAGCACAGTGTTAATGTTCATGATAAATGCCAGACAGAAATAGAATTCCTTCCAATTGAGACATGGTTCATAAAAATTCTTGATAAAAAAGAAGAGCTGATAAAGCAAGGAAGAAAAATAAACTGGCATCCAGAATATATGCGCAAGAGATATGAAAACTGGATTAATGGATTAGAATGGGATTGGAGCATTTCAAGAGACAGGCATTTTGGAATTCCAATTCCTGCATGGGAATGCAGAAATTGCAATCTAGTTATCTTTCCAAGTGAATCAGAGCTCCCAATAGATCCTTCTGAAAAAGAAAAAGCCTGCCCAAAATGCAAGTCAAAAGCAATTCCAGAAGCAAAAGTTCTTGATACATGGGCTACTTCATCTCTAACTCCGCAAATAGCTTCTTCTATTGCAAAAAACAAGATAAAAATCCCTTATTCTTTAAGGCCTCAAGCTCACGATATAATAAGAACATGGGCATTTTACACAATTGTAAAGTCATATCTGCATGAAAATAAAACTCCTTGGGAAAACATAATAATTTCTGGATTCGCAAAATTAGAAGGCGAGAAAATGTCAAAAAGCAAGGGCAATGTTATAGAACCTCAAGCTGTAATGCAGAAATTTGGAGCAGATGCTCTAAGATATTGGGCATCTTCATCAAAATTAGGAGAAGATTTAGACTATCACGAAAAAGATGTCCTTGCAGGAAAGAAATTCATAACAAAAATACTAAATGTAACAAAATTTGTCTTTCTAGGCTTGAAAGAAAAAATAAAGCAGCCAAAACTAATTGAAACAGATAGATTATTCCTCTTCCAGCTTAATAATTTAGTAAAGTCAGCAACAAATGCATTCAATGATTATAATTACTCAAAAGCAAAACTAGAAACAAATAATTTCTTCTGGCATGCATTTGCAGACAATTATCTTGAAATTATAAAAACTCGCGTCTATCAAGGCAATGAACAGGAAAAATCTTCAGCACTGTACACTTTATACAATTCGCTATTAATCATTCTAAAACTATTTTCTCCAATAACTCCATTTATCACAGAGCATTTGTATCAAGAATATTTCAAAAAGCACGAAAAAGACAGCTCCATTCATTTGTCTCAATGGCCAGAGGAAATAAAAATAAACGAAGGAAAAAAAGACGAAGAAACATGGAACAAGCTCATGGAAATAATCTCAAAAATCAGGCAAGCCAAATCCAATGCAAAGAAGCCAATGAATGCACAAATAATATTAACGCTTCCAGAAGACGACATAAAGATATTTCTAAACTTGATGCATGACTTGATTGCAGTCTCAAACGCCCAGCAAGTCAAAAAGGGCGATTTTAATGTTGAAATTGTATAAACATGGTATTAAGACAATTAGACTTATTTGAAGGCCCTCAATCTCCTGAAAGAATTAAGCCCTTAAGATTAGAAGACTTAAATGTGACGGACATAGGAAAATATTTTTTAGGAAATAACATGAAAAGACAAAAAAATGGAAATTATAAAGGAAAATGCATATTTCATGTTGAAAAAATCCCTCATTCCATTTAGAAAGAGACAAAAATAGATATCATTGTTATGGATGTGGAAAAATTGGAGGGCCTTTTTCTCTCTTATTTACACTAACAAATAACTCATTAGATTATTTAAAAAGAGAATTTGATTTTGATATTAGTTCAGCTAGTGATATATCAAATCTAGTAGATATTATTTCAAAAGAAAAAAGTAGATTTGGAAATACATCTAAAATTCTTAATGATTTTCTTCTAAGCTCTTCAGCTGCAAAACCCTAAATTTATTAACCCATTTCTCTTTCAAAAATTATGGCGATTAAAACAGCAGAAATCACACCCAAGCAGAAGCAAGAGCTTCAGGAACTGATAGACTTGCTTGGAAGCATAAAAGGAAGGCATACTGAACTAGTAACTGTCTATGTTCCTGCAAACTTCAACCTGCCTACAATCACAAGACAATTAGAATATGAAAAATCAACTGCTGCAAACATAAAATCAAAAGCAACAAGAAATGCAGTTGAGGACTCATTAGAAAGAATTATAAGAGAATTAAAGAATTTAAAGCAAACTCCTCAAAGCGGACTAGCAATTTTCTGCGGCAATGTCTCCAAGAAAGAAGGCGTCCAAGACATTCAGCTCTGGGTTTATCAGCCTCCAAAGCCATTGAACATCAGGCTTTATCATTGCGACCAAACATTTATCATAGCGCCGCTAAAAGAATTGCTGGAAGCAAGCGACATATATGGACTTTTAGTAATAGACAGACAGGCAGCAGCAATAGGAATATTAGAAGGCAAGCAAATTAAAGTTATCAATAAATTCACTTCAGGCGTTCCTGGAAAAGTAAGAGCAGGAGGACAAAGCTCAGCCCGTTATGGCCGAGTTACCGAGGGCCTTGCAAAAGAATTCTTCAGAAGAATTGCAGAAGAAATGAAAAAAGTATTCTTTGATATGCCAAAATTAAAAGGCATTCTAGTTGGCGGACCAGTGCCAACAAAAGAAGAATTCTTGGAAGAAGGAGATCTAGCCACTAAACTAAAGGAAAAAGTAATTGCAGTAAAAGACATAGGCTATGTTGATGAACACGGCTTGGAATTGCTAGTAGAAGAATCTCAAAGAGACATATCAGAGCAAGAGCTGATAAAAGAGAAAAACATTTTGCAAAAATTCTTTGAAACATTAGGAAAAAACAGGTCAAAAGCAGCTTATGGTATGGAAAAAGTCCGCCTAGCTTTTGGAAGAGGCGCAGTAGAGCTGCTTTTAATTTCAGTAAAGCTGCCAAAAAGCGACAGAGACGAACTGGAAAACGCAGCCTTGAGCACGGGCGCAGAAGTCGTAATAATCTCCATGGATAATCAAGATGGAGAGCAATTCTTCAATCTAACAAAGGGCGTCGGCGTAATTCTAAGATTTCCAATTGAATAGCAAAAATCTTAAATACCCTAAATTCTTATATAATATATGAAAAAGAAGGCAAAGTTATCAATAACGCAAAAAGCTGAAGAATATGCGTTAGATGAAATAAAAAGAAAGATAAAGGAAAATCCTGCATTGTCCGGCGGCCTAAACCCTGAAAAAGGCGGAAAAGACGCAGGCGACATTGAAGAATAATTCTCAATCATAACAAACAATTTAAATCCTGTTTTCTCCTGTAAATTTCATGGAAAAAAGAAAAGAGTATGACGAACTTCTATTACAAGCAAAGAATTTCTTTGGCTTAAAAAGTATAAAAGAGGATATAACTGAATCAGCAAGAAAAGGAGAGCGAGTCATCCAGCTTCCCTTCCCAAAGCTGTCCGAGATGTACCCAAATCTTGCAGATAACCTTACAGATAAGCCAGAAGAAACACTAGCACTCTTAGAAATTGCTCTTGAAGAATCTGAATTTGTAAAAAACCCAAGAATAAGGCTGCTTGACATTCCAAAAACATTAAGCATAAAAATTCGCGATATCAGGGCAAAGCATCTTGATCAATTGCTTAGCGTGGAAGGAATAGTAAAGCAGGCATCAGAAGTCAGGCCGCAAGTCGTCAATGCAAGATTTGAATGTCCAAGCTGCGGCGCAATTCTTTCAGTATTGCAGGTTGATAGAAAATTTAGGGAGCCCTCAAGATGCTCATGCAACTGGAAAGGCAATTTTAAAACTCTTTCAAAAGAAATGGTTGACGTGCAAAGAGTTGTCATAGAAGAATCTCCTGACACACTAGAAGGCGGAGAGCAGCCAAGAAGAATAAACTCATTCTTAAAAGAAGATTTAGTAGATCCTAAAATGGAAGAATGGATAACTCCTGGAAGCAGAGTAAGGCTATATGGAGTATTAAAAGAAGTTCCAATGCCTCTTCCAACAGGAATTTCAACTCGTTTTGATATAGCTATAGAAGTAAACAATACAATTGCTCTTGAAGAATCATTTGAAAATCTAAAAATAGTTGAAGAGGACATAAAAGACATTCTGGAATTATCAGCAAACCCAAATATATTCAAGCGCCTTGCACAAAGCATTGCTCCCAGCGTTTACGGCTTTGCCCAGATAAAAGAAGCAATCTTGCTGCAGTTATTTGGCGGAGTAAAAAAACTAAAATCAGACGGAGGCTCTACAAGAGGAGATATACACATTCTCCTAGTCGGCGATCCTGGCGTGGCAAAATCAGTAATGCTAAAAGTTGTAGCAAGCATTGCTCCAAAGGGGCGCTATGTTTCAGGAAAAGCAGCAACAGCAGCAGGACTGACAGCGGCCGTAGTAAAAGATGAATTTCTAAAAGGCTGGTCTTTAGAAGCAGGAGCAATGGTCTTGGCAAATAAAGGCCTTGTTGCAATAGATGAAATAGAAAAGATGAACGAGCACGACAGAAGCACAATGCACGAAGCAATGGAGCAGCAGACTGTAACAATTTCAAAAGCAAATATACAAGCAAGCTTAAGAGCAGAAACAACTGTTCTCGCTGCAGGAAATCCCAAGCTCGGGAGATTTGATCCTTACACTCCAATCCCTCAGCAAATAGACATATCTCCTGCACTATTAAGCAGATTTGATGTAATATTCATAATAAGAGACCTGCCAAATAAATCAACAGATGAAGCAATAGCAGCTCATGTCTTGGAAGAGCATAAGCAAAATGTCATAAGGGATGTTCTTGAACCAAAACTTCTGCGCAAATACATTGCTTATGCAAAGCAGAAAATAAAGCCAAAACTAACAGATGAAGCAATTGAAGAAATAAAAGATTTCTATGTAAAATTAAGAAATAGGTCTATAAAAACAGAATCAGATATAAAGCCAATTCCAATAACAGCTCGTCAATTAGAAGGAATTGTAAGAATGGCAGAAGCTCATGCCAAGCTTCATCTTAGAGAAAAAGTTACTGCAAAAGACGCAAAAGTAGCAATTGACCTGCTGAAAATGTCCCTCTCTCAAGTAGGCTATGATGAAGAAACTCAAGATTTTGATATTGACAGAATAACAACAGGAATAACTTCCTCTAAACGCGGAAAAATACTTATAGTTAAGGAAGCTTGGAAAGCTGATACCGCTTGAAGAATTAGAGAAAATGCTCGCAAATAAAATATCTAAAGAAGAATTAGAAGAATCAATAGATCAATTGTCAAAAGCAGGAGATGTATTCAAGCCAAAAAAAGGATATATACAAAAAATATGAACGATTCAATATCAACAGAGCAATTCAAGCGCCATGTAGCGCACAAGCTTAGAATAGGAAAGATATTATCAGGCAAGCCTATCTTGGAAAATGAGAAGCTAAGATTCCTTGAAATAGACAATAAAACAATACTAAGAGTAAATCTAATAGCAAATGTAATAGACAAATTTGTCCAAGAAGGAGAAAAGAAATTTGCTTCAGTCACACTAGATGATGCAACAGGCCAGATAAAAATAAAATCATTTGGAGAAGAAACAGCTAAATTCACTCCATTAAATCAAGGAGATACGATTTTAGTAATAGGTCTTCTCCGCTATTGGAACAATGAAGTTTACATAACTCCTGAAATAATAAAAAAGAAAGATCCTTCATTTCTTTTAATAAGAAAGCTTGAAGTTGAGGCAGAAGAGCCAAAATCCCTAGACAAAGGAAAGCTGATAGAATTAAAAGATAAAATTGTTTTCATGATAAAAGACTCTGAAAAAAACAATGGCATTGAAACAGAAAAGATTATCCTTGACCTCAAGGAAAACTCGTCAATCATCAATCAAGAAATTAAAAAACTACTAGAAGACGGCCTTATTTATGAGCCTCGCCCAGGCAAGTTAAGATATTTAGGACAATAATCTCACTTCTTAATCCCAAACTTTTGCAAAAATCCTTTCTTTTCCTTGTTAATCCTTAAAGCTATCCATATAAGCAAAACAAGTGAAGCAAGCAGCAATAGGAATCTCCATACATCGCTTAAATTCTGCCAATTTCTTATGCTTCCATAAACTATTGCTCCAACTCCAGAAGCCATTAAAGCGCTTCCAACAGGCTCAACACTTAGAATAGCAAAGCCTGTAATAAGAGTAATAACTCCTGCAATCAAGGAAATAATGAAAACTATCTTAGAATATTGCTTATTCGCATCATTAAACTCTTTGTTGCAATAATCACATTCCTTTATGGCAACTGTACATCCACTGTTGTCATATTCAAAAATAGGCTGCCCTCCGTCAGCATAACACTCATCCTGCGCATCCTGCAAATTCTTGGAAAATGTGCAATTCGTTCCTGTTCCATAATCATACGCTTTTACTGGATAAGGTCCAGTAAATCTTCCAGAAGAGCAAAAATCTTCATATTTAGGAGAAGGATAAAACGCCTCAATTCCATAGCCAAGCATCAGCAAATAGACAATAAATATACCAATTCCCAATATTAAGTTCTTAACGCTAAACATAAAAACCTAAAGTCAAATCTCTTTATAAATCCTTCTTTAACTTCAACAATTTTTGTAATTATCTCTATCTTGCAAGCCAACACCTTTTTAAAGCTTTTAATTTTAGTAGGAAAATGGAAACATACGAAGAAATGCTTAAAAGAGCATACAGCAAGCTGAAAACAATTAGCCGCAGCTCTGAAAGATTCACAATCCCAAAAGTAGAAGGATTTGTTGCAGGAAAAAATACAATAGTCACAAACATAACAGCCATATCTTCATCTTTGAGAAGGCCTATAGAAGACATAATTAAATTCCTTCAAAAAGAGCTTGCTGTATCAAGCAAAATAAAAGATGACAGATTAATGCTGAATTCCCGCATTAATTCAGCAAAAGTAAACGAGAAAATAGAATTATACGCAAAATATTTCGTAATATGCAGCGAATGCGGCAAGCCAGATACAGAAATAATCTCTGAAAAAGGCATAAAATTCAAGCACTGCCTTGCATGCGGAGCAAAATCTCCTGCAAAATATGTAATATGAAAAAGTCAAGAAGATACCAAATAAGAGAAGATGAAACTCCTAGATTTGCAAATATGTACGGATTTCATGATAGAAGATTTATAGGCCATAATCCTAAATTAATACAAGATGAGATAATCCCAAGAGAATACTGGGGATATGGAAGAATAAGAGCTTGCCTCAGGAGATTTAGGCCAAGATAAAAATGTACATAAAAATCCACAAATCATATAGAACAGTTGTAGCATTATGCGACGCAGAATTAGTTGGAAAGAAATTTGAAGAAGGAGTAAGGCAATTAGATTTAAGGGAAAATTTCTACAAGGATAAAAAAGTTGCAAAGGCAGAAGCAATCAAGATATTAAGAATCCAAACAGCTCAAGACGCAACATTCAACATAGCTGGCGAAAAATCAATTCAGGCAGCTATAGAAGCAGGGCTCATAACAAAAGATTCTGTTCATAAAGTGCAAGACATTCCATTCACCCTTATTTTAATATAACACACAATGATCTTCCAAAACATAAAGGAGCTAAGAAGGGCGAAAAGCGAGCTTGAAAAAAGCCTAAACATAGAAATAAAAATACAAGGAAGAAAAGTAGAAATAAAAGGCAGTGCATTGGAAGAATACGAAGCATCCATAATTCTTGATGCTATAAACTCTGGATTTTCAGCAAAAAAAGCTTTGCTATTAAAAGACGAATCAAAAATATTCAGAACTCTAAATATAAAAGATTTCACAAAAAAGAAGAATCTGGAAGAAGTAAGGGCAAGAATAATAGGCAAAGACGGCAAAACAAAAAAGACCATAGAAAACATAGCTGACTGCGATATCACAATAAGAGACAACACAATAAGCATTATAGCAGATTCAGAATCCATAGAAGAGCTGATAACAGCAATAACAAGCCTCATAAAGGGAACAAAGCAGTCAAACACTTACCGCTATTTAGAAAAAATGAATAGAAGAAATAAAGATATTAGTATTTAGTCCCACTAGCTTATCTTGAAAGCAAAAATATAAATAGCAAATAATTATTTAATATTGTGTATTTAATATTAAAAGAAAATGTGCTTAAAGACATTGTAAATCTTGCATTAAAAGAGGCAGGAGACATAAGAAATTTATCTAAAAAGATATCTATTCCTCGCTCAACATTATCTGATTATCATATGGAAAAAAGGTCAATAACTGACATAAACCTAAAAAGACTTATAGAATTTACACAATATAATATAAAAAAAGAAGATGTATTGAAAGAACTACCAAATAATTTTAGACAAAAGATAGGGGGCATAAAATGCGTGAAGAGAAAAAAAGAAAGAGGAGTTTTTGATGAGCAATTAAAATTATGCCAAAAAGGAAGTTCTGAATATATGAAGAAGTGGCATAAAATAATGAAAAGAGAAAATCCTGAAGAGTATTATAAATCTCAATATGAAAAATTTAAATTAGTAAGTAATTATAAGCTAAAAACAAAAAAAGGAGAGAAAGTAAGAAATAAATTAGAAAAAGAAGTAGCAGATATCTTAAAAGAAATGAATATAGAATACAAATATGAGCCATTAGTCAAATCAAAGAACAAATATTTTTTTCCAGACTTTCTTATAAAAAACAAAATAATAATAGAATGCACAATGTGGAGGGGCACAGATAAAGCAATTAAATTAAAAGAAAAAATAGAGTATCTAAAAGAAAATTATAAAGTATATATAATCATCCCAAAACATTTAAATAACTACTACCAAATCCTTGATAATCACCTAATCAAAGGATTAGATGAATTTGTCCCGGTAGCTCAGACCTTTTGAGACCTTAAATGAGTTAAGAAGGGAGCAATCGGTAGAGCACATGGCTGTTACAAGCTATCCTACTGCGGTAGGCCTCATAGAAACCATGGGGTCAGAGGTTCGAGTCCTCTCCGGGACGTCATATTCAAAAGCTCAAAATATCCAAGCAAGTATTCCTGCTAGAACAACAATAATAATCAGAACAATAATGAAAAACTTCTTTTTGCGCTCTCTTCTCTTTCTCTCATAATACTCTTCATAAGCTCCCTCAATTTCTCTTTTCTGCTCATCCCCAATCTTAGGCGCTTCGCGCTTTGAATAATCAAAACTCATTAATCCGCCTGTTTCAACTCTTTCGCTCATAGAAACGCAAAGCACAAAACACTTATAAATATTTTCATATTAATAGTTATATGAAAAATCCAGTTCTCAATAGAATTTTAGGGCGCAGAGAATTTAGCTATTATCACGGCGAGAATAGCAAATCAACTCCATTTGAAGTAATATTATCAATAATAATAGCAATCTTATCTCTAATCTATCTTATTTCATTGGAAGATTTGTGGATATTAGTTTTCATAATACCTATCTTAACTTTGATATTTATAGTTGTAAAAATAAGGCACATAATAAAAGAAAAAGGTACTGTGCTTGAAGATTATACTATAACTGCCGTAATGATAGTCTTCCTTTTATTATATATAATTCTAAAAGGCAAAATGAACTCTGCGCTGGCAATAGTCTTCATTTTCATGCTATTTTATTCTGCAGGAATAATGATATGGCTAAAAGCAAGAATAACTTCAAAAAAGATAACGCACTTTATAGTAAGCTACATAACAACGATAATCCTCACAGTTCTTTTATTCGCAGGAGCATATACTTCTGGAACAGGAGCATTTTTAGAAGCAGGGCAGGTGAAAGAATTAAAATTTCGAGACGCTTTATACTTCAGCGCGATAACATTTACTACAGTAGGCTATGGAGACATAGTCCCTTTAGACACTTACCGCTTATTCGCTGCTCTGGAAGCTATTTTAGGCATAACTATCAATACAGCACTTATAGGATACATTCTTGCGTCAGCAAAAGAAAATTCCTAAGCGATTCTTTTTTAAACCTTCAACCATTTTTACCTAAATGCAAAAGACAATCCTTTTAGCACTATCAGGAGGCGTAGATTCAAGTGTAGCTGCGCTGCTCTTGAAAAAGCAGGGCTATAATGTTATCGCTGTATTCATGAAAAACTTCTCAGATACAAAAAACCCTTTGACAATGGAATGCAATTATGTTGAAGAGAAAAAAATGGCGCAAAAAATGGCTGCAATTTTAAACATTCCATTGATAATCATGGATTTAGAAAAAGAATACAAAAGAGATATAATAAAATTAATGTACAATTCTTATTCAAAAGGGCTAACTCCAAATCCAGATATTTTATGCAATAAAATAATAAAATTTCCTTTTCTCTGGAAAAAAGCAAAATCATTGAAAGCAGACTTCATAGCAACAGGCCATTATGCAAGAATTAAAAAAACAAAATTAAGCTATGAGTTATTAGAAGGCAAGGACAAAACAAAAGACCAATCTTACTTTCTCTCGCAGCTAACTCAAGATGACCTTTCACACACGATATTTCCTCTAGGCGAGCTAAAAAAATCAGAAGTCAGAAAAATCGCAAAAGAAAACAAATTCCCAAATCACAGCAAGAAATCAACAAGTGGAATTTGTTTCATAGGCAAAGTAAATATGAAATCATTTTTAGAAAAGAAAATAAAAAACAAGAAGGGAGCAATTTTAGACGAAAATAACAATCTAATAGGACGTCATCCTGGAATTATGTATTATACAATTGGGCAAAGAATAGGAAACAGAATAGGCATGGAAATAACTAATAAAATAAATAAAAAGCTATACGTAGCAGAAAAAAAGAAGCCAAATACAATTATAGCAGTTCCAAAAGACAGCCCGCTTTTAAAAAAGCAAATAATAAAGATAAAAAAACTGCACTTAATCAATCCAAAAGAAGCAATTTCAAAAAATCTAGAAGCAAGAATAAGGCATTTAGGCATTTCATACAAAGGCAGCCTAATAAAAAAAGACAAAAACTATTACTTCAAATTCACTAAGCCAGTGGAAGCAATAGCAGAAGGGCAATTTCTAGTAATTTACGAGAAAGAAAAGCTCATTGGAAGCGGGGAAATTAGATGATCAAAAAAACTTTGAATCTTTTCGTTAGTTTTTTGGATGTCCAAGATTGCATTCGTGTATCAGCAATCTTGACATAACAAAACATTCTTATATTCTCCAAGCCTAACCTATAAATGGAATTTGACTCTGTAATAAGAAAAAGAAAATCAGTAAGATCTTTCTTATCAAAAAGACCAAGCTGGAAGGCAATTCTTGACGCAGTTGAATCTGCAAATCAATGCTCTTTCGCAGGAAACAATAACAACTTAAAATTCTTAGTCATAGAAGAAAAAGAGAAAATAAATAAAATATCAAAGATTGCAGAGCAAGCATGGATTAGCGAATCTTCTATTTTAGTTCTTGTCTGCTCTGATGAAACAAATCTGGAAAACATTTACGGCGAGCGAGGCCGAGTCTATTCAAGACAGCAGGCAGGCGCAGCTATTCAAACATTCCTATTAAAGATAGTTGACTTAGGGCTTTCAGCCTGCTGGGTAGGCGCTTACAGCGATGAAATACTTAAAGAAGTCTTAGAAATACCGCAGCACATTCAAATTGAGGCAATTATTCCAGTTGGCTATGAAAATAAAAAAGCAATCGCAGGAAAAACAAGAAAAAAAGAATTGGAAAACGCAGTTTACTGGGAAAAATGGGAAAATGATAAAAAACCCTCTTTATTCAAAGAGCCTAAAGATCAAGATGCACTTGTAAAATAAAAACTATACTTTCATCTTTCAAGCACAATTTCTTCTTTCTCAACTGTCTTATGTCCTAAATCTATCGTAAGAGGTATAGAAATATCTCTCTCGCTACCAGCAAATTTTATATTAAGTAAAATATAAACATAATTTGGCTTATATAATACTGATAAAGAAGCCTTTTCCACTTTTTCAAGCATTTTACTTTCAATTCTTAGATTTACACTAGCATTAAGAATTTCCAACCCGCTTATATAGCCTCTGCTATCAACATCTATAATAAAATCTCCTATTTCTATTGAAGCCTGCGAAGGCTTTCCTCTCCAAAAAGAGAGTATATCTTCGCTCTCCTCGTATCTTATTTCTGCATTGCCTTTTGCCATTTTCTATTCGTCTTCCAAGCCGTTATTATATTTAAATGTTCCTTATCTATCTCCATTACAACAACCAAAGTATATTTACCGCTCAATTCAATACCAATTCTATATCTAATTACGCCTTTAATATTTTCTTCTTGCAATCCGAGATAATTCTCATATTTATTCAAAGTATTTTTTATCAATTCTTCACTCAAATAAGGTCGTTCCTTAAATTTAGAATAAAAATATGGGATAAAATTAATATTATCGATTCTTCTCCTAATTGCTTCCTTTATATTTTCTAATGTTTCTATCATACAAATTAATACTTGACATTATATAAAAATTCTTCTTAAACCTAAACAAAAAATAAAAAAAGGGGAAAAATCCCCAACAAAATCTTTTAATTATAAAATTCAATTCCTAAATCAGACATTTGAGGCTTTGTAGAAACCTGTCTTTCTTCCATGCGCCTTCCAGTTATATATGGAGACTTAACTCCAGTCATTATTGTAATAACTCTTACTCTATTAGCAAAATCTCTGTTGACTCTTGCTCCGATAATAACTTGTGCGTCTGGACTTATATTCTCTGTGACAAGCTCTCCTACTCCTGCAAATTCTTCAAGCTTAAAGTCTGGTCCGCAAGTAATATGAATTAATGCTCCTGTAGCGCCTTTGTAGTCTACATCTAGAAGTGGATGTGTTAATGCCTGCCTGACAGCTTCGTCAACTCTTGCCGTAGTGTCGCTTTCTCCAACTCCAATAACTGCAACTTCGCCGTTCTTCATGATTGCAGAAACATCCGCATAGTCCAAATTAATCAATGAAGGCAAGGTAATTGTTTCCACAATTCCTTTAATCATTGTACTTTGTAACTCGTTTGCAACTGCAAAAGCCTGCTCCATAGGTAAATTTCCAGCAATGTCAACCAGCCTATTATTATCAATAAGAATAGCTGTATCAACAACTTCTGTCAATTCTTGCAGGCCGAATTCTGCCTTCTCATGTCTTGCTTTCTCGCAGTCAAATGGCATGGTCGCAACAGCGATAACAACAGCCCCTGATTCCTTTGCTAATTGCGCAATAACAGGCGCTGCTCCAGTTCCAGTGCCTCCGCCGAGTCCGACATTAATAAATACCATGTCAGCTCCGCTTGCAGCTCTCTTCAATTCAGAAAGAGACTCTTTAGCAGCTTCTCTTCCCCTCTGTGGATATCCTCCGCAGCCAAGACCTCTTGTTAATTCCTTGCCGATAAGAATTTTGTCGTCAGCTTTCGTAATGCTCAAGTGCAAAGCATCTGTATTGACGCCGTAAATTGTTGCTCCATTGATTCCTTTATTGAACAGCCAAGTTATAGCATTGCATCCAGCGCCTCCAACACCAAAAACTTTTATGTTGGCCTTGCCAGCTCGCAATTCATCAAAATTAATGCTGTGACTTTGGGCATTTTCTAAAGCCTCTTTTGCAAAATCTAATACCATTTCATAACCCTCCTTTCAATTTTTAATGAGAACATAAAAAAATATAGATGGAAACACTTTAAATATTTGACTATAATGAAATATATTTATTAGCAATGACAAAAAAATTTAAAAAAGCCATTTGTAATGAAACAATGGTAACTAAATCTCAAAGAAAATCATAATTTCTCAAGCATTTTTGCATTTATTCCATTTTCTTCGCACAATTTCAAAAAACTTTTTGCGTCATCAATAGTTCCAGCAACTCCGGCGCCATAATGCATTGGAATTGCCAAAGAAGGATTTATCAGGCTTGCTGCTTCGGCAGCTTCTTCTGCGCTCATCACATACTTTCCAGAAACAGGAAGCAGTGCAACAAAATCCTTGCCAAGTTTTCCATATCCTGTTAAATTTATCATCTCTGGAATTTTATCAGTATCTCCAGCATGATAAATAACTGCATCATTAAGTTTTACTAAATATCCAAGCCATCCTTCTTTCTTCGGATGAAATTCCTTGCCAATATTGTAAGCAGGTATTGCTTCTACACGAACGTCGTCAAATTCAAGCTCTTCTCCTGCTTCTATGATTTGCATTTCAACATTGTCTATTTTTGTAATTTTGCTTTGAGAGTCCGCAGAAACAACAATAATAGTTCCTTCTTTTGCCAATTTAGTAATATCTTTTATGCTGCAATGATCATAATGGCTGTGCGTTATAAGAATAAAATCAACTTTGCCAGCTCTTTCAGAAACATTGTAAGGGTCAATTGCAATTCTCTTCTTTGCATTGCTGATTATGAAGCCTGAATGCCCCAAAAACTCAATCTTTAACTCTCCAATTTCCATATAAGAACGTCCCAAATGAATTTTTTAAATATTTAGTTTCTCAATCTCTCTCGCAATAGAAAGCATTTTCGCCTCTTCTCCTTTGGCGCACATTATCTGCATTCCAACAGGAATTTCACTAACTCTCCCAGCAGGAATTGAAACTGCGCAAATTTCTGCCAGGTTCGCAGGAATAGTCAAAGCATCAGCAGCATAAACATCTTCTAATTTCATCTTCTTTCCTTCTCCAATTTTCCAAGGCAAAAAAGGAAGAGTTGGCATGATAAGGCAGTCAACTTTCTTCAAAATTTCAGAAAATTCTTCCTTGATAACTTCCTTGACTTCCAAAGCTTTTCTGTAATAAGCTCCTTTGAATTCTGCCTTAGTTATCTCACTTCCGCCTAAAATTCTTCTAAGAACTTCCTGTCCGCAATTATCTTCTATTTTTTTGCCATACTTCCGCCCATCAAATCTTCTTGTTGCAGAAAAAAACTCTGCATAAACTAAAGGATAATAAGTCTGCACAGCTAAATCAATATGCTTGACATCAAATTCTTTTATATCAAACTTAAGCTCATTCTTAATTTCGCTAACTCTTTTTTCAATCAACACTCGCAAATTTTTATCAATATTCTTTAAATTAATAATTCCAACTTTAGCCTTCTTTGAATCTTTTAATTCAATTTTCTTGGATTCAAAGGTTGTTGTATCTTTTTCGTCTTTTCCTCTGATAACGTCTAAAATTAAGCTCGCATCACTAACATTTTTTGCAATTGGCCCAATTTGATCCAAGCTCATGCTCAAATCAATCAGTCCGTAGCGGGAAACTAATCCATATGAGGGCTTTATTCCTACAACTCCACAGCAAGAAGCAGGGCTTCTTATGCTTCCGCCTGTATCACTTCCTAAAGCTGCATCGCAAAAACCTGCTGCAACAGCAGCAGCACTTCCACTGCTTGAGCCCCCACTAATTCGTCCAAAAGCCGCTGGATTTTGCGTAGCTCCAAAAGCACTATTTTCTCCGCTTGAGCCAGCTGCAAACTCATCCATGTTCGTCATTCCAATTATAATTCCATCTTCAGCCTTAATCCTAGAAATAACACTCGCGTCATAGGGCGCGCGATAATTTTCAAGAACTTTTGAAGCGCAATTGCAAATCATTCCTTTTACATTAATATTGCTCTTTACTGCAATTACATATCCATAAAGCCTGCCTTTTCCAGCTTTTTTGTCAAGCGCCCGCGCATCATTCAAGGCATTTTCATTTAAATGCAAAAAAGCATTTACCTTCTTGTCTTCCCTTTTTATCTTATCCAAATATGCCTTGACCTTGTCTTCAACTCTCATATAAAGCAAAGAAAATGCAGATTTATTAACTTTTACTATAACAAAAGATTTGGAAGAATTAATTGGTTCAGAAAATATAGGTCTCGGAGAATCTAAAAAGATAAGCAAAAAAAGAAAAGAAAGTGTAGAAGTAAAGCATTATGACCCTTTCTTCAAAAAACTGAAAATAGCTGCTTACAAAGGAGATATTAGTCAATATTTTTACCTAAAAGTCTATCCTGAAAAAAGAGAATACATTGAATCTATGCTAAAAGAGATTTAACTAATTATTAATCACTATTTCTTAGAATATTCCCAAATCCCAATAATATTTCCCTCTGTGTCAAAAATCTGCGCATAAAATCCCCTATCTCCAACAACCCTCTTCTCCATTGCAACTTTGCCCCCAGCTTTCTTGGCTTTCTTTATGTAATCATCAACATTCGCAACTTCTATAACAATTACAGGATAATCGGCAGAAGTTCCGCCTCTCTTGTACATTCCGCCATTAATAGCCCCTGCCTCTTTAGGCATTTGCTTGTCATCTACATCCACAGTGCGGACAAAATGATAATTCATCTCAGGAATAAAATTCATGCCCCATCCAAAAACCTTGCTATAAAATGCCTCTGCTCTCTTGGCATCATCAAAAGGAATCTCAAAATGTGCTACTTTATCCATGTCTAAATTTCTGCTCGTGATTTTTTATATGAGTCTATATAAGAGACATCTCCAGAAATATCAAAATTAGTGCCGCCATATGAAAATCTGACTCTATCTTGCACAAAAGTGCCGCCATATGCTTGCCTCCTAGAGTCAATGTCCTCATCTATTTCAAAATGAATGCCCTTCTTTTTACCCAACTCGTCAATAGCCTCTAAAAGACTAAATCTTGAGCCGCTATCAGTTATTAATAAATCAATATCATCATAACTTTTATCAGAATCTTTAATTAAAGAGCCTCCACGAACAGAAACTCTTTGAATTCCATTATCTCTTAAAGCGCATAAAACATCAGTCAAATTCCTTCTATCTCTGCCTTTAAGTCTAGCAAAATATTCCCTATTATTACGCCCTGTACCGAGTCTTAAACTACTATTTGCTCTTTCCATAGAAATTACAAAAATCAGCCTTATTTAAACATTGCCACAATATTTATATAGTATATAGTTATATAATTATATGGTAACAACAATACAAATTAACGAGCAGACCCTAGGTCTTCTAAAAAGAATAAAAGAGGAAACAAAGGCAAAATCCTATGACGAAGCGATAAATAAAATAGTTATAAATAGTGCAAAAGAAAAATATAAGTCAATAGGCGGCTCTCTAAAAAAGTATTATAAAAATAAATCTCTAAAAGAAATACTGGACGAATTACAAAAAGAGAGGCGTGAAAATGATAAATTCTAAGCTTCTTGATTCTTCTATATGGATTAGTTTTATAATAGATAATAAAAATTCAGAGATAATAGAATCTGATCAATTACTGCTATTATCTTCATTATCTATATTTGAAATAAAAAGAAAATTAATTAAAGATAAAGTAAAAAATGGAGATATAGAAAGAATAATTGCGTTCATAAAAAAAAGAAGTTCCATAATTAATGTTGACGAAAAAATAGCAGAAAAAGCAGCAGAAATATCATCAGAAAAAAATCTTCCTGCAATTGATGCTCTAATTTATAGTACTGCTTTATCTAATAATTTAGAGCTAATAACATTAGACAACGATTTTAGAAGCCTTCCAAATGCGAATGTAATCTAACTTACCACTCAACTCTTTCCAAAGACCTTCTAACATAAACAATTTCCTGCAATTCATAAAATTCCATGCTTGTTTCAGCTTGGTCAGAGAAATATCTTAGCTGATAATCCTTATCTGTCTTAGGATTAAAAATCTCTATTGTCATCTCTTTTGTCCTGCCGTGATCTATCAAGATATAATGCGCATCAATCTCATATTGCACGCCGTCTACTTTGACTTTATCTCCTTTCTTAAGCTGGGATATTGGCTTGCTTCCCTTAATAGCTATCCTGTTCACAACTTCATCATTGCTAATATTGCTTATTACAGAGCCTAATTTCTTGACATCTTCTTCAGCATCTTCAATATCTTCCCCAAGCTCTTTCTCGCTTTCTTCAACTTCTTTCTTCTTAGTTTTATTAGCCTTTTTTACCATTTTTTCTTTTCTGCAACTATGCAGTCCCCTTCTTTGTCTGGCGCATTATCAAGCATGATTTTCCTAAACTCTTCATCATGCCCATGCCCGCTGCCCTCATTTCTATACCCTCCAGCATCCTTTTTAATCTTTTCTTTTTTGACCTTAACTTTCTCAAGCGCAGATGCAAAATTATCAAGAATCTTCTTCGCCTCCCGCCTTATCTCATTCCTTTCTTTCTCGTTTATCATGAATTTAAAAGATAAAATCTATTTATAAAGTTATTTTCTGCTCTTCTCTCCAACTTTTTCTTCTGTATACTGCTTTAAAAATCTTATTATTTCTTCTTTAAATTTATCAAAATCATCCAATTCACCAATATTTTCAAAAACCCTTTCGTTATCAACTTTACCATATTTATGTACCAAAATATTTCTAAACCCCTTCATTTCAATCAATATATTCTTCATCCCCATAGATATTACTTTTTTATCTCTTAATTTATCAAATATTATGTCTTCATCGGAAGGTATCCCTAATTTTAAACCTGATATTATAATGTTGCATATATCTATAACATTCTCTATTGAGATTTGCAATAATCTTTCACACGCTCTTTTCTTCTCAATAGAACCATTATATTCATCCAAATCCATTGGTTTTATTTTCTCTAATTCTTCTATATAATCATCTAACTCATCTAATTTAGAGAAGATTTTTTCCTTATCCAAATTTTTATTTCTCATTTTCAATTGCTTCCAAATACATTTTATACCCTTTCTCGTATAAATTAAACTCTTTTATAGTAAAAAAAGCAATTTCATACAAAAGTGGCTCATCTTTGCACAATATAATTTTTCCATCTTTTAGCACTCTCTTTCTAATATAAAGCGGAAGCTGTTGGAAAATATTCAAATCATATTTATCAGAGAGCAGGGATGAATATTTTATTCTCTTCTTAGACATCTCCAGATTAAGATATTTCTTGTCCAAGACAACGCAGATATCAATGTCTCTATGTTCTTCCCCCCTAGCATAGGAGCCAAAAACAAGCACGGCTATAACTTCTTTATCTTTCTCAAATTTATCCAAAATTTTTTTATTCAATATCCCCATATTTTTTAAAGAAAAAGCAAGTTTATTAGTCTTTTGATTATAAAACAATAAAAATTTATATGAAACTATTTCTTAACGAATTCTACATTATCAAGATTTCTAAAGCCTTCATCCCCAGTCAAGAATTTAACTCCATGATTTTTTGCAGCAATATATCCTATAACATCGGGAATAGACAAATCCTTATGCTTTATCTTTAAATCCATCGCTTCCTCCAAATCATTTAAAGAAATATCAACTAAAAAATCAAAGTAATCTTCAGTATATTTATCTGCCTTTTCCTTGCTCATCTCTTTCTTTAAATTATAATTAAGTTCAGCAAGATTAAAAATTGCAGTAATAATAGAAGATTTTGTATAAAAATTATATTTAGGATTTCCTCTTATAACCTCTATCATCGCATAAGTATCAAAGAAATATGTTTCTCTTTCTTCAACTGGTTTGTTTTCAGCCGCTATTGTTTCATTCATCCCAGCTCTCTTTGTCTCCTTCTTTTAAAATCTCTTCTGTAGACCTCTTAAATTTAAAACTGCCAAAGTGCTCCTTTAAAGGATTTTTTTTCTTTGCAATCAAAATCCTTATTTTGTCATTCTCAGAAAAATCCTCTTTCTTAATCTTATCCATAGGTATGACTACGCCAAATGACCTTCCCCATCTCTTAAGCCTTGCTTCTACTTCTATCATGATTATATTGATATAATCATATATATAAATCTTCCTATAAAATATTAAAATTCAACAACCTTCCATCCGCCAAAGCCTAAATTATAAACCTTGCTCTTGTGATATAGCTACATGAGATAAAAAATTTATAAAGTTTCTTAACAGATAAATGTATGGATTATAGTACATTTATAGAGATATTGAAAAGAACTATAAAAGATTTCAAAGAAATAAGTAATATAGGTTATATTGCCACTTTCGGTTCCTTGAAGATGGAAAGAGACATAGACCTTATTGTTGCTCCAGAGAAAAATATCAAAAAGGGAGCATTCTTAAAAACATTATCTAATTTTCTCGAAATGCTTTCAAAATATCTTGATGAAAAAGGAGCCAGACTAATTGTTGCTATGCACTCGCTTGTTGAAGAAGAAGTCAAATATTTATCAAATAGAAAAGTTGGCAAAGATGTATTGTTGCATATAAGTTCTTTTCCAGATTTTATAACATTAGAAAGTCTATCAAAAGGTATTCTAAAAAATGCTAATAAAATATATGGAAATAAGAAAACTGTTGAAGACATTCCACAAACAGATAGAGAGATGTATTATAAATATCTCCTTTTTAGTAATTGCTTATATTCTCACTATCCTAAAAAATTAGAAATTGATAAAATTCGTGAAAAAATTGCTTATATTTACAAGCATAATAAAGGAAAGATAGATTTTCAGAACAAAACTAATAAACAAATATATTTTGAATGTTGTGATTTCCTTGATAAAACAGCAAAAAACATCTAACTATTTTTTCTTCCTAACCTTTTCCACGCCTTTAACTTTCAAGGCAGGCATCTCAACTCTAATATGTGCTTCCTTCAATTGCTTATCATCAACTTCAGCAGGTGAGTTGTCCATGGGATTCTGCGCAGCTTTGTTCTTTGGAAAAGCAATAACTTCCCTTATATCGTTATATCCAAGCATCAAAGCTGCAAGTCTATCAACTCCTAATCCCATTCCTCCATGAACAGGCCCTCCATATTCATACGCTTCCAGCAAAAATCCAAATTTGCGCCTCGCTTCTTCCTTAGACATTCCAATAACTTTCATGACTCTTTCCTGCAATTCAGGATTGCTGATTCTTATGCTTCCGCTTCCTAATTCAGTTCCATTTAGCACAACGTCAAACAAATCTCCTTTAACTTTCCCAGGCTCTTTCTCCAAATGCTGCAAATGCTCTTTCTTGGGCATTGTAAACATATGATGCTCTGGCTCCCATTTCTTCTCGTCTTTATTATAAGAAAACAATGGGAAATCATAAACCCAGCAAAATGCAAATTCTTTAGCATCATTTTTGTTCTTTCTCAAATCAGGCTTGTCGCTTCCATATTTTCTCATTGCCTCTTCATGCGTTAATCTCTCAAATTTCTTTAATTCAACTCCCAAAACTTTCTTGAAAACATATTTATACATTTCCTCAACAAAATGCATTATATCTTCTGATTCTGCAAAACTAATTTCAAAATCAATCTGTGTATGTTCTGGCTGCCTGTCTGCTCTCAAGTCTTCATCACGCAGGCAGCGCGCAATCTGAAAATACCTGTCAAAGCCGGAAATCATCAGAATCTGCTTGTATAATTGAGGTGATTGAGGCAAGGCGTAAAACTTTCCAGGATTAACTCGTGAAGGCACAATATAGTCGCGCGCGCCTTCAGGAGTTGGCTTTACAAGCAAAGGCGTCTCTATTTCAATAAAGCTCTTGCTGTTAAAAAACTCTCTGACAGCTTCAATAACTTTTGCTCTGAACATTAAATTCTTCTGCATAGAAGGCCTGCGCAAATCAAGGAATCTGTATTTCATTCTAACGTCCTCTCCAGCAATCTTCTCGTCATTGATTTCAATAGCAGGCGTCTTTGAAGCAGCAATAATCTCTATTTTTTCAGAAAATACCTCAACATCTCCTGTCTCTAAATCTTTATTTTCAGTGCCTTTTTTCCTAGCATTTACTTTTCCATGAACACAGACAACATATTCCAGCTTTAGCTCATGCTTCCCAACAATAATAATCTGCGTCTTTCCATATCTATCGCGCAAGTCAATAAAGCTGATTTTCCCATGCTCTCTAATAGTATCTACCCATCCGCATAATCTAACGTTTTTTCCAATATCTCCTTTTCTCAATTCTCCGCAAGTGTGTGTCCTTAACATATTACAATCCAAAGAAAATCCTAATTTTTAAACCCTTTCTTTTGAGATTAATAAAACAAAAGTTTATATACTATAGCCTTCTATAGATGGCTATGGTAACTACAATACAAATAAGCGAAAGCTTGCAAGAAACATTAACTAAGAAAAAATTATATGAAAAAGAAACCTACGAAGAAATAATCTGGGATTTAATAGAAGATTCTATGGAGTTATCAGAAGAAGCTAAAAAAAATATAGAAAAATCAGAAAAAGAAATAAGAGAGGGCAAGTTGCATAAGTGGGAAGACATAAAAAAGGAATTAAAAATAGATGTATGAAATTTTATTTTCCCATTCAGCAAAAGAAAAACTAAAAGAACTGCCTAATAATATAAAAAATGATATAGGGAGAGCATTAGAAAGAATCAAAATAAGGCCCTTCTCTTTTATAAAAAGATTAAGAAATAGCCCCTATTATAGATTAAGAGTGGGAAATTACAGATTAATTACTAATATAGATGCCATCAAATTAACAATTAATATTATAGAACTTGGACATAGAAAAGACATTTACAAATAAGTGCATGATTTGTCAAACACTTTGACAACAAAAACATTTATCAAGCCAATAAAATCAGAAAATATATGACTAAAAACTCTCCAATAAAATTTGAGATAATTGCTCAAGATTCAAAAAGCAGGGCAAGAGCAGGAATAATAAAGACAAGGCGTGGAAACATAGAAACCCCTTATTTAATTCCAGTTGCAACACGCGGTGAAATAAAATCCCTGTCTAGTGAAGATGTAGAATTCTTGCAAGCCCAATGCTTGCTGGCAAATACATATCATCTGCATCTTAACCCCGGCGATGAAAAAATAAAACAGCAAGGCGGCTTGCACAATATGATGAAATTCCAAAAGCCAATATTTACAGACTCAGGAGGATTTCAAGTATTTTCTCTAGGCTTAGGCAAAGAGCAAAGCATAAGAAAAATAGGATTTTTCCCTGGAGAGAAAACTCAAATAACTAAGGAAAAAAGCAATGTCAAAATAACTGAAAGCGGAGTTGTCTTCAAATCCATATATCCTCCGTATAAAGAGCATTTCATAGGCCCAAAAGAATCAATGAAGATTCAATCCAATCTAAACGCTGATATAATATTTGCATTTGACGAGTGCACATCTCCTGCATCTGATGAGGCATATATAAAAGAGTCAATGGAACGCTCTCATAGATGGGAGTTAGAATCATTAGAACATCACAACCCTTCTCAAGCACTTTATGGAATTATTCATGGCGGCTGGTTTAAAGATTTAAGATTGGAATCTGCGAAATTTATCAATTCACAGCCATTTGATGGCATAGCAATCGGAGGCTCACTAGGAAAATCAAAGGAAGATATGTACGAAATAATTGACTGGGTAATTCCTGAACTAGACTCTCGTCCAAGGCATATGCTAGGCATAGGATGGATAGACGACCTTTTTGAATGCGTTGAAAGAGGCATAGATACATTTGACTGCGTTGAAATGACTCGCATAGCAAGGCACGGAAGTCTTTACATTACCCCAAAAGCAGGAGGCTCAATAAAAAATAAATTCAGGATAGATATCGCAAAATCAAAATATAAGAGAGATAATAATCCAATAGATTCTTCATGCACTTGTTACACTTGTCAAAACTACACAAGATCAGATATAAGAGCACTTTATAAAAAAATGTGCCAGGAGAAAACAAGAGAATCTAGATTAGAATACGGCAGGCTGGCAACACTTCATAATATCTGTTTCACGTCTGATTTGGCAAGGCAAATCAGGCAAACCATTATAACAGGCAATGGCGAATTTCAAAAGCTCAAGCAAGAATGGCTAGGATAATGATTCTTAGATCAAGATATAGATTCTTCCATTTTACCAGACTTCTAATTTAACATCTATATTTTCAAAATCTTTCTTATCTCTTGTTATAAGAATAAGTCCATTCGCTCTAGATATAGAAGCAATCATTAAATCAAATTCTTTAGTTTGTTTTCCAATTTTATTTAATCTAGAATACTCTTGGCCAAATGTTTGGCAAGAATCAATATTTAGATCCAAGACTTTAACAGAATCTAAAAAATCATTAATAATGATAAGTTCTTTCTCAGATCTAGAAGATAAAAAAGCTCCTTTGAATAATTCACATAAACTTATGCAGGTTATAGATAAATCGCTATGTAGACTAATATTCCTTATCTTTTCTATGATAATTTTATTCCCTCTTAAAAAATCGACAACGATATTTGTATCTAAGCAATACGTCAAAATTTAACCTCTCTTAATTTAGCTTTTTTTCTATCCTCATAAATTTTCTTTTTAATTGCATCCCATTCATTTGCATTATCAGAAAACGCCCCCGCAAAGTCCATTATATTCTTTCTCTTCTTTCCCATACTAAGTTCTATCACAGTCTCAGAAAAAGACTTGCCTTTCTTTAGAACCTTTAATTTCTCATAGGCATCATTTGATAAAGATATAACTTTAACCATATATGCGCATATGCATACGCATATATAAAACTTTCTATTGAGTTGTATTCCATAAAATATCAATAATTTCTCTTTTTAATCGTTCTCTTAATTTATAACTCTCTGCCCAGACTGAATAAGCCTTCCATCCACGATAACTATAAAAAATATCTCCAAAGCCCATCTTGCCATCTCTATATAGTCCTATTTTTCTCTTCATATTCCTAATGTTTCTTTTTCTCAATAATTTCCATTTTTTATAATTTCTAAATCCTACAAAATCAATACCGCGGTAGATAGAAATAATTCTAGATTTATTAGGATGCAAACAGAGTTTTAATTTTTGGCTCAAGAAATTCTCAATTTCTATTTTCCAAGTTTTCAATTGCTTCAAAGAGTAATGCAAAATAACAAAATCATCAACATACCTAATATAATACTTAATCTTCAAAATATGTTTTACAAAATAATCTAACTCATTTAAATAGACATTAGCAAAAAATTGAGAAGTCAAATTGCCGAGAGGCATGCCTTTCAGAGTTACTCTCTCTCTCTCTGCCTTCCAAAGTTCGCATTATTCAAAATTCTTCTAATCAATTGTATAATTTTTTCATCTTTTATTTTTTTACAAATAATCTCCATTAAAATATCATGATTAACTTCTTGAAAATAATGCTTAATATCTGCTTTTAAGCAAAATCCAGAATAAGTGAAATTACGAGTTACCTTTCTTCTAAATTCATCAAATCTTTGCAAAGCAAACAAATTGCCTTTATTTTTCTGATTTGCACAAGAATCGTAAATAAAGCTTTTTTCAAAGATTTTTCCTATGATATTAATTAGTGCGTGATGAACAATTCTGTCTCTAAAATCTGATTTTGAAATAACTCTTGTTTTAGGATCTCTTAAAACAAAGGTAGTTAATGGAAGAGGACTATAACTCATATTAATAAGTTCATTATGCAATTCAAGCAGATTCTTCTCAAGATTCTGCTCAAAGTCAATAATATCTTGTCTTTGAGTTTTACCTTCTCTTGCTTTCCTCCAAGCAATTACTAAATTACCCATAGAGCAAAAAATAGGATAAAGATTTTTGTAAGTTTCCATAATATTATCCTGACTATGTTATGAGCTATTCTGCCATTCTCATTCGAGTTAGCGAGGTTATCGTTGTTCGAGTTGAGATTAAGGTTGCTGTTCAAGTTCAACCTCGAAAGGTATAGCCTATTGCTCTTCATATCACCATAACTTCAGTTTTCATATAATCAAAGAGATTAATATTCTATCAATTAAATCTTCGCTATATTTACTATCTGTCATTATTGTATTTTATAACTATAAAGTCATAAGCAACAAGCGTGTAGCCCAATTATGTTCCAACATAATCAGGAATCTAACTAATAAGAATCTATTTTTATTCTTTTCCCTGCAATATTCTTAACGCTCTCTCTCTTCTCTCCAAGAGTTCGCTTTCTTGTCTTCCAAATTCTGCTTGAATTTCAGAGATATATCTGCCCAAAAAATTTTGCGAACTGGCTTCGCCACGAACTAACGCTACCCTGCCACTCCCACCCGAGCAAGCGAGGTAACCGCCGCCGTACGAGCCGAGATAAAGGCCGCAGTCCAAGCCCAACCCCGAAATTCCAGAATCTCTAGCATACCAAGTTCTACTTCCTTTTGTATCAAATAAAGGCAGACCTAATACATCTGTCTCTGTAAATTTTTTTCCATTCCATTTTCCATCAAGTCGTTCATCATAAACAACACTAAAATCATCTCTTGGAATAACTTTCCATCCATATCCGGCTTTATCTTCAGATAAAGCAACATCTAATCCACTTATTAAAACAGGAAGCTTTAATTTTCCTTGTTTATTTTCAATATGAGGAATAAGTTCTTTAATAACTTCTTTATTTGGCGCATAACTATCTCTTTCACTTCTTAAAACAAGAGAAGGCGTATCAGAATAATGTTTATCTTTTACTATCTCCATAATTTCAGGTCTGCTTAAATCAGCCAAGTTAGCAACTCTTATTCCTAAAGGTCTTAATATGCTGTCTACTCTTGCAGCAACAGGAAAATTGCTTCCCAACATAGTCTTAGTTTTTTCATCATACCAAACATTTCCAAAACTCTTAACTTGTTCGTAAATACTTTTTGCGCCAGCCCCTTCTATAAAACTCTTAATAAATATAGTTGGAACTCTCCAATTAAAATTTCCTTCTGCTTCAGTTTTAGTCTCTAAACTCATAATTTTACCTATAAATGGGAGTATTTAAAGATTTCTATATTGTAACTATATAATAGTAATATAGAAAATAATTCCTTTAGATAAATTTTAAGTCTCAATAACTTTCTTGATAATCTCCATAGCTCTTTTCTTATCAACTTTGCCGCTAAATTTTGCTATAATCATTCCCATGTAAGCGTTTTCTCTTAATCCAGGCTTTTCCATTACAATTTTCCTGACTTCTTCTTCTAATTCATCATTTCCAGCTTTTTCAACTTTAACTGCCTCTTCAGCACTCTTGCCGTTTAAAATATCCCATAAAACTTCCCTGACATGCTCTTTATCCAGCTTTCCAGCGCAAACTCTCTCAAGCACGCTCTCCAAAATTCTCTCATTTAAAACGCCTTTAACCTCTTCAAAACTTTTCCCGCTCTTTTTCGCAAAATCATTTCTCCATAATGCAATCATCTTGGCAATCAAATTAGCATCCTTATCATAAACATTCATTAATAAATTAAATTCTTCAAGCAGCTCGCTGTCAGCTAAGATTAAGTTGGACATCTCTTCACTTAGCCCTTTCTTTCTTAATTCGTCCCTAATATCTTGCTTTAATCTCGGCAGCTCTTTCTTTATCTTATTAATTTTCTCCCTGCCAATTTTCAGCAAAGGCAGATCTGTTTCAGGATACATTCTTGCGCCTCCTGGAATTGGCCTTAAGAATTCAGTTTTTCCATCAGGCAAAGCGTTTCTTACATTTCCATCTTTCTTGCTATTCTTCAAATCCTCAATCTGCCTTTCAATTTCCAATTCAGTTGTTTTTACCATTATTTTTGGCTCTTGAAATCCTTTTATCTCAACTCTATCATGCCCTTTAATTGAAATATTCAAATCCTGTCTTATAGTCCCTATTCCTCTTTTTACACGGCAAGCTCTCAAAATCTCGCCTAATTTTAAGGCAGTTTCCTTTATCTGTTCAGGAGTTTTCAAGTCAGCATTTGTGCCTATTTCAACAAGAGGAGTTCCAAGCCTGTCAAGCCTGTAAATACTCTCTGCTCCATCCTTGCTTACTAATCTCGCAGAATCTTCCTCAATCATTATAGTTGCAATGCCTACTTTTCCAAAACTCATTTCAATATATCCATCATGCGCAATTAAAACAGTTCTCTGAAATCCAGAAGTATTGCTTCCGTCAATAACAGTTTTCCTCATGATTTGGCTAAAAGGATAAATCTCGCAATTCAAAAGAAGAGCAATTTTAATTGCTTCATCTAAAGCAGCTTCATCAATGAAGTGCGGCGGCTCTTCATCTAATTCAACCAAGCATGTGCTGTCAGAATATCCTTCATAAGCAAACTCTTTTCTTTTTGAAGCTTCATATTCAACAGCTGCATCAATCTCGCCTGACTCTCCTGCAACAGGATGCAGCCTTCTCCTCACAATAAAATGCGGCTTGTCACTCCTTAAAAAAGCAGGGCATCTGCAGAATAGCTTTCTTCCTGTATCAAGCTGCTGATGAATTTCTAATCCTGCTTTCATTCCTAATTTTGCATAGTCCATAAAAGAGATAAAAATAGGATATTATTAAAAGTTACTAAAAAGCGCTATCTCTTTTTAGTTCTGAAAAGAGGGAGAACTTTCTCTTGAAATAACTCAAGCATTTCTGGCGTGTTAAATGCCTCAAATAGCTGTGCTTTTTTATATTCGTGAACATTTCTTAATATATCATCAATAGCTGCTCCAGTAACATTTTCAAAATTAAAATTCTTTCCATTCACGCGCAAATTTTGGGCAACTTTAATCATTCTCCTAAGAGTAACGTATCTTTCAATTCCAATTTTATCAGGACTTATTTCCTGAAATTCAGGGTTGAAGTATTTCTCCATTCTTAATCCCTGTCTAAACGAATCATGGTATTTATGAATAACAATTCCTTCTTTTAGCCCATCATAAAAGTCGCTTTTATCTTGAACCAAGGTATCAGCTATATCTCCAGTCATATTCTTCGTGTGCAAAACAGGCAATCTCACAATATTTTTTTCTATGCCTAAAGAATTAACAAATTCATCAACTTGAAAAGGATGCAAGTATTTTCCTCTATCCTTGTCAAATACTCCTAAAAGAAAAAATTTCTCCATATATTCAGGATTATAGCAAATATGGCCAAAACCATAATGAGTCCATTCTCCGCATAAAATTTTATCTTCAGGCAAGCTTTGCAATTCTGGAATAGAGTGAGCCCAATTAAAAAGATCGCGAAAATAAAAAGCACTCAAACCATTTGAAGTTAATCTACGAGCACGGCTATAAGGTGTGACAATGCCGTCTTCTTTTCTTATAGAACAATTTCCCCCATCAATCTTTTCGTATGCAAAAAGGCCACTATGAGCGCGCTCTGCTCCACTATATTCTTCAACATGCATAAACTTAAAATTTCCTTTAGTATTGCTTGCCATTTTCTCAATCATATATACTCCCTTGGATTAAATGCCTGAAGATAATCTCTATATGAAACTCCTTCGGGACGAGTAATAAAAGCATTTATTGGTCTGTAAATATGTGAATCAGGAGAAATTACTGCAGTTCTGTATGTTCCGCCAATAGCAGAAGGTACGTCTCCACTCTTTTCTTGACGAAGGCGAAACTCAAACAAAGATTTAACAGCCAATTTAATCGCGCTGTTAACTAATTCCAAATCATTTTCAGAAATAGGGTCTTTTCCATTAACTTTTTTCCCGCCTTTTTTCCCGCCATTAACTTCTTCATGGAGAGATTTTATAATCTCTTGAAGCTTGTCAACTTCTACATGATAAGATTCGCTATAATGATAATCAAAATTTAGCTCTTCCAAAAGGCATTTAGATCCGTGATGATAACGTTCTGTGAGATCGCATATTTCTTTTCCTATTTCTGATCTTCCATTCTTTCTCCCCTTACAGCCATGTTCCATAACCTCATTATAGATGCCTCTGGTAAAAATAACATAATCTGCCATATTTCCAAGATTGCTAAAAAACTTTCCAGCTATTTTATGAGGTGCTTCACCAGACCTTTTTTGCTTAGCTATTTCTTCAAGATCTATTAAAGTCCCAGTATCCACTATTAAAACAGGGATCTGTCCTGCACTTGGCTGAAAATAATTATGTATTACCTCGTATAGCTCGTTCTTGCTTTTCGCTTTACTCATAAAAATACTCCTCTTTTCACATATTTAAATCTTTCTACATATAACTCCTAGATAGTTACAACAGAATCCTCATCATCTGCTATGCTGAACCATTTCCTTGCCATAATATAGTCACAATGAAACATAGCGCAATTATCTTAATCTTTTAATTAATTCTTCTCTGATAATTTTTTTCTTTTCATCAGATAAAGAAAACAAAAATTTCTTAGCCATTTTTTCAGATATTTTCCATTCTTCATCCTCTTTATTATCCCAAAGCTCTTTCATTTTTTCCTTTTGTATCTTATGTAAAAATTCATCATATTGATTTCTCTTTTTAGCGCCTAAATAAATAGATATCACCTCTTCCAAAAACTAACTATACATTTAAACATTTCTAAACGCCCAATCTCTCGCTAATCTCCCCAGAAAAATTCTCAAGCATTTTTTCTTTAACTTTTCCAATCCATCCTCTATGCCCCATTACCCATCCTAATTTTACAAGTGCTGTCTCACTAAGCATATCTTCAAGGAAAATTACACCTGCATCAACAAGCTCTCTTCCATTAGAATAAACATAAGGATCAAGCCTGCCAAAAATTGTCTGGCTGGCAGCACATACTGCAAATCCTTCTCTAATATGCTTCTTCAGCTTTGCAATCCAGCTATGGCTTGCCTCGCTTGGCGCAAGATGCCCAAGCCCTGCTGCCTCAACAATCACTCCTTTGTATTTTAAGGCATAATAATCAAGTATGTCTGCACTCTGCCCAGGATAATATTTTACCAAAGCAATTTTATCATTAAAAGCAACATCTAATTCAACTCTTTTCTTCTCATCTCTCTTATTATAATCTCCAATAAATTCAACCTTGTCTTTCCAAACTTTTGCAATTTCTGCAGAATTAACTGGTTTGAAAGCATCTCTTCTTGAGCTGTGCATTTTCCTTGTCTTTGTCCCGCTCATTGCATAGCAAAAATCATCATTAATTGAAGCATGTCCTACAATAAAAACTCCAGAGCAATCAGTTAAAGCCATTCTTGCTGCGCACTGCAAGTTCAAATTAGCATCACTGCTTGCTCTGTCAATGCTTTTTTGAGAATATGTCAAAACAACAGGCTTGCCTAAATTTCTCAAAAAAAAGCTCAAGGCTGCAGCAGTATAGCTCAAAAAATCAGTCCCATGAGTCACAATAATTCCTCTAATGTCTTTGTCATTAAGCATCTTTTCAGCACTTTCAGCTATCTTGACCCAATGCTCGCTTGTCATTGACTCAGAAGCAATCATAAAAGGCACATCTATCTTTTTCACATTTGCAATATTAAAAATTTCAGGATAAAATTTTGCAAACTCTCCAATTTCTGCCAAATGCTTGACTCCTCCTGTCCTTGAATCTAATTTAGACGCAATAGTTCCTCCTGTTATAATCAACCCAATGCTCTGCAAGCCTTCTTTGTTCTCAAGTTTAAGGCTCTCTTTATCATCTTCCTTAAACTTCTTCAAAACTCTTCCTGCAAGAATATTCTCTCTAGGAATTCCTATATTATATCCCGAATCCAATTTTATAAACAAGATGCTAGATTCAGAACTCTCCAAAACCACGCCATCTAATTCTTCCTTAGCCAGCCTTAATCTAACTCTATCTCCAACATCAAAATTCAGTTCAGCCATCAAATACCAAAAACTAAGAAGATATAAAAAATTACCTATTTTCCATAAGAAGAAGGAATAATTTCTCCCTCCATTAAATCTACTCTTTTATCATCATATCGAATAAACCCTGAAACCATATTTTTTCTTGCTTTTAAGCTAGCCATTACACTGCCTTTTTCATCATAAATCTCAATACTTAAATCATTAAATCCAGAACAAACATTTTCAATAACTCTCAATTCCACACCCCCTACTTTCCCAGTTGCCCGCGTAATAT
>CAYUCQ010000001.1:58737-59537 GCA_964443535.1 Candidatus Woesearchaeota archaeon
TTTCCATAAGAAGAGGAAGAAGGAATAATTTCTCCCATTCTTAGATCTATTTTCTTATCATCATATTGAATAAATCCTGTATGGGTATAAAGTCTCAAATTAGCTTTTATATTGCCCTCTCCATCATAAACCTCAAGCCTAAATTCATTACTTCCTGCTTGAATAACATTTTCAACAACTCTCAATTCCACACCCCCTACTTTTCCAGTTGCCCGCGTAACATTTTCATTATTATCACAGCCAGTTAATCCTAATAATCCTGCTGCTATCAAAGCTGAATAAATTGCCCTCATTGATAATTTAAACCAAGAAGCTTTTAAAAGATTATTATCATAAAGTCTCTATATTTTTCCACACATTAAAGTGTGTAGTTTGTGAGACTTTATAGATGCTCAAGATTATATTCATGTACCAACAATCTTGACATACTAAAAAACTAGTGATATTATATTAATATCTAAACTTTCTTTCATATTCTTTATGAGTCATCCATTCCAATAAAACACTGATAACAAAAGCCTTGCCGCCACGAATAGTATAAATTAATCTCCAAGCATTTGGCAAATCATATTTCCAAAGATTCGTTACGCCATATTTCTTAATATATTCTTTAGGAGTTTGTTTTCTTGGAATTTGTGTGCCACAAAAAGCATTTTTCTCTATATTATCAATTGCCTGATTAATAAATTTAAACAATTCTTTTTCAGAAGAATCTCCAATCTCCAGTTTATAAAATGCTTCTTTAATTTTTTCTTCAACAAATCTTATTTCTGAAGGCAGAATCATTTTCTCCTAGCTAA
>CAYUCQ010000001.1:59547-71332 GCA_964443535.1 Candidatus Woesearchaeota archaeon
TTTCTAGAATAAAGCAAATAATCAATAATTACGCAAAATGTCTGGTACATTGTTTTCTTTGGTAAACTCTCCCATAATGCCCTTTTCTTATATTCCCCATCATGTTCTTTAATAAACTCCTCAACCATCAAAACAGTATCTAATCTAGGAAATCTCAAAATGCTTTTTATTTTTTTATTTTCTTGTACTTGATTCATGTTATATCAACAGATATAACTATATTTAAATTTTTCTAAAGAATTAGTAAGCCTTAGCAATATAAGCCATTGTCTTTACACTTTCTCCGCAAATAACGCATTTTCCTTCTTCTTTAACATCTTCAATAATTCTTGAGCTTGCCCCTGTCAATTCCTTAAGCTTGTTTTCCATATCAGCAGAATCTTTCATATACGCTTTGACAATTTTCCCTTCCTTTAATTTCTTCTCAAGTTCTTTAATTGTCTTTGCAGAATCAATTCTGCTCTTTAAGAATTTCTGCGCCTTGTCAAACAAGTCATTTTGCATGTCTTCCAAAAGCCCATCTATTTTGCTAGTTAGCTTGCCTTCTTTAACTTGCTCTCTCTTTCCATTATCTCTTCTTGCAATTACAACTTCTTTTTTCTTCAAATCCTTTGGCCCTATTTCTAATCTCAAAGGAATTCCTTTCAATTCCCATTCATTAAATTTCCATCCAGCTGAATAACCTTCTCTGTCATCTAAAATAGCCCCATAACTCTCAAGCTTTTTTGCCAGTTCTCTTGATTTCTTTAAAACAGCTTCTTTTGAATCTTCAAATAATATTGGAACAATTACAATCTTATTCTTTGCAGCACGTGGAGGAATAACAAGTCCCTTGTCATCGCCATGAGTCATTACTAAAGCACCTATTAATCGCGTTGAAAATCCCCATGAAGTCAACCATGCAAGATAATCTTTCTCATCTTTGCCTCTGAATTTTACATCAAAAACTTTTGAAAATCCCTGCCCTAAATTATGGCTTGTTCCCATCTGCAGAGCTTTTCCATCAGGCATCAAAGCTTCAACTGTCATTGTTGTTTTTGCTCCAGGAAACTTTTCTCCAAATGACTTTCTGCCTGTTAAAACAGGTATTGATAATAATTCTTCAGCTAATTTTTTATATTCCACAATAATTTCTTTCGTATTTGCAATAGCCTCTTCTTCATTAGAAAAGGCGCAATGTCCTTCTTGCCATAAAAACTCGCGTGTCCTAATGAAAGGCTTTGTTTGCTTGACTTCCCATCTTATAACATTTGCCCATTGATTAATTTTCAAAGGCAGCTCTCTCCATCCTCTTATCCATTTAGAAAAAGAATCATAGATTATTGTTTCAGATGTAGGCCTTAATGCTAGCTTTTCTCCCTCTTCGTTTGCAACATAAGCAAGTTCTGGAGCAAATCCCTTTGCATGCTCTGCTTCTCTCTTAAAGAAAGAATCTGGAATAAGTAAAGGAAAATAAGCATTCTTCACGTTTAGTTTGCCCAAAACCACATTAAAATAACTCTGTATATTTTCCCATATAGAATAAGCATGTGGCTTCACAATCATAAATCCATGTATTGGCGCATAATCTGCCAGCTCAGCATTCAAAACAACTTCAGAATACCAATCTGAAAAGTTATTATCCTTGCTCACAGTCATGCCCTTCTTACTATCGTCCTTTGCTCCTTTAGCCATGCTCTCTTTTATGAAGCAACTTTATTAAACTTTATCATTCACAAATCCTTACACATTTAGCTCAAATCCTAAAGTCCTTGCATTTTCACTTGCATACAAAAGATTTATAATAATCCAAGCTAAAAATCTAAGATGCAGGAAACTAATCAAAAAAGAGACTATAATATGTATAATTTATACTTAGAAGAATATGAAATTAATATGATAGTTAAATATAATTCAGAAACTGAAAAACCAAATGAAAAATCAGGCGGTTTAGAATCTATCTTAGAAGAGATAAAAACAAAATTTGAAGAAAAAGCTGAAGAGCAGGAAAAAGAAAAGAAAACTGATTTAGAAGAAAAGCTGAAGAAAGATGATAAATACGTTCTTCCAAGAATTTACAAAAATGAGAAAAGCAGGAGATTTTACGAGTATATAGATTATTTATCAGAAAAAACTACAGCGCATCACATAAATCAAAAAAGCAAAGCCCATGTATTTTATGTTGATTCTTCTGCTCTTCCTAAAAATGTTCTTGGAATGTATGTTCCCTCAATGCACTCTATATACATATCAAATAGCCTAACTCCAGAAGAAGAAAAATTTGTCTATTATCACGAAGAATATCACTCTCTTCATGGCGCAGGAGAGGCGCAGGCAGATAATTATGCTGCTTCAATTGTAGGATACGATCTAAGAGCGGCTGCATAATCTACTAAAATTAATTTTAAATACCCAAAAACATTAGTCAAAACATGGAAAAAAGCCAGCTTTCAGATTCAATTTCTCCAATATATTATGACCTCTTATTTGAGCCAGATTTAGCTAATTTTACATTCAAAGGAACAACGAAGATAAAAATAAAGCTAAAAAAGCCTTCTTCTCAAATAACTCTAAACTCGTCTGAATTAAAAATAAAAAATGCGAAAATAATTCATAATAATAAAACGCACAATGCGAAAATAGGAGTAAATGAAAAAGAAGAAACACTTTCTCTGAAAACAAGCGAGCCTATAAGCAAAGAAGCAACAATAGAAATTGAATTTGAAGGAATATTAAATGACAAGCTATCTGGCTTTTACAGGAGCAAGTATATGCAAAATGAAAAAGAAAAATATCTTGCCACAACGCAGTTTGAAGCCCCTTATGCAAGAAAAGCTTTCCCTTGCTTTGATCAGCCTGACAAAAAAGCAGTATTTTCAGTCTCTCTATTAATACAAAAAGATTTGAAAGCAATCTCAAACATGCCAATTGTCTCTGAAACTAAAAAAGAAAATAAGAAGCTTGTAAAGTTTGAAGAAACACCTCAAATGTCAACTTATCTCTTATATATGGGAGTAGGTGACTTTGAATTTATAGAATCCAAGCTAAGAGATATAAAAATAAGAATCGTGACATTGCCTGGAAAAAGCAAGGAAGGCAAATTTGCCCTTGAGCTGACAAAGAAATTCCTTTCGTATTTTGAAAAATATTCAAAAATTCCATATCCATTGCCAAAGCTTGACATGATAGCAATTCCTGATTTTAATGCAGGAGCAATGGAAAATTGGGGCGCAATAACTTTCCGTGAAATCTTGCTTCTTTTCAATCCTGAAAAAACATCTCTTCCAGTAAAAAAACGCATAGCAGAAGTAATTGCTCACGAGCTATGGCATCAATGGAGCGGCAATTTAGTAACAATGAAATGGTGGAATGACCTCTGGCTTAATGAAAGTTTTGCAACTTACATGGCTTACAAGGCAGTTGATAATTATTTCCCAGAATGGCACATGTGGGAAGATTTTGTAAGTGATTCAACGGGCGGCGCAATGGATGCAGACATGTTAAAAACAACTCATCCAATAGCTGTAAAAGTCTCAAGCCCAAATGAAATAGAGGAAATATTTGACGAAATAAGCTATGGAAAAGGCGGCTCTGTTCTAAGAATGATAGAATCTTACCTTGGAGAAGAAACATTTAGGACAGGAGTTTCAAATTATTTGAAAAAATATGCCTGGACAAATGCAGAAGCAGCAGACTTGTGGAACTCGCTTTCAAAGATTTCAGAATCTCCTATAAAGCAGATAATGGAATCTTGGATAAATCAGCCAGGCTATCCTTTAATAGAAATTAAGCAGAAAAATAATAATCTCACTCTTACTCAAAGACGCTTTAACTCAAAAACAAGTTCAATATGGAAAATACCAATTACAATAAAAACTGACAAAGGAACAACAAAAGCGCTTTTGGAAAAAAAAGTCCAGTCAATAAGCTTGCCTAAAGGAGCAAGCTGGTTTAAAATTAACAGCAATCAAGAAGGATTTTACAAAGTAAAATATGAAAAAGAGCAGTTAAGCAAGCTAGGCTCATTAATAAAAGATGAAAAGATTTCTACATTTGACCGCTGGGGAATTCAAAATGACTTGTTCAACCTAGCAGTAATCAATGAGATACCTTTATCAGAATATTTTGATTTCATAAAATCATATTCAAATGAGCTAAACGCTTTTGTTTTAGAAGACATTTATGCAAACATGAATAAAGTATACAGGCTATTTTACGAAGAAAGCCAGCTTTCATCAATATGGCCTAAATTCAAATCACACATTGAAAATCCATTTCAAAAAGCTATTGAAAAACTCTCATGGGAGCCAAGCAAAAAAGAATCTCATAATGCTTCCTTGCTAAGACCTCTGGCAATAAGCTATCTTGCCTTCGCAGAAAATAAAAAAGCTATTGATAAAGGATTTAAAAAATTCCAGCAATTCCTGCAAAATCCATCTTCCCTGCATCCCGACATCAAGGGCGCTGTCCTTTCAATAGTCGGCAGAAACGGAAACAAGAATGCTTACAATAAAATCTTGCACTCTTATATGAAAACAAAGAACATAGAAGAAAAAATAAAGCTTCTTGCTTCTCTTTACAGATCAAAGGAAAATTCCTTAATTAAAAAATCTCTTAATTTAGCTCTCTCAAAGCATGTAAGACTGCAGGATTTAAGAACAGTATTTTCAATAGTAAGCTCAAATCCAAATGCCAGGCCAATCCTATTTCCATGGATAAAACAAAATTGGAATAAACTGAAAGAATTCAAAAAGGCAAGCTTTGTCTTCATAACTCTTCTTGAATCAATGATAACTTCTTACATAGGAAAAGAAAAAGAAAAAGAAATCCGCTCATTCCTAAAATCAAAAAATGTCGGCTTCAAAAAAACTCAAGCCAATGCATTTGAAATAATGCAAATAAATACAAAATTAATGGAAAACAATAAAGAAACATTGAAGAAATATTTTAGTTAAAATTTGCCAATTTCTTTATCTGTCGGAATCTGCCTTTTGTTATCAACTAAAATTACATATTGCTCTGACTTTTTAACATATTCTCTGCATCTTCCCTCAAGCTCGGCCAAATCAGGAATAAGTTTTCTTTGTAAATATTCAGGTGTTACTCTCTTGAATAATTCTATACATTCAAGTCTTACTGGAGCAGTTATTTCAGGACTAATTTTAACAAAAAGGCCATCATCACTATATGTCCACTTAACTCTATGGTAAGCCCTTGCTATATCTACAACTTCTTTCTCTGTATATCTTCTTTCTTCATTTTTCATATTTTCATGCAATATTCTCGCTATTTAAATATTTCAGTCTAATGGGCCCAGGAGGAATTGAACCCCCGTCAATCGGTTTCTTCCTTCCCATCATCTCCTGAATTAAAGGAGGGGAGAACATCCGGGAAAACTTGGTTCCCCATGTGTCCGAAGCCGATTATTCTATCCACTGAACTATAGGCCCATACACATATTACCAAATGATTAGCTTTTTTAACCTTATTGACCTTAGGTTTACGAAAAAAGATGGCGAAAACACTCCACGCAACTGCTACACTGATAGGCACAATCATCGGCGCAGGAATATTTGGCATTCCATTCGTCGTTATGCAGTCAGGCTTTGGAATTGGCATGCTGCATATTGTAGTAATAGCAATAATGATGATGATTACAATGCTTTATCTTGGAGAAATAGCATTGAGAACAAAGAAAAATCTTCATCTCACAGGATATGCAGAAAAATACCTCGGCACTAAAGGAAAAATAATAATGCTGGTATCTTTGATATCAGGCATATATGCTGCTATTCTCGCTTATTTGATAGGAATAGGAGAATCTCTAAGCTTTCTATTCTTCGGAAGCGGAATCTATACCTTGCAATTAGGAATAGCATTCTGGATAGTGCTCTCTCTTTTCAGTCTAATGGGATTAAAAGCATTAGAGCAAGGAGAATTTATTGGAGTTGCCGCAATACTTCTTCTTATTCTTGGGATAGCTGCTTTTTTCGTAAACAAGATTGACATAAGTAATTTAGCTCAAGACTTTACAAAAAGCACAATAAGCTATTTCGCACCATTTGGAGTAATTCTCTTTGCTTTCTTAGGATACACTACAATCCCAGAAGTAAAAAGAATACTTGCAGGCCATAAAGGTGAAATGAAAAGATCAATAATTCTTGCAAATATAGTGTCTGCAATAGTCTACATAATATTCACTCTAATAGTCATAGGTGTAAAAGGCTTAAACACGCCTGAAATAGCGACAGTTGCTCTTGGCAAACCATTCCTTCTCTTGGGAATTTTCACAATGTCAACTTCATATCTTGCTTTGTCTATTGCACTAATTGACAGCCTGAAGTTAGACTTCTCCCAGACAAAAGCAAAAGCATGGCTTTACACAATAATTATACCTCTTATATTATTCATAATTCTCGCTCTGACAAAGTCAGCAAAATTCACAAAAGTCTTAGGCATAGGCGGCGTAATTACAGGAGGATTAACATCAATATTAATTTTCTTCATGGCAAGCAAGGCAAAATATCTTGGAGATAGAATTCCAGAATATTCAATTCCTGTCTCAAAGATTCTTATATGGACATTGATAGCAATATTTGCAGCAGGAACAATTACAGAGCTCATAAACGCGTTCTAGCTCTAAGAAAACATAGTCTTTTTTTTGATTTTCCAAGCAGCTACTAAAATAATAATTATAACACTAAGTATTGCGGCAAATATTACAGAAATAAATATTATTCCGCTGCTGTCATAAGCTCCAGGAGGAGAGCCAAGAACAACATCACTAAGCTGAACATTCAAGCCTTCCTGAACAGAAGAAAAAACAGATTTCAGCAATATGTATAAAGAAAAAAATAATCCTGCAAAAAGAAATATCACAAATATCAAAACCAAGAGTGGATTCATTTTAGCAATTCCTCCAAGACTTTTCTAGCTGTTTTAAAGTCAGCTCTTCTATTTGTTCTTTTCATAATCTCTCCCATTAGATAATTAAATACGCTCTTTTCTCCAGCTTTGTAATCTTCAACAGCGCTTTTATTATCTCTTAAAATATCCTTAATTATCTTCTCCAATTCTTTCTTGTCTGAAATAAGGCCTTCTTTTTCAGCAATCTTAGTTATTGAAAAGCTCTTTGGATAAAACTGGTTTAAAATCTGTTTTGCTTTCAAAGCACTTATCTTTCCGTTTTTCACGCTATTTAAGAGCTCAACAAAATGCTCAACTTTTATGTCTGCTTCACTCATTGTTATCTTGTTATAATTCAAGAATCTTAGTAACTCAACACTAATCCATGGAAGAGCAAATTTTGCATCAACAGTTTCAGCAACTTTCTCAAAAAATTCTGCAATATCAATATGCTTTGTCAAAACATCAGCATCTTTCTTTCCTATTTTGAATTTCTTAATAATCTTGTCTAATTTATCTTCAGGAGATTCAGGCAAGTTTTTCTTCAGCTCCTGAACAAGATTAAGCTCAATGACAATATCCTGCAAGTCAGGATCACTAATAAATCTATAATCTTCCTGCCCTTCTTTTCCTCTCATTCTAAAAGTCTTGCCTTTCTCTGCATCAAATCTTCTCGTCTCTCTTTCGCTTCCTTCAACTAATTGCCTTTTAAACTCATAATCAATGGCATTTCTTATGCTTTCCATTGAATTCAGATTCTTAATCTCAACTCTTTCTGTTTTTCCCGGCATACCTGAAATTTTCTCCTGCTTTTTTGAAATTTCAGGGCTGGAGAATTTAACATTCTCCAGATTAACATTTACATCAACTTTTATTCCTGCATTGCTGTCTGCGCTCTTTAAATAAGCTAAATTATGCAATAATCTTCCAAGCCAATCCACAACTTCTTCAGAAGTTTTAAAATCAGGATCAGTAATAATCTCAACTAATGGCAGTCCAGACCTATTATAATCAACACATCCTGTGTCAGGCTCCCATGAAGCAGGATCTTCTTCTAAATGCATGCTTCTTATTTTTATGCCAAAGAATTTTCCATTTTCTCCAACAGGAACAGCATAAGCTCCAGAAAGAGTGCTTTGATATCCTTTTGGCAAATCTGGCCAGTCATAATGCTTTCTCTGCCATTTCATTTCATTATTTATCTTGCATCCAAGCATCAAGCCAATTTGCACAGCTTTTTTCACAGCCTCAAAATTAGGAAGCATTGGCTTTGCTCCAGGCTGCCCTGTGCAAATTGGGCAGACATTAATGTTCTGCTTCAATCCTCTTTCTCGTGAAGCAGCGCACCTGCAAAAAAGCTTTTCTTTTGTAACAATATAAACATGGATTTCCAATCCAATCATGCCCATTAATTCATGAACTTGCTTCATTGTAAATAAAGGCCAAACACCTATAAAAAACTATTTATCCTCGCGGCTTTGTAAATAAAGTGCATCTCGTAAAATAAGTCTTTTATTCAAATAAAGAGAAATTATCTTCATATGGGCTTTTTGTATCAACTAATACTCTAAAAGACCTAATAGTTGTATCCTTAACAGCTTTTTTATGTTCTGAATCAAGCCAAACTTGATGTTGTGATTTAACGTAATCAGCTACTTTTTTGGATGGAACAAAGAAGGTTTTTGGTTTCTGACTTTTATCTTTTGACAAAAATACAAAACAGAATATTAAAGAAGAGTCATTTAACTCTTCATGTTTCTTATCCATCCACCAGTTAATATTCTTACCACCAAAAAGCTTTTCATTCATTATTGTGCCTGTTGTTTTAACTTCTACTTTAAACTGCTTATTATTTTTAGGATTTAATAACAGAATATCAACTCCTTTAGTATTACCTAATGTAAGAGTTGCTTCATAACCCTCTAAAAATAATCTATGCATAGCATAAAATTCACCCGCTAAGTTGATATTATTTCTTTTTACCATCTTCCTATCCTCGCCTGGCAAAGCTCTCTGCCACAAGCAAGGGAAATAAAATAGTTGCATCTCCAAAGACCTTGACGCTTTGCGCAGAAGGCAATATCTTGCCCCATGAAACAGCTTCAGAAGGCATGGCGCCTGAATCACTTCCATCATATTCTTGCGCAGTATTTATGTAAACTGCATAATCCGCGCCATTGCGAAGCATATTTGCGTTCAAAATAGAATGCTTTACAACTCCGCTCCCTAAAATTATGACTCCGCTCTTTTTCAATCCAATTGTCGCATTATTCAATTTTTTTGCATCTTCAACAATATCAATAACAAAGTCTTCATTTTTCAAGGAAAAGAAATAAATATTATCTCCAAGCGCCCCATCAGTCAAAGCAGGGCAATAAATACTTATTTTATTCTTCCAAGCCCAATAGCAGATGCTTTTCTTGTCATTAATCTTCTCACCAAGCTTCCATATCAAATCACTTGAGCAGACAATTTTCCCGTTATTTTTCTGCTCATTGTAAAGCTCGCTTAATATTGGCTGCACAAATTTCTCAAATTCAACATATCTATTATTAGGCGCATAAATATTTCCAATTCTATTAATACCTTTCTTCCTCAATTCTTTTCCATCAGCATTAAAATCTCCTAAAATAAAATCTCCAAGGCATTTTATAATATCTTCTTCAACTCCGCCAGCAGTTGTGACGATAAAATTAATTTTCTTGTGCTCAACTAAATATCTGAAAATATCTCTCAAGCCAGAGCTTACTAAATTAGAAGTATATCCTAAAAAAATAAAAGCATTATCCTTAATCATACTATTAGTAACTTCAATTGCTTGAGAAAGTTGAGAAGCCTGGAATCCCATGCTTCCAAAGCTTTTTATCAAAGAGTGATAATCAACCCCTTTGTCAAAATCATATCCTTTTATTGCAGTTCCGCTTATTTCTTCACTGCTTCTAAAAACATTTTCTCTCAAGTTTTTTTCTTTCTTGTCCATATTTTAATCTCCTCCAAATCTCCTCTGCCTTCTGCTAAAATTCATAATTGCCTTTTTCAGCTCATTTGCGTCAAAGTCAGGAAAATAACTGTCGCTGAAATACAATTCAGCATAAACAGATTGAAATGGCATGAATCCGCTCAATCTTCTCTCTCCTCCTGTTCTTATAACCATGTCAGGATCAGGAATTCCATAGCTGTCAAGAAATTTGAAAAATTCTCCCTCATCTACATTTTCCTTTTTCGCCTTTAAAACATTATTAACTGCTCTGACAATTTCATCTCTTCCCCCATAGTCTAAGCATAGCTGAACATTAAACTTGTCATAGCTCTTTGTCGCTTCTTCCAAGGTAATTAGCGCATCGCTTAATTTCTTTGGCAGCCTGTCTTTTCTTCCAATATGCCTAAATCTCATTTTGTTTTTATGCGCATCTCTAAGAAATCTTTCTACTCCAGACTGAATAAGCTCAAAAATAGCCTCGCGCTCAATAGCGCTTCTTTTCCAATTCTCGCTGGAAAATCCCCATATAGTCATGTACTGAACTCCAAGCTTGCTGCCTTCCTTGAAAAGTTTTTCTAAAGAATCATAAGCTCCTGATTTATAATGACCAAAAACTCCTTCATAACCCTTGCTCTTTGCCCATCTTCTATTTCCATCAGGAATAATCGCGACATGCTTCGGTATTTTCTTGCTCAATCCAGTAAGATTTTTTCCTAAATTCAATAGACTCTTGGCTTTATCTAAGATTATTCCACTCTGCCTTATAACACTAAAATCAGGATATTCTTTTCCAATATCGCAGAAATTATAGCTCATGCTGTCTATTTTTGAAAATCCAGGGCCTTTTTCTATCTCAAAAATAAGCTCTCTCAATTTCTTTTCTTCTCCTTGCGCAAGAATAGAAACCCCTCCATCATCTTTGTTCATCACAAAGCCCTTTATCGCAGCTGAATCAGCAAATCTTTTAATGCTGTCTCTAAAACCAACACCCTGCACTCTTCCATAAACTTCTGCTCTTAATTCTTTCATATTATTTCCTGCCTTTCCCAGTTTCCTCAATAAAAAGTTCTTTGAATTTATCCAAATCTTCTGTTCTTATTCTTGCGCCTACTGCATCTTCATGCCCTCCGCCTGTAGCATCCTGAAGATTTTTAAGAACTTTTTCCAAAATGCCCTTGACATTTTTTCCTCTCAAAGAGATATTAGAAACGACTCCATTTTTGTAAGCAACTCCAATGTACTTGTCCTTGTTAAAATAAGATAGTTCATTAGATATATCTGCGCTAATGCTTAAATCTCCTGAATAAGAGAAAAATATGACTTTGTCAAAAACGCATTCTTTAGCTTTCTCAAGCAAGCTATCATACTTGCGCCTTATATTTCTGTATCTTTTTCTGAAATTATGATTGCTTTGAACTTCTAAAAAAACTTCTTCAGGTCCTTTGCAAGATATAAGAAAATTTTGCAAATGGATTATATTGCTAGTGCTGTCTTTTAATCCAAAATTCAAAGCCTGCGCAATCTTCCCAATTTCACTCTTGTAATACGCGTCAAAAGGTTCTTTGGATTCTGCCCAAAATTCAGGATATCTTTTTGCAAATTCGCTGGCAAATTCAGGCAAATGATGGTCCGCTATACATCCTATTATGGCAAGCCATAAATCTTCTTTTCTTCTGCTTATCTTATAAGTCCAATAAGTCACAGGCTCTTCACTTCTCTCTTTCTTCTGATTTTTAGTTGGATTATAAACAAAGACATTTGGAAAATCAGAAATATTAGTGTTTCCAACATCATGATGGTCAATCCATACTAATGGCAATCCTGCAGAATTTGCTTCTTCCATGAATTCTCTTGATATCAGCGGCTTATCAAGAACAAAAATATAATCTGCTCCAAGCTCCTTAGCTTTTCTCGCGTACT
>CAYUCQ010000002.1:0-34044 GCA_964443535.1 Candidatus Woesearchaeota archaeon
TGAGCAAACTACTGGCAAAATCATCAGAAACATTAAATATCCTCGGAACTCTCGGAGGAACTCCTTGAACAGTGGCAGTAGCGTTAAAAGGTCCAAGTTGCGGTTCTTCAAACAATCCTTTTAGCCAATCACCAAAACCTGCGCTGGCAAAAGAAATTGTTGCAAATAAAATAAATACAGAAAATATAATATAAATAATTTTTTTATTCTTCATCATCTCTCTTAAACTTTAATATCTATTATTCTCAACTATTTATAAACATTTCGCTAAAAACTTATATAAACGTATGCGGCGGTATTGTAGTTATTTCCCAAGTGTTTGCTCCGCCAGCTCTATACTCTGCAGCAGCGATAATTGGAACTTCTCTAAGGCAAATAAATATTTCTTCTTGTCCTGAATTTGCATCTTCTGTATTCTTGGAATTGTTGCCAGAAGGCAAGCTGGCTCCAACAGCTTGCTTTTGCACGCCGTGCTCCAAGATAGTCTCTGCACACGATAACGAGCTAGTGCTGCTAATGCTGAAATTAGGAGCAGAAATTAAATTAGTTCCAGAAGGCTGCTGCAAAAGATTTCTTCCTGTAATATTAATATTGCTAAAAAGAGTATTTCCAGTATTATTCAGCAATAAGTCAACGCTCTTATTTTTCTCTCCTGGCACTAGATTTCCAAAAGATAAAACACCTTGATGTGAAACAAAAGCTTCTGACATTAAAATAAAGCTCTCGTTCCTAAAGCCTTGCCCTCCCAAAGAATCAATGACAGAAGAGCTAACATTCCATTGCCCTGGAGAATCAAAATACCATATGTCCACAGAGCACGAGTAATTTGCAGTTACAGAATTTACATCTGCTAAGCGGGCGCAGGAAGAATTTGTCCTAACTAATGTTCCGTTGCTAAAGCTGGCGTTTAAATTAACTAAATTCTGCAGCTTGCCGCTCTGCACTAAAACAGAAAAATTAACATATCTCACCCTGCCAGGATTTATATTCAAATTGCCTATATTAGAAATATCAAGAACCTTCAAGGGAAAGTCTATGAATAAATATCTTTCTTCTGTTTTGTTTTTATTTCCCACAAAATCTCCTGCAAATGTCTGATATCTATAGCTTCCATCTGTTAAATTACTTTGATTAACATATAAGCTCCATGCAGTTTGATTATATTTGTTAAGATTAGAATAATACTGCTCCATCACCTCACTTCCAGATAGACTTCTATTCCAAATTTTAACCTCGTCAATTGTCCCATTAAATGTTTTTGCAGCAGTATCGTCATTTCCTATAATTACAGGTATTTCATACGGGATATCTAAACTCTGGAGAGTCGTAACAGTAGAGTCTATCACAATTCCATTTATATAAAGAGTTAAAGAGCTTCCTGCAACATAAACGCCAGTATAATAATTCCACTTGTTAATTACAAAGGGATCATATCCAAAAGGAGTATTAACTCCTGCAGAACCTCCGCCTTTTCTTACTGTAAATGCTACACGCCCTCCATTGTTGCTTCTGTAAAGAAATCTAAATGGTCCGTAATTTTTGCTTTCATTTGACTTGGATAATATAGTTACATCTGAAAAAACAGGTCGTATGCGCGCCCAAAAAGATACTGTCAATCCAGAAGAATAATTTTGATTTAAAGAAGTTGCATTTCCCACATTAATAAAATCGCCATCGCCGTCAAATTCATAAGCTCCCCCATATTTCCCGCTAGAATTAAAAGTAGCTCCTACAACAAGACCATTATTCTTATATCTGCTGACATCTGCTACATAAGTAAAATTCTCTCCCAGAAGGCTTCTATTATCAAAATTAGTCATAAGAATAATAGACTCGTCATATAATGTAAAATTAGTGCCATTCCAATTAAAAATAACTTCTTTCAAATTATCTTCTGTTATACTGACATTTATGCCTACAAAATAACTTTGTATAGTAGTCCCATTAGGAGGAGTTGGATTAGTAAAATTAAGCTCGGGAACAAAACTATCTTCTCCAAAACCAAAGAATAAGTTTCTATTACTAATCATATTCCAAGATTGCATTAGAGTCTGGCTCAAATCAGAAGGAGTAGCGCTAAACATATAATTAGAATAATAATTAGTTTCCGTGCCTCCAGTATTATTTTGCACATATTCAAGAACAGATTGCTTTGCTATCTTTCCATTGCTTCCTGTTAAAACAGAAAATCGCAGATTGTCATTTATATCTCTCGCACTTATATTCGCATTCGGCGCTGCAGAGCTATTTGTATAATTAGCATAAGCTTCGACATACCAATGCACATTCAAAGTGCCTTGGGCGCCATCATCCCAAAAATTATCTAAACTTCCTATTGATCCTGTTACATTAGTAAAGTTCCACTCCCCGCCTAAAACAGAGCTGTTAATTACAAAATCACCAATTCCAGAAGCAGAGGCATTCAATGCTCCGTCATATAAACTAAAGTTATGATTTCCATCATCAAGATAAAAGCCGTAACTAGAAAGGCCCGCAATAGTTTTAAAATTAAAATCTCTAAATATATTATTGTTTGAGCTCGTGCCTAATATTGCGCCAATGCTTGAAATACCAGAAGTAAAAACTCTGCTTAAACTAAAATTATTGTTATTGCTTGAGATAAGAGCGATACCATGTCCAAATGATCCGCTAGAGTTAATAGTGCTATTATGGATGTCTGTATTAAAACTTGAGATTAAAATAATACCAAAACCTTGCTCACCAAAAGTAGTGATGGTATTGTTAGAAAGTTTGCTAAAATTAGTGCCGCTTGACAAAATGACCCCATAGCTGACATTGGAAAAAGTAGTAATCTTATTATTTTTCAAACTATTATTTAATCCGCTCAAAAGTTCAATTCCATATCCTGTACTGCCTAATGTAATTATTATATTATCACTAAAATTATTTCTGTCAGAAGTTGTAAGCGCAAAGTGAAGAGAAATTCCTCTTGTACTATTTCCAAAAGTAGTAATATTATTTTTATGAATAAAATTGTCTGTGCTTCCTCCTACAGTGATGCCATCTGCAAGGTTATTTCCGGTGATGATAAGATTATTGCCTACTAAGTTATTTGAAGACTGGGAAATAACTCTAATTCCTTTTGCATTAAAGCCTTTAGTTGTGATATTGTTATATAAAACACTTGAGTTGCCAATACTATTAATATGAATGCCATGTGCATCATTATCATTAGTAACTACCGTATTATTAACAACATTATAATTTTTTCCATCCAAATCCAGATAAATTCCATAGCTGAAACTATCAAAAGTCTTTATTGAATTATTCGCAACCATCATATTAGCGCCGCCTCTCAATCGTATTCCCTTTCCGCCATCAGTTTGGAAGCTGTTATTCGTTATTGTGGCATTAAATGCAAGGAAGAAATTAATTCCATGGTTATCTGCCCTGTTTAAGCCCTGAGTTATTTTGCAATTTCTTATAGTAGTATAATTATTTCCAAGTACAGAAGAAAATCCATACCTTGCTGCGCCAAGAACTGTTCCATAAGTTATTCCAAATCCCTTGCAGTCCAAAGTTACATTATTTGCCAAGACGCTAAAACAAGTTGCTGTAGAAGCCACATTAGCAGTCAATGTATAAACACAGTTTGGAACATCCAGATTTCCGCACACTGCAGTGCCTCCACAAGCCAGATTATTGGCATAGGCTGTTTCATTTCCGAACTCAAACTTTAATGTATGCGCTCCTGGTGTTAAAACTTTGCTTGTCTCGTAACTAGTAAAATTGCAGGAATAATTTTCAACCAGTGCGTAGCAAGAATCTGTTGCGCAGCTCTCCCCTCCAATAAACTGCGTGTTAACAATATTTTCTCCGCATTTTAATTCCAAGAATTTCAAATCATATCCTTCTTCAGCAGAATCTGTCCATGTTGTCCCATTTGTGGCAGTTATTTTCAAATCAGCTGTTCCTGTGGTATTAAATAAGACAGTCCAATTGCCTCCAACTGTAGGATAACTCTGCACATTAAGAATAGTTATGCTAATTTCAAAAGTCTGATTGCTTAAATGAGGAGTATTCCATTCAACATAATCAATAAGTCCATTGCTATTTTTATCAAAAGCGCTAAATGGCTCATAGCTTCCTTCTTCAACCCAATAAACTCTAATAGAACTTTCTTTTCCAACTGCCAAAATTTCCGGCAAATCAGTAAAAGTTAGAATATTTTCATATCCTAGTTCTGGTCCAGAAATAAAAACTTTTTTCTTATGCTCATCAATCTGCTCCTCAAAAGCGGCAGGCCCATCAGTAGCATATTCAACTTCATAAACAGCCGTCTCGTCCTGAACAACAACTTCTTTAGAATCTCCTTTCTCTATTATCTCGCTCTCTACTAATTCAGGGCTTGTTAATATTTCCGGCTCTTCACTATTATTTAGCTCTTCAGTTTCATTAATAATCTTATCAACCGTTTCATTTACAACTTTTTCTTGAACAGCAATTTCTGAATCATTTATCTCAAGTCCAGTTTCATTCTTAGTTTCATTTAAAATAATCTCGCCTTTAGTTTCATCAACAGTTTCTTTAGCTACTTTTTTTTCTTTTTCAACAACCTCGCTCTCTGCAACATTAGCCTCTGCTATTTTCTTAATTACAATATTTTCTGCTTCTTTAGGAAGCAGAATTACATTCTCGCCTTCTTTTAAATCAACTCTCTTTATCCATTTTACAGGCTTTCCTATTACAGGCCTGTCAACAATCTGCGCATCAAAGCTGATATTAGAAGCTTTTTCTATAGCAGGAGCAAAAAAAACATAATCCTGGCCTAAAAGATTAGAAAAGATGCCAAAAGTTAATCCTAAAAAAACAGATATCAAAACAATAAGGGAGATATTAACTAAAAACACTTTCTTATCATCTTTAACTAAAGGCGAATTTGCACTATCATTAGACTCATTTTTTTTAGCAGGTCCAAGATAAGTATTAACAACTTTTCCATTTAGCCTTTTAGTCTCATATAAGTAAGGCCCAAATACCTTGCCTCCTTTTTTTATATATTTATGATACGCCATGCCTTCTTTTTTTAATATTGTAAGTAACTAAGCTTTAAAGAGCAAAGCAAGAATAGTTTATAAGTCTTATTGGTTAAAAAGTAAGTAACTCTACTTTTTTTCTTGCTTGGGTTTTTCTTTCACGACTGATTTTTCTTTTGCAACTATAATTTTAGTACTATGTATGAATTTGCGCAATTCTTTTTCTTTGACTTTGAAAGGCGAGTGAAGCAAGGGCCTGAATTCAATAAAGTAAGGAGAGCCTTTATTGTAATCAGAGCACTCTACCATGCCTAATCCTGTAGACAATCTTGAAAGCAGAGTGCTTATCTTTGAGCTGTGCCTGTCTCTCGCTCTTTTAATGTCTCCCTCATATCTTGTTCTCATCTGTATTTGAGTTCCTATATTTCCCCTTATAGCCCCTTTGAAGTCTGTCAGCACTTGAGAAATCATTAGCAATCCTATGCCCCATTTTCTAAACTCTCTGACTGCCTGCTCAAGCTTGACATAAGCTCTGCTGCCGCCATATTTAGGCAATAATCTATGAACTTCGTCAAGTACAATCAAATGCCTCAAAGAGCTGCTCTCTGACAATCTCGCCCTGTAAATTCTATCAAGACTATTTTCAATAAACATATCCAAGACTTTAGGAGACAATTTATCCAGCTTGAATATTGTTAATCCTGATTTCTTCAAATAATAAACAACATCCAAATTCATGGTGTTTTTATTAATTTCAATAACTCTGGCATTAAACGCCATTGGCTTGCTCAAGGAAAACTTCTTGTAAAGCGAGCGCATTCCTTTATCATTATTTTTTTCAAGGAAGCCTGTCCATTGTCCTGTAGGATCAAAAACAATAATGCTCTGTCCTGCTCTCTTCTTTAATAATTCCTCAACAGCAACCATTCCTGCAACAGTCTTTCCTGCGCCTGTTCCTCCTGCAATTAAAGTGTGCCTGTTCAACTGCGTATGGTCAAGATAAGTCTTGACTCCAGAGTCTGCAACATGCCCTACATAAGCGAAATGCGACTTAGGAAGCAAAGCAAAGTCCGGAAATACATATATGCTCTTCTTCTTCATTTCTTCTACTTTTTTCTCAAACAACCTGCGCCTCAAATAAGCAAAATAATAAATTAATATTATAACTAATATAACAACAAACAAGCCTGCCAAAATAAAAGGAAGATAAACAACAGAAAAACTATTTGCTAAAAAACTGGAAAGCTTCCCAAACCCGCTTATGAAAGGGCTAAATAGCTGGCCTCTTCCAACTTTGAATGCCTGCTTAATCAGCACAACACTTTCAGAATCGTAGGATGCGCTTACAATCAATTCATAATCCCCAAAATTAACATTATTTGGAATATTCAGCTTTTTTTCCAGCGATAAAGAATCTTCAATTTTCAAATTCTCTGTTTCGCTTGAAACTATATTGCCTTCATTATCAACAATCACATAGAGAAATTCCACATCATAACTATCAAGTCTGCCAAGATTAAAAACAGACATTTTGAACTCCAGCAAATCCCCTGGAAGAAGAACATATTTTTCAATAATCGCCTCCCCATTTAATAATTTCTCTTCCAAGCCCTTGACTATAATTCTTACTGGAAGAACATAAGCTGCTTCATTAGCACTCACACCAGAGCCTGCGACAGAAGTGACAAATCCGTTCTCTAATATATTTTCGCCATCTTCAGCATCCTCTCCAAAGAAATATATATTTCCAACATAAACACCCTTATCTAATCCAAATATTCTGATTCTAACATCTCTTGTCTGCAATGCTGGTATTTCCACACTATTATTTACAGAAATTATATTAGCCAAGGATTTATCAATTAAAACATCTATCTTCGTCAAAATATTTATCTTTAAATCGTTTTCATCCAGGCTTGTAATAAGAATGTTTTCAAAAACTTCTTCTCCGATATTCATCACTCTTTCTATAGTGTTTACGCTAACATGAAAATTTCCTTTTTCAAGAACAAGCTTGGGCTTAGCCACAGAGGTCGTTCCGCTACCACTGCTCCCGCTAGAGCTGCTGCTCGTGCTAGCAGCAACAGCAGTAGAAATGCTAAATGTCCTGCTATGAGTATAATTCTTATTTCCCATAGTGTCATTTGCATAAACACTAAGAGTATAACTGCCGTCGGCTATGCTGGAATTAGTGCGATTAAACACTGCCCCGAACAAGCTTGTATGATCAGCGCTATAAAACATGCTAAAATTATTTATCCCTCCATTTAGGCTATATTGCACGCTTCCATTCTCATTTAAAGAGACATTAATATTAACAGAAGAGGCGCCAATGCTTTGCCCATCTGTAGGAGCATTTATAGTAACTATAGGCGCAATACTATCGTTATTAAAACTAAATATCAAATTTCTATTAGTAGTCATATTCCATGATTGAGATAATACTTCTCCAGGCAAAGTAGCATTAAATGTATAATTAGAATAATAATTAGTTTCTACTCCTCCGCTGTCATTTTGCGTGTATTCCAGCAATGCTTGTTTCACAATTCTTCCATCGCTTCCTGTTAAGACAGAAAATCGCACGAAATTATTAATGTCAAAAGCGCTTACATTCGCATTGGGTGCTGCAGAATTGTTTGCATAGCTTGCATTGACTTCCAAATGCCAGTGCACATTTAAAGTTCCATTAGCTCCTGCATTCCATGTTTTGTCACTAAATGTAACATTTGTAAGATTCCAAATACCTCCATTTGCAGCGCCTGCCACAAGAAAATCATCTGCACTTGAAGACAATGAGCTATCACTAAAACTAAAATTATTATTGTTTCCTGAAATATAAATATTACTAGTACCAACAGCACCGCCTCTTATAACATGGTTGCTAAAACTATTATTGTTAGTGCCTGTATTCTCGCCAAAAAGAACACCTACGCCATTAGCACCTATATTATGAATAAAATTGCCTATAAATTGATTATTTAAAGATCTAGCCAGATTAACGCCATTGCCGCTGCCAAAAGCAGTAAGATTATTATGATATATTCTATTATTAAAAGCGGTAGTAGAGTCTAACTCTATCACATGCGAAGATGAACCATAAGTTGAGATGTTATTATGACTAATGTTATTATTAGAACTCGCGCCAGAAATAAGAATACCGTCTGTGCTTGAGCCACTGGTTACAATTCTATTATGTATTACAGTATTATTGCTTGAAGAATCAAATATCAATCCTCTCGTAGCAGTAACATTAATAAAATTACTAATTATCATGTTACTCGATGATAAAAAATAAATGCCTGCATTGCCTGCGCCTGTTCCGAAACTTAATATAGTGTTATTAGTTATATTTGTATACCTTGTAGCAAGGTTATCACTTATACCGACCGAGTTAGTCCCATTAACTATTATAGTATTATTAAATATAGTAGTATTGAACGCGTTTGATAAGAAAATAGCATCGTCTGTATTTCCTGTAGTATTTCCTTCAAAGATAACAAGATCTCTTATCATGCTAAAGTTTGCCGCAGTAACATATATTGCATAGGATGATTCAGAAGAATTAGTTCCGTTAATAGAATAGTTTATTGTATATCCCTGCCCATTAAGAGTTATATTGTTAGCAGTTATATTAAAGCAAGTTCCGCTGCTTGAATTTACATCTTGTGTTAATGTATAAATTGAATTTGAAGTATTAAGGACCTGGCATGAGGTAACGCTAGGGTCAAATATATAATCAAAATCAACATCTCCTCCTCTAACTCTTAAATCAAAAGTATCCTGGCTGCTCATCAAATCATTCAATAAAACCCTATATCTATCATCTGCAAATACTCCCCTGAATTCTGCAATCATATCATCTCCATTTTCCTCGTAAACTTCAATATCTGCGCTAGAACTGCTTCTCGCGAAGATAGTAATATCTTTGTTTGTAGTTAAATTAGTCTCAAAACTAATTCTAATATAATGTCCGTCAGGAATAGTTGCATAATCTCCATCTTTTGCTCTTATTTTTTCATAAACATCTTCAACAAAAACCTTATTTTCATCAAGATGCTCTGCATCAGTTATCAAAATTATCTCAAATGTCTGCTCACTCAAATGAGGAACTATCCATGCTATATAATCATAAATTCCATCTGCGTCATTATCAAGAATATTTTCAGCAGGAATATATTTGCTTTCCTCTTTCCAATAAATTCTTACGCTTTCCGAATCACTAATGCCTATCTCTTCAGAAAGTTCTGTAAATGCAAGAACATTATCATAATGAATCTCGTCAGGCCCGATAATCTTTACTCGCTTTCCGTTCTCTAAATCTTCTTCAATAGAATAAGGTGCTTCAGTGTAATACTCTATTTCAACTTCAGATACAGGCTCCCTGACATCAAAATGAGTAACCTCCTGTTCAGTCGTTTCTTCAGAAACAGCAAGTCCTGTGAATCTCAAAAATCCCCTGCCAAAGCCCTGTTTATTTTCGTAAGAAGTATCAACAAAAACATTGCCTTCGTCATCAGTCAAAGTTTCATTTATTAATACATTAATTTCTTCATCAACTTGCTTAATATGAACAACAGATAAATTCTTTGCTATTAAAGGAATCGCGATTGAAAGATTTGAAGCTTTGGAAAGCACAATCTTTTTATTCCATTTTACAGGCATTCCAAGAATCGCCCCGTATTGAGATGTTTTTATATTGGCATTAACTCCAGACTTATCATCAAAAACATCTATCTCTTTTATTAGAACATTATTTTCAATATAATCTAAAGTATTATCCCCATTTATCCCAATTTTTTCAGTTTTTTCAACAACAACACTGCCAGTTATTTCAAAAGGTGTGGCAAAAAGCAAAAGTAGGACAATGAAAAAGAGGCATAGGGTAAAAATAAGGAAAAATATATTTTTCCTTTCATGAAAATATCCCTTCTTAGGCTGTCCAAGATAACTTGTAACAACTTTTCCATCTATCCTCTTATTCTCATACAAGTAAGGCCCGAATACCTTCCCTCCTTTTTTTATATATTTCTCATAAACCAAATTCGTAGGCTAACCTCTCTTTTAATGAAGGACAATAAGCAAAAAGACATTTATAAGTTTTGCTATATGTGGGTTAAAAGCCAAAATATAGAATTTTAGTAAAAGTCTTTCTGCTAAAAAAGCTCAATCTATATCCTGCACAAGAAGCTTTAAAAAAGATGCATCCTATCTATAAAAATGCCTCTGTAGTCTAGTGGTCAAGGACACGGCCCTTTCGCGGGGGAGAACAAAATTCCCCGTCTTTGAAGGGCGGAGAAACCAAGGCGAAAAGACCTTAAAGGGTGGAGAGCATAGAAAAAACATGCCCGATTAGTCTAGTGGTCAAGGACGCGGCCCTTTCGAGATAGTTTCGAAAGAAAGATCAAAGAACGGCCGAAACCCGGGTTCGAATCCCGGATCGGGCATTTTTCTATTTCTAGATTAAATAGAAATCCGATAATTCATTATATAATCCCATCCCTTGACCACAGCGATTATCAGAATAACTGCGAGCAAGCCACCTCCGAAAATAGTGACAATTCCTATAATAATTTTAAAAGGAGTTGGTATCGCTTCGTCCACTATTTTTTCTGCTGCATCTTCAGTAACTTCTTTTAATACTTCTGGGTTAGTGGGATCTTTCATAACTTGTGTAATAACTGAAACAGCCCATAAAAGAAAGAGAATTGATCCTATTGCTGTCAAGATTCCACCGATAGTGATTGCTTTCTTTACCATCTTATAATTTTGTTATAATAAGTAGTATCTAAACATTATTGTGATAAAACCAATAGATATAAATTGTTGAAAATTACTAGAAAGCTATGAAATTCAAAGAGGTACCAAAAGATAAAGTAGAAATTATCGGCTCAATTATAAACGGGTCTCCAAATAGCGTAAATGGAAGTCCTTGGCTCTCGGTTTATCCATGTGATCCACAAGATATTGTCGACAACCCTGTTCTTTTAAATAAATCAGTCGCGGCAGGCATTGTTGCCAGCGGAGCCATTGTTCTAGGTTTACCTATTCCAATTTATTCTTATGATATAGTTAGGATGGATGGAAGTATTTTCGATATAGACAGACATCTCCTTTCAACCTCTGGTTCGGTTATATTAAGAAGAAGAGAAATAGATAAAAGCCTTGCAGAACATCATTCTTCAGATATTCCAGATTATTACAAATTTTCAAAATAGTTATGAGCAATAAGCAATAATTATAAGGCTATATAAATTAAAATTTATATGGTAGGATGCGATTATTGCGAAAAGCCAACTGACGGTTATGCTCACAAATGCAAGTTCTGTGGGCAAGTTCATTGTTCGGAACATTTGTTGCCAGAGTCGCATGATTGCAGGGGATTAGAATATCGCAAACAAAAAAATTCTGAAAGATGGGGCAGGGCAGTAACCGGCCATTCTATTAACACTAAATATAATATTGATGAAGAGTCCGTTTATGAAAAGCCAACAAAAAACGTTAAACAACACCATAAAAAACAGAAGTTTTCTGATAAGTTAAAGGGCTATGCTATCACAAAATATGAAAGTCTAAGATATTGGTTAAGAAAGAGAGAGCATCATCGATATGATTTTGAAGGGAGATCAAGCTATCTAATTACTACGATTCTAATTCTTGCGACGGCTATTGTAGGTGTTGCTATCTTCTACTCTAATGCAGAAAAATTGAATGAGATTGACTTCTGGATCATAAAACTCGGAGGAGTATTAATCTTAGTTTCTCTGTTTTTTGCAATTAAATATGGGTGGAGATTTGGCAAGGAAATGATTAATATCTTTAAGAGACAAAAAAATTGGTTTAGATATTTAGTTATAATTTTGATAGTTATTTTACTTTGGCAAGGTTATACGCATAAGGACAATGTTTTGAATCCTGTCTTTGAAACTTATAATAAAACTAACTTTACCTTGCTGATGCCTATCGGGATAAGTAATTTTAGCTTAGGCGAGAGTAATAGCGATGTTTCGTTTGATTATTCATCAGGCCAAGATAGTAAAAAAACATTCGATTTTGATATTCCTTCATCTAGTAAATCAGCTGGAGATCTGGCTGAAATAGAAAGTAGAATCTTAGTGTTAGTAAATGAAGAAAGAGCCAGAAATGGAGCTCATGCCTTAAGGACTAATAACAATCTTGATAACCTTGCACAGAAGCATAGTGATAGGATGATATCAGAAGATTTCTTTGAACATAGTCATTACAACGTAGGAGAAAATATTGGAGAAGTTCCTCTCCACTATAATGTTTTAGGATGTGGTTCAACTTACTCAAATGATGATATGGCTGAATGTATGGTTACAGGTTGGATAGAAAGTCCAGGGCATCACATGAATATGATAGACAGAAGTTATGGGTCAACAGGTATTGGCGTTGCGTGCGATAGCTCAAAATGTAGGGGCACGCAAATGTTCAGTTAGTTCCCTTACAACTATGTTCGTGCTCAAGTAACTGATTGAATTGTTCAAATTGCTCTCCGCAATGTTTACACTTTCCTTCTCTTGCGACGGCATCAGTATAGAGAAAATTAAAGTGCATTTCTTCTGTCAAAATAGAAGTCATCTGTTTCTCTAATTGTTCGTAGTGATCTATTGCTGAAAGAGCGTCTTTTTTGTCTTTTGATTTAAGAGTTAGGTTAGATAGGCCAATCGCCCTTAGTCTTTTACTCAACGATGGATGAGATGAAAAGAATTTAGTCTTTTCATTGTCTACAACCGTTTGTTTAATATTTTTATGATCTTCTTTCATGTAGGCTTTGTGAATGCTGTCATATACATTGACAAACTGTCTTCCTTCTGAAAGAAAGTGGGCAATCGAGTTATATCCTACTTCTTCGAAATATAAAGTATAAGCAGAGTAATTTACTAAACCTCTACCAAAAATTTCTTTACTTGAAAAATGAGTTGCGATATAATCGGCCCTATATTCTATCTGTCTAGAATAAATAGAAATGATAACTCTGAAAATAAAAGAGTAGGATTTTGCAAATCCGCTTATGAAAAGTCCAATAACTGCAAGTTCGGCCAAAGGGATTACATTCCACCATGCTTTTCCAAAATTTGAAGATTTTTCTAAGGATATCTGTATTTTAGCTAATAGGGATCCAACGATGGTATCATTTCCGTATAAATGTCCAAATTCGTGAGCAAGAATTGATTTAAATTCTTCAGAAGAAATCGATCTTAATCCTACAATTCCAATACCCAATTTTCTTTTAAAGAGGCCAGTAACATAAATTTCATCTGATGGCAAAACGTGAATTTCATCCGGCATTCTTACTCCGATATTTTGAGAAACTTCTCTAATCGCTTTGATCAACTTAGGAAATTTATCCTGATGAATTGCATAACCTCTATCTTTAGATTTAACTGAAATAGCAACAATAAGAGGAATTACGCCTAATCCTACAAATATCCACCCAAAGATATTTGTTCCAGAAAATTCCCACCATTCACCGACAAAAATGCCTATGCGGAAGAGGGCATAATATACTGAAATAAAAAGAGCAACAGTAATCAATAAGCTAAGATAAATTCTAAACTGAATCGTAAAAGGTATTTTTATCTTTCTTTGCATAGTAATAAGTCTTTTTTTAATTATAAATATCTTATCTTTATTTTTACAGGTTATCGCTCGTATTAATACTCTGGCAACAAAGCATTTTTAACATTCAAATTCCAATTTTATAGGTATGCAATCAACACATTCAATAACAATCCAACAAAGAGGAGATAAAATACATAGATACGAAAGCAAAAATCAGAATGATTTTGTGATTGAAGAAGACATTGCCGGATTAGACGCAAATGTTCTTGTTGATTTAGCTGAAAGTGAAGAATTTAAGCATAATATTAGAGAACAAATAAGTATTGGCGTACGGAAATTTTATACAACAAATGTGGCGCTTGGAGAAGCAAGACACGTTTTAGTGAAGAAAAGAAAATATAAACATCAAGATGCAACAGACAAACTCCAAAATATTCTTAAAGAGTTTAACATAACTAAGATAAACCATAATAGGGAGAGCAATGATTTAGGAAATAATTGGGTAGATATTGTGAAGAAACAAACACACATCAAAAAATTTAGAACCTTCCCGACCGATTGCAGAATTCTCGCCAATTTATTCAAACAAGCAAAAGTTAACCTCTATTTTACAGAAGATCAAGATATAGAAAAAGCACTAAATATTCTAAAGGTTCCGATTAGAATAAGAATTGTAGGAGAGGCTTCACAGCTAGATAGTTTTGAAATTAAAAGATTCTTTCAGGAGCAATTTAAGGAAAAGCGCAAAGCTTTTCATAAATCTCGGAAGCGTCGTTAATATTTCCGTTTGATTTCTTTAGAGCTTCTTGCCATAATTCGTTTCTTACTTCCTTAACTTCATCCATCGTTTTTACTCTTTGTTTCTTAAGAACTGAAAGAGCGTATGCTGCTTCAAATTTTGAAGTGCTCATTTGACTATTCATTGCCATTTGAGCTTTAGTTGCTAACTCTTGAAATTGCTGTTTAAATCTTTCTCCAGTTAGCTCTATGTTTTTAAATATATTATCTGATTCTTTCATTTTCTCTGTGTCTTGCATTTTATTTCCAGTTAAATTTAGGGCTTTACAAGGTTTAAAAAACTACCTAAAGAACAGAAAGTAACACAATTATTCAAATAAACTAAGTCCTTTTTCATCATGATAACTACTAGTAAAAGTACTATATAAATCTTATTTGTATTGACAACTACAAATCAGTGTCGAAACCAAAAACTATTTCAAGTTTAAATTATAAGTCATATAATGATAGCAAACTGTGCTGGTTGCGAGTATGGGTTTTGGGAAGCCTATGAATGGCAAACGAGAGGTTTTGATGTCATACTGGATGGAATGGATGAGAGAAAATATGTCTTCATTAGAGTTCTTGACAAAAGCGGAAGAATAGTCTTGGAGTAAAAATGAGCGAAAAATGCAAGAATTGCCGTAGAGAGTTTAATTCTGGTATATGGATTTCTCCGCAATTTGCAGATGAAAAAGCCTTATTATTCTGTTCAGAAAAATGTAAAAAAGAATATCTCAAAATGAAGCTTGAAAGAATAAAGGTTAATTATCCAAAGTTTCATGAAAAAATAATGCAAACCTCTAAAAATTGGAAAGAAGGTGTATTTTGGAAAGGGAAGGATAAAAATGAAAGATAAATTCCAATTAACAAAAGAAGAAACAGAAGCCCTATATACAATAATTAAGGAGTACGAAAAGGACGCTCCCGAAAGCGACAAAGAATATTATGACGATTACTATGATGAATACAAGACTCCGATAAAAAAGAGAACAATAAAGTCTATTCTAAATAAAATTACTAATTTATTGCCTGAAGAACAAAAAGAAGAAATAGACAAGGATTTTCTGAGGCAAAAATATCACACATTTAATAACGAAGTCAATGAAAGAGTTTATTCTATAATTGAAAAGGCATTTAATCAATTAAAGACCATTGAAATAGAGTATTTTAATATGGAAAGCGCAAAGTTCAGCAAAAGAAAGCTTGATGTTTATCATAAATCAAGAAAGTATGTTATTGGATACTGTCATTTAAGAAAGGACATAAGAAAATTCAGAACACATAGAATCGCCTCTGCCAAATTGACAAGAGATAGCTATAAAATTCCGGAGGATTTTGATAAGAATAGGTATTAAAATGGCAAACGATAACGGCTTAGTTGATGAGCTTGAAAAGCTTCAGACATTAAAGAAAGATATAGAACGGAAAGAAGAAGAACTAAAGAGCAAAATCATTGAGCTAGCACAAGAGAAAAATACAGATTTGTTATTTGGTTCACATAAAAAGTGTTCAGTGAAGGAATACATTAAAGTGGTTTATCCAGAAGATAAGACTCTTTTTGTCAATTTAATTAAAAATAAGGGACTTTATGACAGATTCTCCTCACTTAACTATCTTAAATTAAGTCCTGCAATTATTAAAGGCGAGATTGATAAAGATATAGCAAGTTTAACTAGACAAGAAAAAGCCTTCAGGCTTTCCTTGAAAGAGATATAGAAGAACTAAAAGGAAAATTATATTAACCTCCTCGTCTTCAACTGATCATGCTCACCAAAAAGTGGGGGAAAAGACTAAAGAAATAGGAATGTCCGATTGACCGCAAAATGACGCAAGTGCTCCACCCTTCAAGGGCGGAGAAAAGGGCGTGCTCAGCCCAAATAGGGAGGAGATGCAGGTATAGGGCTCCGCCCTTTCGCGGCCGTAACCCGGGTTCAAATCCCGGCAGGGGCATTCATTAAATCAAAGATTTCATACCACTGACGGTATGAGAACAGAGTTTGAATAAACCGGCAGGGGCATATCACGCCACTCATAGAAAGAGATAAATAGTTTAATTATCACGATATTTTATGAATTCCCAAGAAATCTTGCTAAGAGAATTGATAAAGAACGGCTATTCCATAGAAAACGGCATAAAAGTCTGGGACTTGTCAAAAAGATGCTTCAGATATGTCAATTTAGACATGGCAAAAGCATTTCTCAAACTGCAAGAGCATCCAAGATATAAAGCAACAATTAATGACATAGAAATTAACCTTTTAAAAGAACACGTCCCAAAACTGCAAATTAATGCAAGAAAAGATCAATTTAATCTTATAGACATGAGCTGTACAGAAGGCACAAAAGCAAAAGTAATAATTAACTCTCTTCCTAAAGACATAAACTTAAGATATTGCCCTGTAAGTGTCAGTGAATATTTAACAGAATTGGCATTAAAAAACATAAAAAAAGAAAAGCTTCAAAATGTAGTTGACTATGCTCCAAAAGTTACAGAAAATTTCCTAAATTTAGATAACATTGGAGCTGTCTTGAGAAACAACAAATATCAGAAAAATATAATCCTGCTTCTCAATTCATTTTTAGCAAGCTTTGAAATTAATGACTATTTGTTTAGGCTAAGCCAGTCAATGCTTCCAGGAGATATTTTAATAATAGGAAATGGCATAAGAACAGGTCCAAGATTTGCAAACTTAGAAACATATCAGCATCCAATATTTAATGACTGGCTGATTCACATACCTCTTCAGCTTGGCTTTAAGAAAGATGAAGTAGAGTATAATGCGCGCTTTACAAACAATAGGCTTGAAGTATATTACAAGATAAAAAAAGACAAGACATTCCTATATGAGAAAAGAAAAATAGAGCTAAGAAAAAACGACGAGATAATTGTAGCATTCCAGCACAAGCTTTACGAAAATGAATTAAAAGAATTCTGCGACATGTATTTTGACAGCGTAGAACTAAAGAAAGATTCTGAAAGTGAATATGCTATTGTCTTATGCAAAAGATAATTTTTTCCGTGTGTGTTCAAATCCAATGATCCTGCCCGGATTTGAACCGGGGACCCCCGCCTTTCTTAGCTTTTCAGCGTGAAAATAAAGCTCTAACGAGCCATAATCTTATAAGAGCGGTGCTCTAAACCGGGCTGAGCTACAGGATCGTAAATACACATTAAAACCAATTTATAAATCTGTGGGATAATTAATTAAAACATTCTTGAGTTTTATTATTGTTATAAATACAAAAGTCTATTGTTTGATTGAAGTTTCTTTGTTTTTTGCAGGCATGGCATTCACAATTAAAAGTAATACTATGTTTTCCTATAGGCACTAACTCAGGTTTATCACAATGATCAGTTTGAGAACTACATAAATTATATGTAATTCTTAGTCTTCTGTATTCATAACTTTCTTTAGATACCTCTATTGGACTTACGCCATTATCTTCATTTAGTATCGTTCCTGTAAAATTATCATTTGTTGTCTGAGAGCAAAAGACATTTGCATCAATATCTCCACTATTTCTAAATATTATCTTTGAAAAATCTCCTTTAGTATCACTTGTACGTACAAGTAGAAATGAATAAATTTCAATCTTGTCTTGGGAAATTATTTCTATTTTAGCATCTCTTCCTGGATAACTAATACTGGGGTATCTTGCTATAAATATTGTTAATACTATTGTCACCACTATTGCTATTATCGCCCATTTTATTTCCTGCTTCATGCTAATAGATAAAATGGCAATCTTTTAATATATTGGCTTTTATCCAATATCATGTTAATCGGTCTTGTAGGCAAGCCAAATTCAGGGAAATCAACATTCTTCAAGGCAGCAACCTTGTCAGATATACTTATAGCAAACTATCCATTTGCCACAATAAAGCCAAATCATGGCATTGCATACATAAAGATAAAAGACCTTGCTGCGGAATTCAACAAGCAAAGCAATCCAAGAGAAGGATATGTAAAATCAGGCTTTAGATTTGTCCCATTTGAACTAATGGATGTAGCAGGCCTTGTAGAAGGAGCAAGTGAAGGAAGAGGATTAGGCAATGAATTCCTGAATGACCTTGCAGGAGCAGATGCATTTATACATATAATTGACTTATCTGGAGAAACAGATGGAGAAGGAAAGCCAACAAATAATTACTATCCTGGAAAAGACATAAAAATAATTGAAAACGAATTAGATTTATGGTACAAGGGAATTCTAATGAAAGTATGGAAATCTCTTTCAAGAACATTAGAAATGCAAAAAGCAAATTTCGCAGAATCAATAGCAAAGCAATTTTCAGGACTAAAAGTAAAGCCAGATGATGTCAAGTCAATAATACTAAAATCCAATTTAAATTATGAAAAACCATCTTCATGGAATGATAAAGAAATCTTTACTTTCGCTCAATTATTAAGAAAAAATACAAAGCCGACAATAATCGCGGCTAATAAAATAGATCGCCCAAATTCAAGAGAAAATCTTGAAAAAATAAAAGAAGAATTTGACTATCCAATAATACAATGCTTTGCAGATGGCGAGCTAGCATTGAGAGAAGCAGACAAGGCAGGATTAATAGAATACACTCCAGGCGAATCAACATTCAAAGTTAAGTCTCAACTAACAGAAAAGCAAAAAGAAGCATTGAACAAGATAAAGAAGATAATTGAAGAAAACAAAGGCACAGGTGTTCAGGAAATATTAAATCATATTGTATTGGACATAATGGGATATATTGCTATATATCCCGCGGGCTCAAAACTTGAAGACAGCAAAGGCAATGTTCTGCCAGATTGCTATCTGATGAAAAAAGGCTCAACAGCCCTTGACTTTGCATATCGCCTTCATACAGATATAGGCAAGGGTTTTATAAAAGCAATTGACGTAAGAACAAAGAGAGCTGTAGGAAAAGAGTATTTGCTCAAGCATCTTGATGGCTTGGAAATTGTAACAAGATGATTATTCATGTAAAAGTAATTCCTAATTCAAAAGAAGAAGAGTTAAAAGAAATTTCAAAACTAGAATACACTGCAAAAATAAAAGAACCTGCAGAAAAGAACAGGGCAAATATTTCTTTAACAAATTTATTAGCCAAATCTCTAAAAATTCCAGCAAAAAATATTAAAATAAAAAACCCTTTGTCAAGAAAGAAAGTTATAGACATTATTAATCAACAGCAACAATTTTAAACCTAAGTTATCTCACCACTCAATGAAATATGTAGATGCCCCTGATTTGAAAGATAGAGTTAATGAAATAGCTCAAATTCTTAATATGGATCATATTGACTTAAACAGAGTAGAATGCACAAGAAGCTTTGGCTCTTCAACAAAAAGCACTATTGCAAGATGCCATGCTCTTGGAAAGCTGATGCAAAAAGCAATGAAATCAAAGGCTTTTTACGCAATAGAATTCCTGGAAAAATTTGACAAGATGAGCAAATCTGATCAGGATAAAGTAATAATTCACGAACTAATGCATATTCCAAAGAGTTTTGGAGGCGGATTTAGGCAGCATGATTTTGTATGCAGGAAAAACGTGGAAATCATGTATGAACAATTTACAAACTTCAAAAAGCCTTTCTAAAGCCTTAGCGCAAATATTTATCTTCCCATTCTCTAATAGCTTTCTCCTCTATATCAATTTTAGACTCTTTTCTAGCGCGCTTAAAGTCCCTGAAAAGCAGCCCAAAAATAAAGCCAAAGAACATTCCTGATAAATGGGCAATATTTCCAGTATTGTCAATCGGATTTCCTATCAAAAAGCCAATTGCGCCAAGCAAGTCGCCAATTCCCCATAAAACTCCTGCGATGAATATTGGCATAGGCATTCCAAAAGCCCAGACAATAAGCATTGGCCTTATTGCAACCAATGCTCCAATAATTCCAAAAATTGCACCGCTTGCTCCAAGTGAGCTTGAATAAAAATTAACAGAAATTAAATTAGCCAATATTCCGCTAATAAAGAATATCAATAAGAATTTCCTGCTTCCAATTAGCTTCTCCAAAATGCTTCCAAAGAGCGCAAGTGCGAACAAATTATAAGCTAAATGCAGCAAGCTTCCATGCAAAAAAATAGCGCTGAAAAATCGCCACATTTCCTTAAAAGCCATTTCATTTAAAACAAGCAATTCAGTGAATGCAGGAACAAAAACCTGAATTGCAAAAACTACAACAATGAGCAGGCATAACTTAAAAGCATAAAACTTAAATCTTGTTTTCATCAAATCAAAAAGTCCTTGTAACATTATAAGACTTTTGGATGCTCAAGATGCGATAAAAAGTGACAAGCATCTTGACATAACAAAGCCAACAAGATTTTTATACCCTTTTCCTCATTTACAATTATGGCGGTTGTAGTTTAAAGGCAGAATGTCAGCTTGTGGCGCTGAAGACGGGAGTTCGATTCTCCCCTCCCGCCCTTTTTGGAGAATCGAACATTTTTTAAAGCATATCTATAATAGAGCATAAATGAAAAAAGCACATATAATAAAAACTATCTATTGGGTAACTTTGATTTTAGGAGTAATAATCTTCTTCTTAATAGATGGATTAAAAAGAATAATTTTAGGTTTTATAATAATGGTCTTGCCCTTGATAGGAACTAGTTTAAACAAATATACTTGGGAAAATAAACTTCTTAAAGACTTAGGAATAGCCCTATTGGGAGGATTAGTAGTCTCTATATTTAGAGACATATCAACAAATCAATGGACATCAAGTATAATAACTATGTATTTTATGATGTTTTTCACAGCAGTAATATTCTTGATAATAGGAAATATGAATAAACCAATATAAAATTTCCCCTAAATATTTATAAATTCTTTATAACTTAATAAACAATGGAGCAAGAAGCAAAATTTAATCAAAGAGAAATACTAGCTAAGCTTCAAGCTAATGTAGAATACATTAAATCTAATATGAAAATAAAGAATAAAGAGTTAGAAGAAGAAATGAAAGCCTGGCAAAAAGCAAGTGAAGAAGATATCCTTAATTGGGAAAAAGAAAATTTATAAAATGGAAAATTGGTACGATTCAGAAGAAGATGTACTTGGAATTCATATCAAAGATAAGGCATATTGGAAAAGCGTTGAATTGCCTAATAACATAATTATTGATATATCAAAAAATGGCGATATAATAGGAATAGAAATATTAAAAGCAAGTAAGATATTTTCTGGAGATATAAAGAAAGTTATTGAAATAGCAAAAAAGCAAATTACAGAAAGTAGATAAAAAACTATAAATACGCTTTAATTTTCTTATAAAAATGAGATTAGACATAGGAACAGTAAAAGGCTTCCAGGATTACCTGCCCCCAGAATCACTGAAAAGAAAGAAAATAGCAGAAATTGTAGAGAAATACTACAAATTATATGGCTTTGTCCCTATAGAAACTCCCATAATAGAATTTGATGAGCTAATGCGCCCAGATATAATAAGCAGTGAAGGAGAAGATGAAGCTGTTGCTGACAGATTCAGGCTGCAGGATAGAGGAGGCAGGAATCTCGGATTAAGATATGAATTCACTTTTCAATTAGCAAGAATCTTCAAGGAAAACCCTAACATCAAGCTGCCAATGAAAAGATATCAAATAGGCCCTGTTTTCAGGGACGAGCCAATAAGGCAGGGCAGAACCCGCCAATTTGTGCAATGTGATGCAGATGTAATTGGCGATAGTTCAACAAACGCAGATGCAGAATGTCTTGCCCTTGCTTCAGACATATTAAAAGAGCTAAAAATAAATAATTTTGAAATACAAATAAACAACAGAAAATTATTAAACGCAATAATTGAAAGCGTGGAAATAAAAGAGCAAAAGCAAGTTTTGAAAGAGCTTGACAAAATAGAAAAAATAGGAGCAGATATTGTTAAAGCAAACTTAAGAAAATACGCCAGCGCAAATCAAATAATAACTTTGTTCAAATTATTAGAAAAAGATATAGAATTTTTCAAGGACAATGCATTTGACGGAATCAATGAAATAGAAGATTTAATAAAAAAACTAAAAGTCTATGGAATAAAAACAAGATTAAATCTCTCTATGGTAAGGGGATTGTCATATTATACTGGAAATATATTTGAAATATACCTTACAGAAAAAAAGACATCAATTGCAGGAGGAGGAAGATATGACAAGACAGTTGGAAAAATGTCAAATAGAGTTATTCCTGCGGTTGGAATTTCTTTCAGCATTGAATCTCTTATGGGACTATGCGAAGAAGCAATGGCAAAATTAGAAATAGATGCAATTCCGCAAGCCTTGATAATCTCATTCAACCAAGAAGAAGAGGCAATAAAATTAGCCAAAAAGCTGAGAAAGAATGAAGTCTCATGCTCAATAACAGAAGGCCAGCCAAGCAAGGCGCTTGATTTTGCAAACTCGCAAAAGATACCTTATATCGTATTTCTCGGAGAAGAAGAAATATCAAAAGAAAAATACAAATTAAAAGATATGTCATCTGGCGAAGAAAAGCTCTTAAGCGAAAAGCAGCTGCTCTCAAAATTAAGCAGTTCTAAATAATCTAAAAAGAATCTACCAATAGGTGATAACACAAATTTATATATTTTTCCTTAGTAGTAATATTATGACAAGAATGAAATGTGCAGAAAGTATGCCTATAACTATTCCGGAAAAGATTTACGCAGGAAAAGGCGAAAATCTTACTAGAATGCTTAGAAGAAAATTTGGTTACGAAATTCCTGAAAGGCATTATGAAGCATTAATGGATCAACTAGTTTCTTCAAAAACTAGGTGGCTTGATATAGGATGCGGTAGAAAGCTCTTTCCAAGCAATAGCCATCTAAGCAAAAAGCTTTCATCTCGTGCAGTAGAGCTTGTTGGAATTGATCCTGATGAAACAATAAAAGAAAATCCATATGTCCATACAGGAATTCAAGCAAAAATAGAGGACTTTTACGATCCAGAAAAATTTGATTTAATATCTATGAGAATGGTAGCAGAGCATGTTGAAGACCCTGCATCAACTGCAAGAAATGTCAGCGGCTTGTTAAAGCCAGAAGGAAAGTTAGTAGTATATACTGTAAATGGAAGTTCATTAGCTCCATCTGTAACAAAAATTTTGCCAAATGGACTTAAAGATAAACTGAAAAAAGCTCTTTGGGGAACAGAGGAAAAAGATACATTTCCAACACATTACAGAATGAATAGCAGGGAAGATTTGAGAAAATATCTTGGTCAAAATGGCCTGACAGAAGAAAACTTCTGGGTCTTGGACGATTGTAGATTTTTCTCAAGATATCCAGTATTGCACTTCTTTGAACTATCAGCAAGAAAAATTGCTTCTTCATTAAGAATGTCTCATCTTGATTCCTGCCTATTGGGCGTTTATTCTAAGAAATAACTATTCTAAAAATTCATATCTTCCGTATTGATTAGAAACAATTCCGCCAAGATATTTTCCTTCTTCAGTTAAAAATTTCCTCTGTAAAGGGCTATTATAAAATGTATTTACAATATCTCCTAATTCGCCTGCTGTGCGCTCATTTGTAGCACCTTTAAGACTAGCTACAAATGTATAATTATTTCCATCTCTAATAGCAGATTGAGCAAGCTCTTGTAGTTCAGAATCATCTCTAAATTCATTAGGATTAATACCAGCATGAACTTGCAACTCTAAAGAAGATGGTGTATGAGCCAAATCTCTTACATTAGGCACTTGCTCTTTTATTTCTCCTTCAGAAGCAGAGCTATAAATAAATCCATACGCTTTTCCTGTAAATCCAAATTCTTCATCTCTCATTGTCATAATATCTAAAGGAAGAACTTATATATAAACCTTTCTATTTGTAACTACTTAAGTATAGAAACAAACCATTCATCGCCTCTTCAAAAGCTCTTTCAATTCATTGTGAACTTTGTTAAAAACATAATCCCAGTCTCCTAATTTCTCTTGCCTGAACAACTTCATACTTGGATACCAAGGGCTGTCGGTCCTATCAAGCATCCAGCGCCAGTCTGGCATGAAAGTTAATAATAGCCATGTAGGTTTGCCCATTGCTCCAGATAAATGAGCAACAGAGGTGTCTACTGAAATAACTAAGTCTAAATTTTCAATAATAGAAGCTGTATCTGTAAAGTCATTTATTTTATCAGCCATATTAATTATTTCAGAATCGTTAAATTGCTTAGCACCCTCTCCTTTCTGCAGAGAAAATAGCTTAATTCCTGGAATTTTTTTCAGAATTTTAAATTTATCAAATCTAGTTGACCTATTCTTATCATTCATTTGATTAGGATTGCCAGCCCAAACTATGCCAATGTTAAAATCGTTATTATTAAACTCTGTCTTAAACTTCTTGGCGGCTAAAGGAACTCTTAAATAAGGCACCATATTGGGGATGCTCCCCAAACTAGTATTAAATATTCCTGGCAGACTCATAAGATGAATATAAAAATCAAATTCAATATTTGGAATAACTTCATTATCTTTCTCTACAATTTCATCTATACCGAAAAAACCTTCAAATAACTTTTTGAGTCCCTTCTTGCATTCAAAAATAACATGCCCTCCTCTTTCTTTAACAAGGGAGATATATCGTATAAAATTAATATTGTCTCCAAAACCTTGTTCTGAAAGAACCAAAATTCTCTTCCCTTTTAATGAAGAGCCATCCCATTTGGGCTTATCAAAAACTCTTGAATCGCTGGGTTTTTCCTTTTTAAACCTATATTCATATTCTTTCCATCCTTCTTTAAATCTGCCTAACAAAAGTAAAACAAGCCCTTTATTCCAATGAGCTTCAGCAAAATTCCCGTTTAATTCCAATGCCTTATTATAATGTTCAAGAGCCTGGTTTATTCTGCCTTTATCTGAATAAAAAACACCAAGATTATAATGCGCGAGAAAAGCTTTATTATGTTTGGGATTAATCTCCAATGCCTTCTGAAAATTAACTGCAGATTCTTCTTCTTTGCCTAAAACATCATAAATCATTCCCAAATTGCTGTAAAATAAAGCACTATTAGGATTTATTTCAATCGCCTTATTAATAAAAATAATAGCTTTTTCATGCTTGCCTTTTTGATGAGCAATCAATCCCAATAAATGCAATGCCTCAGCATTATTTTGATCCCCATCTAAAATTTCTCTATAAATAATCTCTGCCTTGTCAAGATTGCCCTCTTGATGGTATTTGACAGCAAGACTCAATGCCTGGTTTAAGTTTAAGTCGCCCATTGTATGCTAAGTATTCTTAGTCTGCTCCTTTTCCCCGCCCTCAACAACTTCGCCAGCACTTTCAGCAGTATTTTCAACAGGACGCTCTATACTCTCTTCAGAATCATCTTCCCCATTCATGGCTTCTTCAACTTCTTTTCTTGCAGTTTCCAAAATCTCAGCGTGCTTCTCCTCATATGTCTGCTTAAGCCATATCCAAATTTCTTCAAAATGACTTTCCTGCTCAAGCAGAACTTTATGCTGATTGTCTAAATAAAGCAAAGGCAGGAAATGAGCTATTTTGTCCTTTCCATGCAAATGGCAGAAATTTGAAAAGCCGACTTTATCGCCTCCGTCTTTGAAATAATCTCTCAACTTATTATACAATGTAGTTATCTGTCCTTTCAAGTCAATTTTCTTTCTAGGTATAGCTCCAATTGTATCAAACTCTCTCTGCCTGTCTACAACAATTCTCTTGATCCTTCTTGTTTCAGTCTTAATAGCTCTTCCAAGAGCACTCATTAATTCATGCAAGCTGACTTTTCTTCCTCTTGGCAAAGGTGTCCTTGGAATTAATTCAGGAACTTCATCATCAAATTCAATCCTTTCCCGAACATATTTCTTTTCATCTTTCTTGCCAAACAAAATACTGTCCAAATTAGGAATGTAATAGTTCAGCAAAATCTCAGACTTCATCCGCAAAAGCAGCGACGCTGCAAACAAAACTTTGCTTGAAACGAAAAAATTTCCTTCTTCAATTGTTCGAACTTTTTCAAGATATTTATTAGCTAAAAGGCATATATCTACATCCCAAGGATTAAGCTGCTCTGTATTAATTAAATCATAAATTATTGCCTGCCAGCTTAATTTATCGCTGAAAAGCAACCCATGAATTTGCTCCTGCCCGACTTTTTCCTTATTATTCTTGATTTCAGGCTTGTCTTCCATATTATAGACAACGAAAAGATATTTATATGCCTTTAGTTACAATATATGAACATTAAATCAAGTAAGATATCATATCAAAAAGTCTTTGTATAACGTTTAGACTTTTGGATGCTCAAGATTGCATAGTATATCGGCAATCTTGACATTAAAGGCACGAATAGCATGTGTGCTTATTAAGAAGTTACAACAAACAGAAAGATTTAAATACTTGGGTATATACTGGATAGTATCACCTCTTTTTGCCCAGGAGAGGACGCTCAATCTATCTATTTAATAAGATTGAGCCTCCTCTTCAAGGGTTTATCAACATCACAACTCATAATCAGCTGAAATTACACAAAGACAAGCGCCAGGAGAAAACGCGCCTCTGTCAGTGAAAAAGAATTTCAGATGACTAATAATCATCAACCTTTTCTTCTAATCTCTACAATATTTCTTGCCCAGAAAGATAATATGCAGAATCCTGCCATGAAAACAGCAAATAATAGGAAAATAAACTTAAATGGAAGGAAAATTAGAAGAAAAGCTGGAAGAAGCTTTGCAGCAAGATGATTAACATCTATGCTCGTGTTAAATGGCGCAAAAAATCTGTAAACTTCTTCATTAGTTGAAATATCAAAGAAATAAGCTTCTGTAGTAGACTCAAGCATCGCAATTCCTATACTTGCAATAAAGAGAAATAGGAATATTAAATAGATATTATTCAAGAAAAAGCAAATTAAAGCAGCTGTGCTAAGAATAGCATACCCTGTAATAAACATCTTCCTATGCCCTACCTTATTCGCAATTTTTGCAAAAGGATATGCAAATGCAACTGCAGGCAATAGCATTAAGACAAAAAAAGCGCTCAAGTCAAAAATATCAAATCCATTTCTTACTATGTACAAAGGCATGAAAAGATAAATAAGGACCCACCAAAAGTTCCCGCCTCCGCCTAAAAGAAAAGCAATAGTTCTGTCTCTGCTCTTGAAAAAGTCAACAAAATTCTTGAATATATTCTCGTCAACAGACTTAATCTTATTGTGATCTTTTATCCTGAATTTAACAAATAAAATAAGGACAAAGAATAATATAAGAGCTGAAGCAATAAATACTCCGCTATAAGAAAATTTTGAAGCTATATAGCCTGCAGCAGGCGGACCTGTAAGCCAGCCTGCATTATACAAAGTGTAGAGAAGTCCTTCATTTCTCGTTAATTCTTTTCTCTTAGACTTATCTCTTACAATTATTCCCCAGCTTGATATTCTTAGATTAATCGCAAGCATCAAAAGCAGAGCAAGAAAAAATATTACTTTAATATCACTAACATAACTAAACAAAAAGTAAGATATTATTGAAATTATCAATCCAAAAATATAAAGTTTTTCCTTGTCTTTTCTTTCAATCAACGGAATAAAAAGGAAAAACGAAAGAAAAGAAATCAAAGTCAATGCCGCAGAAAAAAATCCAACCAAAGTAGGACTGTCAAGATAGCTGTCAAGATAAACTGCCCAGATTGTATCAACAAGTGCTGCGGAAAAAGTTGTTAATATTCCAATAAACGCCAGCTTCTTTATGTTTAAGCTAAAATGAAGAAAATTCCCCTTTTTTATAAGATATCCCATATAGCTCTAAAAATCAATATAATATATAAATTTATTATAAAGTAATAATGTAACTACTACAAAGAAACGAAAGATTTATATATCTTATAAAACACCTAAATATATGACGTTTAGATTATTCAAAGAAAGATATGACGCAGAAGTAATTGTATTTAGAAGTGAAGGCAGACCTGATTATTTTATTCAAAGAGAAGAAGGTGTAAAAAATGAAGAATTAAAAGTAATTGCCAAAGACTACATAAACTGCATTGTAAATGGCGCACCAATTGGAGTGAAAGGAAAGATTTATGTTTATGTCCCAAGAAGCGAGGAAGCCATCAAAAGATCTGGACTAGTAGGAATGCTTAACATAAGAATAACAAAAGGAAGAAAAAATCCAGAGATAGTCTGGACAAAGAATCTTATAGTAAAAAAGAAGGGCATACTTGACTAATTATTTCTTATCCGTAAATTCAGTATATCTGCATTTTCCGCAAAACAACCTATTTTTATGATTTGCCAGAAATATTCCAGGCCCGCATCTTGGGCATGATTTGCCTTTGACAATTTCATCGCCCTTGATAGTATAATGTTTGTATTTCTGGCTTGTCTGCTTATTTTTATGCTTTTTCTTGCCCTTTTGCTTGCCTTCTGCTCCGCCTACTTTGGTAGTCATTTCTTCTCCTTCTTAGGCTTTGGCTTTGGCTCTACTTTTAGCTTGTCTGCAGCAGAATCATAAATATATGCTTCTATAAGAAATTCTTTGCTGCCAAAATTACTTGATATTTTCTTGACAGCAATTCTATCTGCTTCAGCATTAAAATGCTTTGAGCAATCTTCCCTCACTTTTGCAAGCCCAGGATTCTTCGCAGAATCTATTGAAAAAACTACTTCTTTCCTGTTCAACAAATTATTCTTAAAATCAGTTATTATTTCCATATTATCTGAAACGCGCTCCATAAACACCTTTTCCCTTTATTGACAATTTTTGAGCAATCTCTGATTGCTCTGGATTCAAAACAACAATCTTGCCCCTCAAATTTTCAAGCTCTTCCTTAGGAACAAGCCTTGTGCTTCCTATGCCTTTTTCATTCAACTCAAATATCTTAACAAATTTTTCTGCCATTTTTACTTCTTCTCCTTGCTCAAAGCAACATAAATAGTCATATTCTGGCGTGAAGGAACAACCAAATTCTCAAAAATATCTTGTCTTAATTCACCATAAGTTAAATTGCTTGCTCTATGCGACTTAACTCCGCCCACATAATCAATATAAACATCATATAAAAAATTTCTCAACAAATTATCAAACGAACGCAAAGAATCTCTATTCCTATCATCTATATCTGGCACTACATATACTCTCCACCCTATGCTTAATCTTAACAAATCAGGTTTAATTCCAAATTCCATTATTTGCCCTTCTTCTCCCCTTTTGCTGTTTTTTTAACTATTTTCTTAACGCTAACATCTTGCTTTCTCTTTTCTTCTGCAAGCCATTCAACTTTTCCTAATCCAGGCTGCCTCATTGTTAATCCTATTTTGGGATTGTCACCTTTGTAGCTTACAGCAACAATTCTTGCAACGCAGTCATCTCCTTTTCCAAGGTTTCTCTTTGAAGCTTTCCCAGACAAGCTTCCAGTCTTGCTCAAAGATACATAATCATTCATCGCTTGTGATATGTGAATCATGCCTTGCGCAGGCCCTATTTGCATAAAAGCTCCAAAATTAGTTATTTCATTAATTGTTCCATAAACAAGCTCATGCAGTTCAGGCTTCCAAACAACTAATTTAAATATAGACTTGTAAAAAGCAGCTCCATCTCCAGGAATTATAACTCCTTCTTCTATCTTGTCAACACTGACAACAGAAATAATATATCCAAATTCCTTGTTAAAACTATTAATGTAACTCTCGTTCAGCTGGCTTTCAATAGCCTCCTTAGTAGCCAAGCCAAAATGCTTTGGCTCAACTCTTACATAATCTTCAACTTCTAGCAAATAAAACATATTAATCTAAATATATAAAATCATGAGAAAAATTGATTTAAAAACCTTTGGCTTTTGAAGGTTTTTACTCTACCCAAGAAAATACGATTGTAACTAGAAGAATAATTAATAAAAAGAAGATTAACGATTCTACAGGATTTATTAATATCCCGATATACCATGGAATTATATTATCAACAAATGATAATGCAAAACTATCTAAATTTTTAGCATTCGGTTCTATTATGTAAATTATAGCTAATAGTGCATATTTAATGATAGGAAAGGCTAAAAATATTATTACAAACCATGAAATTATTTTGAAATAAAGACTTCATATAAATCTTCAAAAAATTCTAATATTTGTTCTAATACTCCCATCTCAAAGCTTCCAAACATACTCATTGCAAAAACTACAATTCTTTTCCACAGGGCATGCTGAAAATCCTCTTCTGTAAGAATCAGATACTTCTTGCGCAGTTTTTATCAATTCCTGCTCAATAGCAAATATGTTAAATCCTGCAATTCGCGGCGAGTTAAGAGCCTTTGCATTTCCCGCTGCATCTAATTCAAATTCCAAAGGCTTCTCATGCTGAAGCATGTCAAGAATTATTCTTCTTACTCTGCCAAATGAAGAAGCTGCTAGCGCATAATATCCAAGCTGCCAATTTCTTGCTAACGGCGCAATTTCGCTCTTTCCAGTTTTATAATCAATAATATCAATCCCTCCATCATTATAATCAATCCTATCTGCAAAACCCACAAAATTAAAATCGCCAAGCTGCGCACTTAAAAACTGCTCTGTCTTTGAACTTAAACTATACCTATTCTTATTCCTCTCAAAGAATATTCTAATTAATTGCAATACTTCAGATAAATTAGTTTCTTTCCAGTCATTTTCAAGATGCATTTCTTTTGCAAAATCTTCAAATTCTCTCAAGCTTCTAAATCCACTCTTTACGCCAGCTTCTAAAACTCTATGCACAAAGCTGCCAAGCATCATTGCCTGCCATGAAACAGTTTTTTGCTCTGGCATATTATAAACATATTTGTATTCATATTTTTTCTGGCACTCCCTAAAAAGAAGCAATGCAGATGGCGAGAATTTTAGTTTAGGAATGCTCTTAGTTTCTTCTAAAGAAGCAGCTCGCAAAGAAGGCTCAGAATTTTCAATATCTTCGCTATACTCAACAACAGAAAAAGAAAAATCAGGATTGCTCTTGCAGTCTATCTCGCTTAAAAATTGAGAAGGATAAAATCTCCTTCCCCCATATTCATTTGCATAAGTTAATATCAACTTCTCCTTAGCTCTTGTAAAAGCAACATAACAAAGCCTTCTTTCCTCAAAAAGTCTATTTAATCTCTCATGCTCATAAACCTTATATTCAAAATCACTCTCTGACAAATTACTAAAATTAAATTCAGGAGATAATTCAGGCGGAATCAAGCTGTTGCTTTCATAATGCTCAATAGGAAATCTCTTCTGGGCAAGATTTGTTATTATAACAACTTTATATTCAAGTCCTTTAGTAGCATGCAATGTCATAAGCCTGACGCCGTTCTCTTCAGAATCAGCAGCTTCAATCTCTATGCCTAAATTATTCAAAATACTAAGATAATATACAAATCCTTCAATATCATCGCCATGCAAAGCGCCATGCGCCTTGGCTAATTCGTAAAATCTATTGAGATTCATCATTATAACTTTCTCTTCTCTTGTTTTTTGCTCATTCACAAGCCCTGCAATATTATAAATCTCTTTTATAATATCTGCCACATTCTTGTCTGCCAAAGGCAAAAGTCCGCTAATTCTTTCAGTTAAAATCTTGACAAATATTTTGCTTGAGTCAGATAATTCCAAGTTCTTTAAATTCTCTAAAATAAATGCGCTAAAAGGCTCTTCTTTTAAATTTTTCTTTATAAAACTCCCAACTTTTATCAAATCATCTTCTTTAAAATCAAGATTGTAAAATAAATCCCACCAAGCTTCTCCTCCCCCATTTTCTTTATTTTTTAATTTCTTTAAAATTGTCAAATAATCTGCAACTATTTTTATGCTTCTTTCTTTCAACAAAGAGTTCTTATTCATTGAAGTATATGCTATTTCTTTAGCTTCAAAAGCTCTTTTTATGATTCTTCCCTGCTGATGAGTCCTGAACATTATGCAAATATCTCTCGTGTCAGTTCCATTTTTTATTTCTCTTTCAACTAATTCAATAACTTTTCTTGCTTCTTCTCTTGCATTTTTTGACTCGTAAACCTCTATATTTTCTCCTTCTCTGCCTTGATGATTTAAAACTTCAAAGCATCCATCAAGGCTGGAATAATTATTCAAGATAAGGCGATAAGCTGCTCTCAAAACTTTATTTGGAGATCTGTAAGATCTATCAAGATTAAAGAAATCTTTGTCTTCTACATTAAACTTTTCTTTAAACTCGGTAAAATTTTTATTATATGCTCCGCGAAATCTATAAATTGACTGATTCAAATCACCAACAACAGTTATATTTCCAGTTGGAGCAAGCAGGAAGAGCATATCTAACTGCACTTTATTAGTATCTTGAAATTCATCAATAATAAAATAATCATATGCATTGATAATCTCTTTATGCTCGCGCAATAAATGCAATGCGTTTTTATTCAAATCAGAATAATCCTGATAATTCTTGACAGACTTTATCTTTTCATATGCTGCCCATGTATTTGCAAATTTCCTTAATTTCAGCAATCCATTAATCTTTTTTATTTCCTTAGCCAGCTCGCTCTTGACTAATTTTTCCCTACTTAGGTGAAGAGTCTTTAGCTTGAAATCTAAGTCTTCTAATTTTTTCACAAGCTGTTCTGCATCATCCATATTATTTATTTTAGCAGCTACATGCTCTTGCAGCGAGTTAAGGCTTATTCCTAAATCTTTAGCAATTCCTATTGCATTTATGTATTTGTGACAGTCTGCTCCTGAAATTTTCAGATAACGGTGCAGGGCAACTTTAGCCTCATCAGGCGTCAGTAAGTTAAATCGCGGATTTATCCCTATTTTCTGCCCATGCACTTTCAGCAAATCAGCTGAAAAACCATGAAAAGTTCTTATAATTGGTTCTTTGCCTTCAGAATTAGTCAAAATCTTTCTCACATTATTTAATAAATTATTCGCAGCTTCATTGGAAAAAGTCATGCAGACAATTCTTTCAGGCTCATAAGTCTTGCTGCCAATAAGATATTTTATCTTTTCAACAACAGTATGTGTCTTTCCAGTGCCTGCTCCTGCAAGGATAACACAAGGTCCTTTTATTTTTTTTACAGCTTCTTCTTGTGCCATAAAGAATTTTGCAATTAAGAGGTTAAAAATATTACGTAAGAAAAGAAAATAACTGCCTTTCGCAAAGCAGGGCTAAAGCAAGCTCAATATCTATGATATGCTCATCCATATCATCATAAGGTATACCTGCATACTGGCAAAAATCAAAGTCATGGCCTAAATCATAGGCTCCGCCATTTTCACTTATGATTGTATAATCTTCAATTACGCCTGAATTTCTAAATTTAGAGATGCATCTTTTATACAACTTGAGCTTATCTTCTAAAACTAAATTTTGCAGACTAATATCTCTAACAGCTCTTGCAATCTCATGCTCTTGAGGATATTCTAACAGCATATTACCTCTTCTATTTAATCTAGTAAAGAGAATTAAAATACCTTTCCATGCCCAACTAATCTCCAATGCCCTTGAATATTTCTTGCTATGCCTACATTATCTCCCTCAAAAACAACTACAGGAACTTTAAGAGAAATTTCAAGCTCATTATTCTTCATAGAGACTACGCTTCCACCGCTGGTTGAAGTATTAATGCTTAAAAGCAATATTTCAGAAGGCTTGATTGGCTCAACATTAATTTTCTCATTAACACCAAAAACTTCTGGTATTTGGAATGCTGACGAAACTATGATTTTGACAAAGCGAGGAAAAAATAAAGAACAGCCAAATAAAAAT
>CAYUCQ010000002.1:34054-34492 GCA_964443535.1 Candidatus Woesearchaeota archaeon
TTTATACTTAATCTTAAGATGCTGTGTCAGCTCTGGCAATTTTCCCTTAGTTGAAACAACATTTCCCGCTAGCGCGTCACCTTTTCCCATTCCCATGTCAAGCTCTGTCTCAATTGACATGCTTCCTCCAGGAGTCATTTCAGGAACTTTCTTGCTTCCTTTGAACAAGCTGATAATCTTTGTTGTTATAGTTTCATACTTGTATTTATTAGCTTCTTTTACAATTCTTCCTGGTTTAATATCTATTTCATCGCCTATTCGCAAAGTTCCGCGCCTTAATGATCCTCCAAGAACACTTCCATGCAATTCTTTAGGCTCTAATCCAGGGCGATTAATATCAAAGCTCCTTGCAATCAAAAACAATGGAGTTCCTTCTTTATCTCTCAAAGGAATAGGAATTTCTGCAAGAGCTTTCCATATTAAATCGACATTAATCTC
>CAYUCQ010000002.1:34502-50745 GCA_964443535.1 Candidatus Woesearchaeota archaeon
GGGCAGATACAGGAATAATAATTGCATCATCATATTTTCCTTTCAAGAATTCTTTTATTTCATGATAATTCTTAAGAGCAGCTTTTTCATCAATTAAATCTATCTTGTTTTGAACAACAATCAAATGCTTTATGTCTTTTACTTTCAAAGCAACTAAATGCTCTCTTGTCTGCGGCTTTATTCCTTCATTTGCAGCAATCACAAGCAGGGCTGCATCAATCAATGCCGCGCCAGAAAGCATTGTCGCCATAAGCATTTCATGCCCAGGAGCATCAATAAAAGATAATTCTCTTACCTTCTTGCCTTTTCCAGAAATATTATATCCTTCTTTTTCATCATGATAAACTCCAATATCAGCATATCCTAATTTTATAGTAATTCCTCTTTTCAATTCTTCAGAATGCGTGTCAGCCCATTTTCCGCTCAATCTCTGCAACAGAGTTGTCTTGCCATGGTCAATATGCCCGACTAAGCCCACATTCAAAATGCCATTTTCAGTTTCTGCCATTTTTCCTTCTCCTATAAAATCTGTTAGAAATAAGTGTTTTTAAATCTTCATCAAGGATTAATTATCAAAATAAATTCTTTTTCTTTCGGTTAGTATTCCACTAATTTTCTCACCCTCTATCCTGACATCATATCCTTGTCTTTTAAGTTCAGAATATCTTGAATATAAGATAAGAGCCTTCATTATTTCATCTTTCATAGAACTATTTTTTAATAATGCCAATTGCTGATATTCATATTCCATATCTCCTGGCTTAATAATAAAACTACCTCTTTCAATTGTTATAGTCTCTTTAGACAAACCAAATTTTCTTAAAATTTTACTTAATAAACTCATTGCATAGAAACTTCTTTTTTGTTTTCTTTAACTTCAGGAACAGCAACCTTATTCTGCTCAGGAAAAACCTCGCTTAGTGCTTTTTTTCCTTGCTTCAAAACTTTAATGTTAATCTGAACAACTTTATCAGAAATAATTTTTCCTCTTACTGTTTTTCTTAATCTTACTCCTTTCCTGCTGTCTTTCATTCCCCAGCCTTTTGTAAGCAAAACTCTCTTTAATCCTATTCCTTCAGCAGCTTTGTACATAGGGAATCCTGCAATATCAGTCCCTCCTGTAATTTCAAGCTCATATCCTTCAAGCTCGCTTCCAAGCTCTTTTCCGTCAAATTTATCCCCAACAGAAAGCCCGACTATGAATTCAGCATCTTTTTCCATTTTCCATGCCTTTCCCTTGTCTGAAATATTAAGCTTGAATGCCATATTAACTCAAAATAAAATGGGTTTTTAAATCTTCACTTGTTTTACAAGTGAATGAGTCAAAGATTGAAAATCTTTGGAATTTTGGAACTTCCCTTATTATGAAAATTGCAGCCTCTTCAGAGCATCTATGACTCGCAAGTCAGGCGACAAAACGTAAACATGATCATCCTGCGACCTCAAGGCGCGGTAAAGACGCTGCAAAAATTCCCTTTCAGCCTTGTCCCTGTACATCGCCCAATAATAATTGGGATGCGTCATCTTCAATATCTTCCAGAAAATATCCTGCACATTTGGATTTGGATATTTGCTGAATATTATTGAATTGCAAACATCTCCTGGAAAATCAACTCCTCTTGAGCATTTTGTGCTAAAAAGCGTGTCAATTAATTTTGACTTGAACTTCAAGATATTATCTCCATTTTTATCTTCAGCCTGCGAGCTCTTCAGCTTTTCTCTTGATATTAATCCATTAATATTATAATCGCTAATCTCCTGCTCACTAGGAAGATCTGCAAATGAATTAACATGTATCAATATGGGCTTCTTTGCCTTTTCAAGGCAGGCTGAAAAAGCATCCAAATATTCTTTTCTCTTGTGGCTCGCTGAATTAAGGCTTTTGTAATCACAGCTAATTTCATAGCCACCTTGTAAAATATCTATCTTGCCAGGCATTTTTGTTTCTGCTTCAACAACTGCGAAATTCTTTATGCCAAACACATTCTCCAATATCTCTTTTGAATGTAATGTGCCTGACATCAGCACCATGACTTTAGTTTTATCGCAAAGCTCTGCAAAGCGCTTTGCCACATTTGTAGTAACAAGATGAATGTAAAAGTCATTTTCATCCCGACTATAAGTTGCATAGCTGTCTTCAAAAAGCCCATGAAACATATATGCTGTCTCAAGAACTTTATTTGCATAATGCTCTTCATCTAATGCTATTTCTGCTTGTAACGCGCTGCTTTCAAGCAATAATCTCAATACTTTTCCTGTAATAGTATCCTTAAGAGAAAAAATCTGGCTCTCGCTGACTCCCAATGCTTTTTTATTTTTTATTTCAAGATTAAGAAGCTCCTTTATCTTATCAAGCTCCCCAGCTTCCGAAGGCTCAAGTGAAATGTTTTGCAGGGAATTTAAAAAACGAGTAATATTAAAGCTATCCTCTTTAGAAAAGTTATCAAGAAAATCATCTGCTTCATCAATAATATCAACTTCTGTTTCAGGCTTTCTGCCTATTGCCATTTCTATTTCATATTTTGCTGAATTAAAGATAATAGTATCTGCATCAACATAAGCTTGGAACTGGTCATAATAAGAGCATCCCTCTCTTCTGTGATAAAAAATAAAATCTTTTCCTAGAACACCTCTGTAATGCTTCTTTTTTGCATCAGAAAGCTGGGCAAGCACAAATTCTCCAGCTCTGATAGGGCTCCAATAAGGATTTGAGGGAGCAATAGATATTCTTTTCAGCTTGCCAATGTTTGGAGAAACTAATTTATTCTGTATCACAGGATTTTGATTGTAATATCTTAATATTTTATCTCTATTCCTCTCTGTAAACGAAATAGTGTCAGGTAGAAAAGGGTCTGCGCATGAAACTCCTGGAATAATCATTGAATCATGATTATCTCTTCCAGTTATAATTGCAATCTTCATCTTAATCCCATTTGGCTTTATGACATATTTTTTCCTAGTATAATCTTCTTCATATTGCTTTTGCAGATTTTTAAAAGGAACAACAATAGATGCTCTTCCTAATAATCGCGCCACATTCAAAGAAATCGCAGATTTCCCAGTGCCGCAAACACCATGAATAAATATTACTTTCTTGCCTTGCTTTGCCAGCTCAACAACTTCCTTGACAATATCTTCCTGTGTCTTGCCATTAGAATATTTCAATGGCTCAAGCTTTTTTCCTTCTGAATAAAGACTCCAATAAGAGAAATCAATAGGTTGAGCTGCCTCGTCAGCATTAAGAAAAGATAAATCCTTTGAAGTCATTAAATTACTCCGAGTTTTAACAACTTCTCTGCCAGGTTCTACTCCGATAAATCTCCCCTCTCTATCAAATAAAAGCCCATTCATGTAAAGCTTTAAAACATGTAGTTTAAATGATTTGCTCTATTAGAATTAAACTCGTTAATAACTCTCTATCTCTAATCCATTAATCCTTTCAAAATGCTTTTTGTTTTTTGTAATTAATCTTTCATTATTATGCAATGCTATTGCTCCTATCATAATGTCTGCTATGCCTATAACTTGTCCACTCAATATAAGTGATGCTTCAATTTCACCAGCTAAAACAGCACTTCCTTTATCTAAAGGCAAGATTATTAAAGAAGATAAAAGTCCGATTATCTCTTCTTTTTCTTTTTTAATTTCTTCTAATTCTGCACCGCTTATCAATTCTATAATGCTTGGAGAGGCAATAGTTAATACCTCTCCTCTTCTTTCAAACTTTTGCCAAATTAATCTGGCTTTCTCATCTCCTCTGAGATAGCTTACAAGAAAAGAAGTTTCTAAGCATACCATATTATCTAAAAACCTTTTTTATACGCTCCACTCTTTCACGATAAAATTTCTCTCGTTCTTTTCTAACTCTTTCTATGCCTTTCTCAAGCTTGACAGCAGATTCTTTAGATAATATTCCAAAAAAGTCACTAAGCTTAACTTTTCCAGTAAGTCTATCAATTATTTCAGAGAAACTTTCATTTCCCTCTCTCAAACTTGCTAATCTCTTATATGATTCTTCTTTTATTGAAATATTTTTAGTTGCCATACCCACACATATGTGTGGGTATTTATATATTTTTCTATTTGATCCAGATTATGTAAATATATATCACCGAAATAATATAACTGCAGAGCATGTAGATTCATTTGTTAAAAGATACAAGCCAGCTAAGGCAGAAGGAAAGCAACAAGATAGAAACTTCGAAATCACAAATACCTTAGAAGAAAGAATACAAGACTAAAATCCCTTTATCCTAGAAATTTCATCAAGAACACGCAATTCAGAATTGCTAAGCAAATCCTTATTTTTCTTGAAATTCTTAAAGTCAGCTGCGCCAATATCTGAATACATAAACTTCACATCCCTAAAACGCCTTTCAAAATTCAATCCAGGAAGAGCTATAGCTAATTCATCTCCTTCTTTTGCGCTCTTGACATCTTCTTTCTCTTTCTGCAATCCTTTTACTCTGGCAACTTTTTCGCCTTTCTCGTCAATCAATGGCAATCCAATTTTCACGCTGCCGCCCAAAACTCTTACTCCAAAAATCGCAGGATTTGAATTCCTGAAAACAAAGTTATGCAAAACTTCAAGCTTGCAAATTGAGGCAAGCTCCATCAATCTCTCTTTCTCAATATCTGCCTGCTTTGCCTTGCGCCATTCCTGCAAATTCTCAATAAGCTTGTAAATAACATCATCTCTTAATATCTTGACATTTCCAGCCTCAACACCTTCTTCCAAAGAAACATTAAATCCCAAAATAATTGCATCTAAAGGAAATATTTCAAGATTAGCTTTTGCAGAGCTAATATCTCCTTTGCCTATTGGCCCTATTCCTGCTTTAACAATATGAATATTTTCTAATTTCAATAAATTAATCAATGCATCTAAACTGCCAAGAGAATCTGCCTTGATAATAATGCCCTGCTTGTCCATATGCAATGCCCCTGACAATTCTTTCTTGAATATCTTTTTCAATTCATCTAAATTATTGTCAAATTTCTGAAATGGCATTCCAGGAAGAATTCCTTCCTTGTTTGCTAAATGAATTCTTATGCCAGAAGCAGCGCTGACACTCTTGACAGATTTATACTTGAAAGCTAAAGGCTCTATTTCTTCCAAAGCCCTGACTTTTGATAAAATCGGCTCAGAAAAGCTTGCAATAGCAACTTCATCTCCAACTTTTAACGTCCCGTCGTATAAAATTGATTCAACATTATCCATTGCTCTTTCTTTCTTAACTTCAAGCACTATTCCCTTTGCTTCATCAGAAACTTCTAATCTTTCCTTCAAAAATCTCTGGCACAAGCCGCATAAAACTAAAAGCAATTCAGCAATGCCTTCTCCAGTTTTAGCAGAGCATGGAACTATAGCAATTTTCTTCCTAAAATCTTCAACTTCATAATATAAAGCTGAATCAAATCCATGCTCATTCAAAGAGCCTTGAAAAGTCAGCAAAGCTTCCTGAAATTCCTGGCTTACATTAATAGCTTGGCTGTTAATAGAATCTTTCAAGCTTCCTGGGCGATTCTTCCATCCTGAAACAGAATCAATTTTATTGAATGCTATCAAAAAAGGAGTTTTGTATGTTTTCAAAATCTGCAAAACTTCAGCTGTCTGCGGCTTGATTCCTTCCTTGACTGCAACAACAAGAATAGCTAAATCAGCCAAGCTTCCTCCTCTTTTTCTTAAATTAGTGAAAGCAGCATGCCCTGGAGTGTCAATAAACAAAAATCCTGGAATTTCAAGAGCAATATTCTGCCCTTCAAGAAGCGGGCACAATTTCTTTATCTGCTCAGAAGGATATTTTGTATAAGAAATCTTCTGCGTTATTCCCCCAGCTTCCCCTTCCTGAATAGAGCTTCCCCTAAAGCAATCAAGCAAGCTCGTCTTGCCGTGGTCTACATGCCCAACTACAGTTACTATAGGCTGGCGCAATTGCTTTTCTGATTGAGTTTTCATGTTTAATTCTCCTACTATTCATAGCAAAAGATAGAAAATAGGGAATTAAAAGCTTTCGCCCAAGCAAAAATCCAATTTCCTCAAACCTAATTTGTAACTAAAGAATAGTAATAACAGAAACATTTATAAGCAGAAAAACAAGCCTAACTCTATGCAAAAACAAGAAATCATAAGACTAGAAAGCGTTGAAAAGAATTATTCTATGGGCGATATTGTAGTAAAAGCTCTGGACGGCATAAATTTGTCAATAAAAAAGGGCGATTTTATAGCAATAATCGGACCTTCAGGAAGCGGAAAAAGCACAATGATGAATATGATAGGCGCACTAGACATTCCATCAAGAGGCAGCATATTCTTAGAGAATAAAAACATAGCAAAACTGCACGAATCAGAGCTTGCGCAGATAAGGGGCAGAAAAATAGGATTTGTCTTCCAAAGTTTTAATCTTATTCCAACTTTAACAGCGAAGGAAAATGTTGCAATGCCAATGCTCTTTCAAGGAGTTTCAAAAATAGAGCGCCTAAAAAAAGCTGAAGAAATTTTAAAAATGGTCGGCTTAGGAGACAGAATGGACCATTTGCCAAATGAATTATCAGGCGGACAAAAGCAAAGAGTAGCAATAGCTCGCTCTTTGGCAAACAATCCTGAAGTTATACTTGCTGACGAGCCAACAGGAAATCTTGACTCAAAAACAGGAGAAGAGATAATGAATCTATTTATAGGACTAAATAAGAAAGATAAGACAATAATCATAGTAACCCACAATCCTGAAATAGCTGATAGAGCACAGAAAGTTTTAAAAATGAAGGACGGGAGGATTGAAAATGCAAAGCATAAAAAATAAAGTTGCAATAGCAGCAATACTAGCAATAATGCAGATATTCGTAGCAAGCGCTGTTTCACTAAACTCAGTAACTATCTCTCCAGAAAATACAGTCCCAGGGCAGATAACATCAATTGCCCTAGAAATAGAAAATGATCTTAACGATATAATAGAAAACGTAAATGTTGCTCTGGACTTGTCTTCAAGTTCTCTTCCAATAGCTCCTTATTCTTCAAGCTCAGAGCAATCAATAGATGAAATTGATGAAGATGATGAAGAAACATTTAATTTCAAGCTAATAATTCTTCCTGAAGCAAAATCAGGAGTTTATAAGATACCTGTAAAAATATCATATGAAATAAACGGCGATGAAAAAGAAAGCACAGAGCTGATAAGCCTTACTGTAAGCTCAGAGCCAAAAATAACTCTATCAACAGATGGCGCTCTAATAAAAGGCAGAGAATCACTAATAACAATAGAAATAATAAATGATGGAATTGCAGAAGCTAAATTCGTAAGCATTGAATTAATAGATCCTGTAAAGGCGAGAATAAATTCAAAGAATTATGAATATATTGGCAACATAGACAGCGATGATTTTGACAGCGTTGAATATTCTCTCTTCACAGAAATAAACGCAGGTTCAGAAATACTAATCCCAGTAATGCTAAAATACAAGGACTTCTCAAACAAAGATTACACAAAGACAGAAACTCTCAAAATCCCAGTTTACACAATTGAAGAAGCGCAAAACAGAGGCATTATTGAAAAGCCAAGCTACACAACATATATAGTAATAGCTGCAATAGTATTAATCTATATAATTTATAGAATAATAAAATCTATTAGAAAAAGAAAGCAATAATGAAAGATTATATTTCCCTTTCTGTTAATAACTTAAAAAGAAGAAGATTACGTTCATGGCTTACTATGATTGGAATCTTTATAGGAATAGCTGCTGTTGTAGCCTTAATTTCTATAGGCCAAGGCCTTCAAGAAGCAATAGAAGCGCAATTCCAAGAAATAGGCTCAAATAGGATAATAATTGAAGAAAGAGGCACTCAAGGCCCTCCAGGAAGTGGAACAAGCCAGCAGACAAAACTAACTGATAAAGATTTAGAAGTAATAAAAAGAGTCAAAGGAGTTGAATCAGCAGCAGGCATTCTAGTTAAAACAGCAAAAGTTGAATTTGACGATGAAATAAACTTTGTCTTTATTTACGGACTGCCTCAAAACAAGGAAGAAAAAGAAACAGTGAATTTCTTTGATGTTGAAAAAGGCAGAGACTTAAAAGAAACTGACGGAAACAAGGCAGTAATTGGAATAAGGCATTTTGAGGGAGAAGTTTTTGACAAGAAACTGAAAATAGGAGATAAATTAACAATTGAAAACAAAAGTTTTGAAGTTATCGGCGTTCTGGAAAGAATAGGAAATCCATTTGATGATTCAGCAATAATAATTACAAAAGACATGATGAGAGAATTATACAACACAGGAAAAGAAGAAGATATAATTCACGCAAAAGTTGACAATGTTGACAATATAGATAAAATAAAAGAAGACATAGAAAAACAGCTAAGGCGCTCAAGAAATGAAAAAGAAAACAAGGAAACATTTCAAGTTACAACAGCAGAACAGCTGTTAGAAAGCTTTTCAGCTGTCTTCGGAATTGTCCAGGCAGTTCTTGTTGGAATAGCAGCAATATCATTGATAGTTGGCGGAATAGGAATAGCAAACACAATGTATACTTCTGTTGTTGAAAGAACAAAAGAAATAGGAACAATGAAAGCAATTGGAGCAAAGAACTCAGACATTCTAGTATTATTCATGGCAGAATCAGGACTCTTAGGATTAATAGGCGGAGCAATAGGTGTAATAATAGGAATAGGGTTAAGCAAAATAGCAGAATATTATGCAACTGTATCATTAGGAACAAATCTTCTTCAAGCATCCACAAGTCCGTATATTATAGGCGGAGCATTAATATTTGCCTTCGTAATAGGTGCTGCATCAGGCGTCTTTCCAGCAATGCAAGCTTCAAGATTGAGGCCAGTTGATGCTCTGAGATATGAATAAGATGGAAAGAAGAAGATTCTTGGAAATAGGAGTGTATGCTATAGGAGGATTAGTAGCAATTGCAACTCAAGCAAAAGAAATTCTTACCAAAGAAAAAACAGCAAATCAACATCTAGAATATTTTCCTATGCAAATTCCATGTGCAAGTGAAATAAGAAAATACAAAACTCCAGAAGCTAAACATTGTTTAGTTCACATATTGCAAATGCACTATACTGATGAAATGGAAGATAAGTTAAATCCTGATGTTAAAAGCATTCAAGAGGATATTTATAAGATTTTATCTCATCTTGTTAACAAACACTCTTTAAAAGAAGTTTATGATGAGGGTTTGACAGACGATGCTAAAGAAAAATTTAACAACACAATAAAAGAATTTCTTGAATTAAAGAAAAGAGTCCCTCCTTTTGATAAAATAGAAAAAGATAAAATATCAAAGGAAGCCTATAAAAAAATTCAAGACGCCTATAAAAAAATTGAAGAAACCTATCAAGAGATTTATCAAGCTGCAGAATTAAAAATGGGAGCAACTGGGAGATTAATGCTTGAAGGAAAAATTGTTCTTAAAGATGCAGAAACTGCAAGATTAAATGATGCTGCCCAAGAAGACGCCCTTAAAGGAAAGATTACAGAGAACGTTACTGATTTAAGGGAAAATGTAGTTTTAGAAAATATTGTCAGAAATAAAGATATTTTTGCTGTTTGTGTTTATGGAGGAGCCCATGCATTTGGAGGGAAGCAGTCTTTTGGAGAAGATTATTCTTTAGAAGGAAGAATATCTAAAAAAGATAATATTCACGAATGGAACATAAAGAATCCTGATAAGAAGTTTTCTTTAATTGAGGTCGTGCCTCAATCATATAAATTAAGGGATAAATAAAATGGAAAAAGATATAGACTGGGAAAGATGCAGAAAACATCTTGAAGGAATTTATCCAGAAGTAGAAACTAGTTTAAGAGAGGGAATAGATAAAGTTTACAAAAGAACCTATTCAATAAGTTTATTTGATTTTCCTCCGCATATAATATTAGATTTTGACGAAGCAAATAGAATTGAAACTTCTGGAGGATTAGACAGAGATATTAGAAAAAATCTAGATTCTATATCAAAACTCATAGGAAATACTGCTGAAAAACACAACTTATTAGCATATAGAGAAAAAGATAAATATACATTTACCATTAAGCCAAAATACAAAGAATTTGCTAGAAACTAAAACTCTTCTTCACCAAACTCATCAGTATTCATCTTTGGTTCTTCAACAACTTTGCTCTTAGCTTTAACGCCCGCGCTTGTGCCAGCACTCTTCTTGGGAATATTCATATTAGATTCTTTCTTTAATTGCTCAAGCCCCTGCATCAACTCTTTTTCGTCAATTGAATTAATTGCTTCCTTAAATATCTTGAAATGCTCCGCAGGTATGCGTGTTCCTGCTTTAGTAAATCCAGTATATCTCTCTCCTCTTACAAATTCTCTTATTGTAATTCCTCGCTTGCCGCCAAAATCATCAATCCTGATTATAATGTCAGTATCTACGTTTTTAGGGATTCTGTTAACGTCTTTCTCCATCAAATCAATTAATAAGAGGCATATTTAAATATTCTTGTGCTTATTTTCATAAAATGGCTAACTATGACATTATAGGAAACATTGCTATAATAAAATTCAACAAAGCTATAAAATCAACTAAGAAAAAAGAGATAGCAGCTAAATTTCTAAAAGAGCACAAAAATGTTTCAACAATACTTGAAAAAACAGGCAAGTTCTCAGGAAGGCTAAGAAAGCAAAAAACATTGTATTTGGCAGGAGATAAAACAAAAGAAGCTCTTTACAAGGAAAACAACTGCGCTTTCAGGTTTAATGTGGAGAGCTGCTACTTCTCTCCAAGATTAGCTTCAGAAAGAAAAGAAATAGCTTCTGAAATAAAGAAAGGAGAAAATGTATTGATATTATTTGGGGGCGTCGCGCCTTACGCAATTGTAGCTGCAAAGCACAAAAAAGCAGATAAAATAATCTCTATTGAAATAAGCAAGGAATGCAACAAATACGCCAAGGAAAATATAAAAAGAAACAATGTAAATGTAGAGTTAGTTCAAGGCGATGTAAACAAAGTCCTGCCTAAAATCAAGGAAAAATTCAGCAGGATAATCATGCCAAGGCCAAATCTAAAAGAAAGCTTCCTAAATCCTGCATTTAAAAGAATAAAGAAAGGAGGAATAATGCACTATTACGGATTTTACCCTGAAAAAGAGAAAGAAAACCTAAAAACTCTTATATCAGAAGAAGCTAAAAAAGCAGGAAAAAAGGTAAAAATCCATCTAATAAAAAGGGCAGGCGATATTGGCCCTTACAAGTTCAGGTATAGGGCAGATATAAAAGTATTGAACTAATTAATGTTTTGAATTATAAAAACTAAACATCATTCCAGACCTCATCTTCTTCATTATCCCACAATTTTTGTGCGACATTTTCAGCTAATATTAGCAAATCTTTATTTTCACTTTCAATTTCTTCCTGTAGTTTCATAATTCTTTTCATATTAATCTATAAATAAGAGACATTCTATAACCTCTTCCAATTAAATATTTATAATATTATTAATAACAACTCTCTAATAGTAACAAATAGAAAGGTTTAAATATCCTAAATTCTTGTAAAATTCATGACAGCATTAAGAACAAACCACCCAGAATTAGAAGATGTAGTTATAACTGCTTTAGCAGACCATTTAAATGAGTTTGATGAGTATTTCAGAAAAGAAACAAAGAGAGACAGATTACTTGCAAAAGGAATAATTAGGGCTACAGGCGTTCTTAAAGAAGATGAAAAAAGAACAAGATTCTACGCTTCAGTAAGACCCACTTTTGTAGGGTATGGATATGACCTTACAGACCCATTTGAAAATAGGAGATATGAAATTGCACTTATAAGAACAAAAGGAAATTCAAGAGATAAAGTTAGTTCAGAACAATTTGTCGCAGAGGGAATAGTTGAAGGCAAGTACGGCTGGTATATAACAAAAATAGAATAATCAAATCTTAATTCCAGCCCTTATTGCAGTTGGCGCTTCACCGCCATGCCATGTAAATCTTGGCCTTATCCTTACAGGATACAATCTTTCTGAATTATCATCTAAAATAACTGCAGAGCCTTTCAAAGCAGGCAAATCATCCATCTGCTGCTTTATATCTTCCAATAAATAGCTCTGCATTATTTCATTCAAAGCCCTGACATCTGGCCTTGAAGTCACTCTATGTGAAATTACTATGTCTGACTGCGTCATTACATCTCTATGTATCTGCCCTGGCTGCTGCGTTGCCAAAACAATGGAAATACCTGGCTGCCTGCCTTCCCTAAGAATTTGCTTTAAAGATTCTGTTGCAGGAGTTGTAGAATCCTTTGGCATAAATTCATGAGCTTCGTCAATAAACATCCAAATTAAAGGCTCTGACCTCTCACTCTCATAAGACAAATAATCTCTCCCATAGCTGATTGCAAAAAGCTCTTCTTCTTTTCTCGCATCCATTCTCAATCTAAAGAGCTTTCTTGAAACAAGAGAAATAACTAATGCTCTTATATTAAAAGAGCCAATAGAGCTGTAAACAGAAGTGTCTAAAATTGTTGTTGTTCCTGCTTTGACTAAATCAGAAATTTCTGTTCCAGTTTTTTCTTTTGAAAATATTCCCCAGCCATCTGCTGCATAAAAAAGAGTTGAAGCAATTTCTTTAGTATCTGAATTTGATTTTCTGTCATGCTCAATTGCCATGTGAACATCTGCCAAGCTGAAATCACCAACTTTATCCCTTAATTCTATGATAGTTCTCTGTATCAAAACAGCTGGAAGAGAAGTCATCTGAAGATTGAAAAGAGTTATCCAATCATCTGCTTCTAATTCAGAAATTTTCAGCGCAAAAGTATCATCTACTGGAATTCCTTTTTCCTTGTAATCCTCAACTCGCCCAAAAGGCACGAAAATTCGCACAGGAAGGCTTTTCGTTTTAAGCTGCCACTCGCTAAGCAAAGAGCTGTCTTTCTCATTCGGATATTTCATTGTCCAAAATACTCCCATTGTATCAAATATCAATGAAGCAATATTCTTAGAAGTCTCAAAAGGCAGGTTAGCAAGCTCCTCTGCAATAACTCCTAAACTGTAACTTTTGCCAGAACCTCTTTTTCCCGCAACCAGAACAACATGGCTTCTTGCAACATCCATGTATATTTTATTCGACAAAGAGCTGCTGCTTCCCATTTTTACATAGCCCTTGCCAATGTAAATCAAGCCCTTATCTCCAAACCTCTCTTTGTCAGCATCATCTCTTCCAATAATTATGTCATGACCCATGAAAACTCTTAATCAGCCAATTTATTAAATGTTGTCCTTTATAATATCGCTTTTTTAACATATGAATATTTATATAATCAGTAATGAAAACTAAAGAATGAAGCCATACTTCCTATATTTTATATTTTTAATTCTACATTTCTATTCTTATAAAAAATGGAGTGACGGATCTGATAGATTTAAAACAGACAAATCAGAAAGATGCTTCAGACTATTTTTTTATCTTCCTCTTTCAATCTTGCCATTTATAATCTCTTTTGTTTTCATTAATAATATTTTACATCAGAAATTCCTTGAAACTATATCCTGGATAGACTATTCATCTTTTATGATAATCTCTCTTATTTCTTTTTTTTCCATTTTCTTTATTGTGGACAATATTATTAGATTTTGGATAATTGGTAGAAAAAGTGAAATTGTATTTGGCATTACATATAGTATAGTTTATTCTTTTCTATTAAGTTTGTCTATAATACTCCTCATAGGAGGATATTATTATGTGAATAATAATAATGAAATTCTAAAGAATCTGATGAAGATAGTTGGTTTATTTTTAACATTATTGGCTGCATCTAATAGTTTGGGAGAGTTATTAAAGAAAAATAAAAATTAATAGTGCAATTCTCATCCAAATATAGCACAAAGAAAAACTCCGCACCACAAAGATTTTTAAAGCTCAAGTATGTAGCCTAATTAATAACTGTCCCGTATGGTTCGCCATATTGGGACTTCTTTTTATAATAGTGCTTCTTTTAAATTTATTGATCCATCACAGCAATTTCTAAGAAGATAAGAAGAACTCTTTGGAAAAAAGGCATTAATTACTTTTTTACCATTCTTTTGAACAAGTTTTATTGCTGGAATAAAATCAGCATCTCCAGAAATAGTTATCGCAACATCATATAAATTTTCATAAGCTCCCTTTATTAAATCTGTTGCCAAATAAACATCTTCACCTTTTATTGTAAAATCAACAGAGCCATCTTTTAAAGTTGCCTTTCTTAAATCACAAAGAATAATATGGAAATTTGGAATTTTATTTATTTTATCTAAAAATCTTTTATGTTTTTTGTATCTCTCCTCATCAACTAATTTATCTAATAAAGCAGTATAATAAAAAATATCAGTAACTTCTCTCTTTGTTTCAACCTTTTTTATTATTTCTTCAATTTTAGTTTTTATATTAAATCTCTTTAGGTTATGATAAAGATTACTTCCATCAATAAAAATAGCCGCTTTTTTATTATCCACAAATTTAGATAGACAGAAAGATTTTAAGTTTTGCTGTTTGTAAAAGTTGCCCCATCACAAAGATTTTTAAAGCTATTTTGCTTCAAAGAAACATGGAAGCAGAAAAGAATAAGAATTACTTTTCAAATTTTAGGGACAACCCTTGGATATTGTCAACTGTTGTTCTTGCAGTTATCTTAATAGGATTTATTTTCTTCACAACAACAGGAAGCATAACAGGAAATGTCGTAAGCAAAGATGTTGCTGCAGATAACTTGCTCTCATTCATTGAAAGCCAAGGCCAGGCAGGAAGCGTGCAAGTTGTTTCAACAGAAATGGAAAGCGGATTATATAAAATAACACTAGATTATCAAGGACAAGATGTTCCTGTTTATGTAAGTTCTGACGGAAATTATCTTATCACAGACCTTGTACCATTAAGCGCTGACTTGCAAGGCGAGCAGTTAAACAGCCCTTCTCAAATAGAAATTGGCAACAGTCCATTCAAAGGCGAGCAAGGCGCCCCTATAACAATTGTAGAATTCTCAGATTATCAATGCCCATTTTGCGAGAGATTCTTCAAAGAGACATTGCCTCAGCTTGAAGAGAATTATATTAAAACAGGAAAAGTAAAATTAGTTTACAAGGATTTTCCTTTGACTAGCATTCACCCTGAAGCTCAAAAAGCAGCAGAAGCTGCACGCTGTGTCAGAGAACAAAAAGACAACGCAGCTTACTTTATGATGCATGACTTGCTGTTCAAGAATCAGCAATCTCTAAGTCTTGAAAATTACAAGAAATTCGCAAGCCAGCTAGGAATCAGCGCAACAAAGTTCGACGATTGCTTGAGCAATGGCGATTTTGCATCAGCAGTAAATGAAGATTTGATGTATGGACAACAGCTTGGAGTGCAAGGAACCCCTGCATTTTTCATTAATGGCCAGCTTGTAACAGGCGCACAGCCATATTCTGTCTTTGAGCAAATTATAGAAGCAGAACTAGCAAAATAATCAAAGAAAAGATTTATAACTTATTCATTCATAGTTTTCTTATGGAAAGAGAAGTATATAAGAAGATTGTAATAAACCCAATAGAAAGTTTTTTAAGCTCCAAATTAGTAATATAATCATATACCCCCCAGGATTGCACTGCAAGCCTGGGTTTTTATCTTCTAAAAATTTATTAACCGGCCTCTTTCTCTCTTGCATATGGCAAACAATAAAAACAAAGAGGAGAGAGTTATCATTTTTATTGATGGGAGTAATCATTATCATATCGTTAAAGATATGTTCAAAGACAGAAAATCAATGAACTTCAATTTCGAGAAATTTATCGCCTCTCTTGCAGGAAATAGAATGCTTGTAAGAACATACTATTATACTGCGCCATTAGATTGGAAAAAGGATGAAGAAGCGTATAAGAAACAACAGCGATTTTTTGAAAAATTACAAAGAATACCAAATTTTGAATTAGTGCTTTGTAGAATGCAAAAGGTAAAGATTGATGGGAAAATAATTTATCAGGTTAAAGAAGATGACATTCATCTTGCAGTGGATATGGTGAAACTTGCTTACAACAATGCTTACGATACTGCAATTCTTGTTTCTTCTGATGGAGACTTCGTGCCAGCAATTCAAGCAGTAAAAGAAAAAGGAAAAGTTATTGAGAATGTTGGCTTTGAAAATAAATTCTCTTTTCATTTAAAACAAAAATGCGACAGATTTAGGAGATTAAGTAAAAAAGAAGTCGCACAGTTCTGTGACATCCTCCTCGCACTAAAGTGCGAGGCGTCCTAGTCGCTTACTGATTTTC
>CAYUCQ010000003.1:0-49570 GCA_964443535.1 Candidatus Woesearchaeota archaeon
AAACTTCTTCTATCAGCTATTACACTCAGTTTCCCGAGATTATAGCTGGCTTGAGGGCAGGTTAGCTACGTGTTACTGAGCAGTTCGCCTTTCCCCTAATTCTTTCAAACTAAAGAAAATAACTTGCATGTCTTAGTGCAAACCAGATAGCCGCAGCCGCCAGCGGGATCAACTGGATTTAAATCTCAGTTGCCCTGACGACTGTTTCGCACTCGCCTCCAATGAATATTATTGAGTACTACAAATTATAACCTTGCTTGCATACATCATACCTTAATATGCAAACGTCGCTTTTGAATAATTAGCGACGACAATCATTAAGGCACTCATTACAGTTACCATTTTAACGAATGATTGAGAGAGTATATGATTTATAAAGGTTTCTGCGATGGTTTTTGTTAAATTTAACGAGAGAAAATGATGTTATTTTTGACACATAAAAATAAATATTACGAGATTCATTTAATAGTATGTTTTATGGAAACGAAGATAGCAAGCATTTACATAAGGCAGGAAAGTGAATCAATGTCTCCTGCTTTTAAAAATAACTTTTCTGGAAAAAGGCCGGATTTTATGATATTAATTCCGCATTTTGGATTTATATTTGTTGATGTAAAATATAGAAAATTAAACCCTCCATATGATACATATCCGATAGATGTTGATGAAACAGTAAAATATTCTTCCTTGCAGAGAAAATTCAATCTTCAAATATGGTATGTTTTGTCAAATGAAGAATCTGCTTATAAAACTTGGTTTTGGATTCCTACATCTCAAGTATTAGAATCTGGCATCAAAAAATATACCTCTCCGAAGTCTGATGCAGAATTCTTTTCAGTACCAACAAGCCATTTTATTCAAATTGCAGATGACGATTCTTTGGAGAGACTATTTTCTAAATTATTTAAATGAGAAATTATTTAGGCTGCTCGAGAGTATCCCAATTTTCTATCAATTCTAAAACAGGAGGGTTTTTTGGGATTTTTCGATTAGAACTCTTACTTAGAAAATTCTCTAGTCCCATATAATATTTCTAAAATAGTTTTTAATTCGGATACTGTTTCTTTAGTGTATCCCATCTGCTTGTAAACTTGCTCTGTAAACCTATTTTTGCAATGTTCTCTATATTCATCTAAGGATAAGTATCCTCCTTGAGGCGTTTTAAGAAATATTTTTCTTTCGTTTCTCTTATTATACCTGATTTGGTCTTCTAAACCTTCTCCATTCACGTCCTCTACACGAATATCTACTTTTTCGTTCATGTGATTTTGATAATTTCTATTAAGTAAAAATCCGCTACCTGCAAAACCTGCAGCAATTGCTAATCCTGCAATTGTTTTGTAAATATGTTTTTTCATAATTTCCTAAGAAATCATTAGTATTTAAATCTCTCGCTTTGTAGTCACTAATAAGTAACATTATTTTGGTCTTTGTTGCGTATTTTATTTAAGAGGCCCTGGTGAATGTTGGACATGTAATATATTTAATTAATACAAACATTTAAATATATAAAAAATCTAAATAGATAATGGCAATAATAACAATCAGTATTGACGATAATATAAATAATGAATTTAGAAAATTCGTAGAAAAAAAATTAGGAAAGGGAAAAGGCATACTAAAAAAAGCAATAATGGAAGCTATTAGGAAATGGATTGAAGAAGAAGAGCAGAAACAAATTGCAGAAAGACAAATAAAATTAATGAAAGATGGAATAATCTCCCTTAAAGGATGGAAATTTAATAGGGAAGAGATACATGAAAGATGAAGAGCTTTTTTTATTAGACAGTAATGTGCTTATTTATGCATATGATAAAAACGAGGACAAAAAAAGAGAAATAGCCTCTAATTTATTGTCTTCTTGCTTTAAAAAAGAAAGGAAGTTTGCTTTGACAAATCAAATTCTCGCGGAATTTAGCTCAATTTTTCTACAAAAAGGAAAGGGAGACATTAATTTTCTTAGATTAATTATTAATGATCTATTAAATTGTTTTGAATTTATAAAATTAATATATAATGAAAAAACAATCCTTCAAGCACTAACTATTAAAGAGAAATTTAAAATTCCTTTTTGGGATTCTTTAATAATTGCAACTATGAAAGAAAACGGAATTTATAATATTTACACAGAAAATATAAAAGATTTTAATATATCTGGTATAAATGCAGTGAATCTTTTTGGAAAATAAATTTATTTAGGCGGCTCAAGAGTATCCCAATTTTCTATCCATTCTGAAACAGGAGGGATTTTTGCGTCAATTTTTCTTTTTTCTGTGTAAAGTTTTGCTAGCAGATAGAAAATCATGCTAAGACTTTTTGCGCTTTTATTATTGCCTGGCAGGATTTGCGCTGTGCCTCTAATATAATTGTTAGTGTCGCATATTGCCAGAATTGGAATTCTTATTCTTTTTGCGTCGTTGAAAGCATTTTTATCTATCCATGGGTCGCAGACAAAAACAAGCTTTGTTTCTATGAAATCTGATAGATTAGGATTTGTCAAAATTCCTGCAGGATATTGCTTTGTGAATATGCGAATGCCTGTGGCTTTTGAGAATAACTCGAGAGCTTTCCAGCCAGCTTCTCTCTTGCAGACTACAATAACATCTTCTGGAGCGTATTTTGAAAGAAATTCTGCTGATGCTCTTATCTTTTCATCTAAAAGAGAAGTATTGAAAACAGCTAGTCCATCTGCTCTTCTTTTGTAAACAAATGGCTTCATGTCAGGAGTTATTGCGCGTGTTCCTAAATGAATTGAAGATTTTAGATAATCTTCAATAGGAATTAAAGTTTCTGCTTTTTCTTCATCTGCCTCAATCTTTTTCTTTATGTTTATTTCTTTAGTCTCTGGCTCTATAATTGATTTCTCAAATTCTTTTGCCTTTTTCTTGAGAGCAGCTAATTTTGATTTCTTGTCTTCATCTACGCTTTCCTCTTTCTTTGCTCTGGCTGGCTTTTTCTCTTCTAGCAACTCGCCTGCTTCTGCGCCTGTTTCTTCCTTTTTCTTGCGTGGCATTTTTTTAGGAGATAGATGAGGTTTTTAAAGCTTGTTAATTCGGAGAATTTAACCCTTGTGAAAAATCTCATCGAGATTTTTCCCGGGTCTCACACCCATATTCCAGTATTATCGTGGGCTTTGTGATCATTTTTAAAGAGCTTTGCCCTTAAATTATCATGAAAGTATACTTTATGAGGCATGGTGAAAGCAATTATAATATTAAGGGGTTACTTAATAGCGATCCAAAAAAATTAGTTTATCTGACAAAACGCGGAAAAAAACAGGCCGAAGATATTGTTAAACAATTAAAAAATGAAGATATAGAAATTATTTTTACATCTGAATTCTTAAGAGCAAAACAAACCGCAAATGTTATCAATAAATCTCTTAATATACCTATAAAAATAGATAAGAGGATTAATGAAAGAAAGACTGGATTTGAAGGTAAACTAGAATCTGATTTTCAAAGATTAATTGAAAAAGATAAATTCAACCTGAAGCCAAAAGGCGGAGAGTCTTTTCAAGAGGAAAAAAATAGGGTTTTTTCTTTCTTAGAATATTTAAAGAAAACTAAATATGAGAATGTTTTAATTATATCGCATGGAGAACCTATAATGATATGTGCGGGTTATTTTAAAAAATTGAGCAATGAAGAGATATTAAATGTTAAGATTGATAATTGTGAGTTAATCAAATTTGAGATTTAATAAAGACGAAAACTTAAAAACAAGAATTAATAATGATTATCATGAAAGTATACTTTATGAGGCATGGGCAGACTAATTACAATGTGAGGGATTTATGCAATTACACTCCGACTAAGAAAATCTATCTTACTAAATTAGGAAAAAGCCAGGTTGAAAAAATAGCTGAAAAATTCAAGGATAAAAGATTAGGAGCTATATTTGTTTCAGAGCTGTGGAGGACAAGGCAGACTGCTAGCATCATAAATAAATACTGCAATGCTTTGATAAAAGAAGATGCTCGAATAAATGACAGGAAAACTGGCTTTGAAGGCATGCCTCATTCTGAATATCTTAAATTAGTTGAAAAAGATAAATTTAATATAAAACCTAAGGGTGGAGAATCTTTTCAAGAGCAAAAAAATAGGGTTTTTTCTTTCTTGAACGACTTGAAAAAAATAAAGTATAATATTGCTTTAGTCATAACGCATGAAGAGCCCATGAAAATTATTGAAGGCTACTTTAATGGCTTGAATGATGAGGAAATGTGGGAAATAAAAGTTCCTAATTGCTATTTGATTGAGTTTGAGATTTGAATCAATCTATTTAGCTTGACTTGGCGCCATTTTGTTGCAATTCCGCATTTTATAAAATCTGCGCCAAAACCAACAGCGTAATCTGCCAGTGCGCTGTCAAGAGTTTCTCCAGAGCGATGCGATAAAACTGTTTTAATATTGTGCTTCCTGCACATGCTGAATATTTCATTTAATTCTATTAATGAGCCGTTTTGATTTGGCTTTATTATCATTGCATTTATTGATTTATTTTTAATTGCTATTTTTAATCTTGAAATTTGAGTTGCTGTCAAATCGTCTCCTACAATTAGATGAGCTGCTGATTTTATTATATTTGAGAATCCCTTGAAATCCTCTTCCTGAAGAGGATCTTCTATATAAAATAAATTATATTTTTTTATCAAAGAATTTGCATAATGAATCTGTGCATTTCTATTGAGGGCTTTATTTTTATAATGATAATCTGAATTTTTGTGAAATGTTGAAGCAGCGATATCAAGACCGATTTTTATGCCCTTGAATTTTTTTAGCGTCGATATAATTTCTTCATTTGAGAGAGAAGTCTGCCATGCGCCCTCGTCGTTTATTGAACTTGATTTTATATTATTTTTTAATTTGCCGTATATTTCCCTCATTAATTTTACATTTTCTTTTATGTTATTTCTTTGCGGAATGAGCAAAAATTCTTGGAATTCTGGAGAATTTTTATTATGAGAATGCAAGCCTCCGCCAATTGCATTTCCAACTGGAGTTGGAATTTTTTTTGCTTTGGGATTTATAATCTGCCATAATTCTTTTTTCTGCGAGATTGCAAGCGCTTTTAGAATTGAAGATTCTAATGCAAAAAGAGAATTTGCGCCAAATTGCCTTGCATTTTTTAACCTGAATTTCTTTATCAGAAAAGATTCTAATTTTTTCAAGTCGTGGAACAAATTTATTTCAAACGGAATTTTAAGAGAATTTATTTCCTTCACACTAGAGTTCAAATTTTTATTATATGAAGGAGTTTCATATTTTCCTGTTGATTTCCCGCTTGGAGATGAAGCTTTCTGCCCATTTATTGAAACTTCTATTGTTGGCTTATTGCGGGAATCCTTTATTGCGCGGGCAGAAATATTTTTTATAATCATACTGAATTAAGTTATAAATAGTATAAAAGAGTATTTATTTGGCTATAAACTCCCAAAAATTAAGTTTTCCTTTATATGGAATTTCATTAATTCTTTCTGCATTTTCCAGAATAAATCCGTAATTGCCAAAATCTGCTGATGCTAAGTGTAAATTTTGATCTTTGCTAAAATCTTCCTTGCTTGAATAAAACTTAACTTCTTTTAAAATAGCCTTGCCAACAATACATCCAATAGGCAATTTATTAAATCCAAATTTTTTCATTGAATCTGCATCATTAGTTTTAGAAGCATGAATTAAAAATTGACCTCTGAATTTTGTATTCCATTTTCTCAATTCTATCTTTTTTCTGCCAGAAACCACTAATTCAGCAAATGGTTGTTTGAGAGTTAAAGCTTTCATATATTCCAAAAAGAAATTAGATTTTTAATAGTTGTTGTTTTAATGAGCTTCTTCAGAAGGTGCAGGCTCTTCGGCGACTATTTCTTCTTCTTCAACTAGACTGTATTCGTCTGGATTGGCAACTATTTCCTTTTCAACTTCTTTTGCTTTTTCTATCAATTCCTCGTCTGTAACTGTGTCTTCCTTAAGAGCTGCAAGCTTTTCTTTTCCTTTCTTAGGAGTTGGGCGGTGTATTGTTATTGGCAAAACGCCTGCTTCTAATTCTAATTCAGCTATTTGCAAGGCGTCGTATTTTATATCTTTTAATTTTTCATCAGAAATCTTCAAAAGCAGAGGAGCATCCATTGCTATTTGCAGGGCTCTTGCGCCTATAATACGGGCGATTTCGTATTTGGTAAATTTTTCTTTTTCTTGTGATTTCATAAGAAGATAGCTTAAATTAGCTTTTTAAGGTTTTCGTTGAGCTCATCAAACTTCTCAGGCATAATATCCATGATTTTATTTATTTCTTCCTGAGTAAATGTGTTTTTTCCTGCTTTTTGGCATGAGTTTATCATGTAGTGCTTGTTCCATTTTGATATGCCGAAAGTTATTCTAGAGCTGCATGCCTCTTCTTCCTCTCTTGATGGATCAATAATTACATTGTCGCCAAGCTTGTAAAAGCTCAATGATAATGGCGCTGTTTCTTTTGAAAGAGGCAAAGGATTCTTTCTGTTTGAATAATCTATATTTCCGTCTTTGTCTAAGGTAGGCATTTTTGCCATCTTGAGAGCAACAATTGCGGCAATAGTTGCTACGTCTATCAAATTGCCGTCGTCATTTATAGGATATATATCTACAAAAATATTCCAGACTTTTTCGCCAGGAGTTATTACTAATTTTGTAAAATCTATCATGCCAGATTCTCTTATTGCCCTGTCAACAAGCCTTCCCAGCTCTATTGCTTCAAAACTTGGAGGGCCTTGCTCAAATCTTGGAGAAGCTAATGGTAGGAATTCTGCAGTGCACATCAAATTTCCCTTATCAGGAGAATCTGGATATGGCTCTTCTGTTCCTAACTTGACGCCTACAACTATTTCTGTTTTTCCAAGTTTTATGCGAGCGCTTCCTTCTGCCTTGTTTGACACTTCATGAGAGATTTCTATCTTTCTTGAATCCATTAAACCTCTGCCGTCAAATCTCTTTCCCTGGCTAAGCAGTTTTGCCATGTATTCTTTAGTGATATTTGAAATTTCCATTTTATTCTCCTTTAATCGCATCCTTTAGTGCTTTCTTTTGAACTTCATAGATTTCTTTGCAAGCGTCTGATGCTATCTTTAATATCTCTTTAACTTGGTCTGGCTGAATTTTTCCATCCATTTGTAAAAGAGAAAAGTCGTCTGTGTTGCCAAGTTTTGCAACTGCAAAGTCTGTTGCGCCCTCATTTATCTCGAAATCTTCTTCTTCTTTTGTCAAGTCTACAACAAAATCCTTGTCAAGCTTTCCTACTGCAACAGAGCATACTAAATCTTTCATAGGTATTCCTGCATGAGCTAGAGCCATTGAAGCAGCATTTATTCCTGCTGTTCTTGTTCCTGCATCTGCCTGTAAAATGTAAATCTGCACATCAATTACTGTATTTGGAAATTCCTTCAAGTCTATAACTGGCTCTAATGCCCAGCCTGTGACTTTTGAGATTTCCTGAGAGCGTCTTGATGGACCTGGTTTTTTCCTGTCCTCTACTGAAAAACTAAGAAGATCGTAATTGCATCTTAATACTCCTGAAGAAGGATTTTGCATGTGCTGTGGATGCAATTTTCTCGGACCATAAACTGCAGCTATAGCAACTGTATTGCCGAATGCAAATAATGCAGAGCCGTCTGCATTAGGAATGACTCCAACTTTTGCAGTCATCTTTCTCAATTCATTGAATTTTCTTCCGTCTGAACGCTTGAATTCTTTTGTCATTTTCCTTCCTCAAACCATTGCTCTACTTTTTCTGTAAGACCTTCAATATGAACTTTATCTGCGATGAATTCAACTGCTTTTCTTGCTTTTATTTCAGCTTCTGTTGAAGGTCCTGCTATCCAAATCCAGCCATTCTGGCCAACTATTATGTCGCATCCTGTTTTGTCTTTTATTAAATTAATCATTGAGCCTTCCCTGCCTATTACTCTTGGAACTCTGCTGGGAATTATCCTGAATATGAAACCGCCTTCTAATTTTCCAAGCCCTTTTCCTTTCAAAGCCAAGTCAATTCCTTTGCTTTTTACTGACCATATCTTTGCAGCCAGTGCGTCGCCTATGCTCAGAAATTGGTCCATTTCGTTCTTGTTTATGAATCTTGGAACTTCGTCAATTGGGAGAAATCCTGAAGACGCAGAATCTATGTCAACTAGCCAGCCATTGAATGTTATGTCTATTACACGGCCTATTACGACATTGTTTCTTCTTGGGACAAATGCTCCAAAAACAGATATAACTCTGACGACACGGCCTGCTTCTTCTGACAAGCCAAATCTTGTAGCAATTATATCCTCTCCCTGCCTCTTAGTCCCTTCTCCTGGAAGATAGTCTTCTCCTTTGAGAATTATCTCGCCTGGAACAACGACTTTCCTTTTTGCAGGTATGCTAGAATCCACTTCTATTAATTCTTCTTCGCTAATATCTTTCTTCATTATAATCGTAATAAAACAGAATAATGGTAATACACTTCTGTTTATCCTTTTTTTCAATAAACTAATAATTTAATGGTTTAAAAAGGTTTCTATTTTTTATTTTTAATGAAAAAGCTTTTAAATTTGATAATTTGTTTAGTATATTAGTGGATAGAGGGCAAATCATTTTAAAGTTAGGCATGGATTTTTTAGGCATTCCTGTAAGAACGGAATGTTATAGAGAGATTTGCAATGCTGCTTATCTTGCTCAAGAAATTGGCATTCACCTCTCTAGTTTTGAACTATATTTAAATGAAAGAGGAGCATTTTCTCCAAGAAGGAAGATTGGACATGATATTTATTCTAATTTATTTGAAGAGGTAAGAGGAATAGAAAGAAATGGAGAAAGAAAGGAGATTATAGATGGTTGGATGCTTGATAAAAATACTCTAGAAAGACTTAAAGAACTAAGAGCAAAAATTCAAAGATATGGGTTGCAAGAATTAATAAAAAAACATTATTCAGCCAATTCTTCGCTTTGAATTGCGCCGTGGCTGACTGAATTAATCTTTTCATAAAAATCTATTAATATTCCCGGAGGAATATTCATTGTCACTTGGAGATCGCCGTTTGCAAGCCATTCTTCTTTTTCCTTGTAGCCCTTGAGAAGCCCGTAAACTTGGCCTGTAAATCTGGCAGGAACTGTTAATTTTATCTTTTTTGTTGCAATTTTTATTGGAATTATTTCCTTTAGCTTTTCCAATAAGTCAGGCATTTGCTGCTCTGCAGGACGGGCATCAAAGTTATAGTGGACTTGCTTGACAGCAGTAGTTAGCCTTTCTTCTGTGAATGGCCTTCCGTGCTGGTCAACTGCATTTCTTATTATCATATTTATCACTTGCTTTATTTTCTTTTCCCTTTCTAAATCCCTGAACTCCTGCGTTTTTTGAACTTCTCCAGAAACTATTATTTTCTTTGCTACTTCATAAGCATCTGTTGTGTTAAACGCTTCCTGCAAGTCTGAATTTGACGCCAAAGTGCCTTTTTTCAAATCATAATATATGTTTGGCGAGTCCATGGCAGAAACTATGTCTCCTTTTCCATTTTTCAATTTCAGCGCTTCGTCTAAGTCAACTTGAATCTCGTAGTGCTTGCCTTTTAATTTTATTCTTGCAGTTACTTTGGGCATCCTTTTTTCAGTTTTTGCAGTTATATAAATTTAATCGTCCTTGTGAATTTGCTCTTGTTCTATCACAAACTCTTTGTTTTTTTTACCTTGCACTGAAGTGCAAGGCTTTCTTAGAGTTTGTGTGACAGAAAACAAAAGACTAAATTATCTCCAGTTTAGTAGCAAGATTTTGTTTTCTGTATAAAAATGTTTAAATAGCTCTTTTGAGTTGATTGACCATGAAGAAAAAGGTGATTGGAAAGCGTGAAAAGAGGGCTTTTTTGAGAAGATTTTTATTTATTGGATTTGTTTTGCTTTTGATTGTTGCTCTTTTGTTTAATGTTTCAGATTTTATCATAGAAAAGTTCAATTATATTATTGCGCTGCAAAAAGCAAGACTTGGAATTGACATTAGCAAAAAAGCAGTCAGTTTTTCCCCATCCCCGGATTCTCCAATGGGAAGAGGCGAGCATCCAAGACTTCACATAACGCAGCAAAATATTGGAGAGATTAGAAATGTCATAAGCACGCAATATCAATCAGAATATCAAACATATATCAATGAAGTTATTTTAAGAGAAGATGATTCTAAATACACATTTGGAGATTCTGATGCATCACATAATGTTTTCAGGGCTGCTGCAACTAGTATGGCTTTTGTTGGTTTAATGAACTTAACTCAAGGATTCAGTTACCCTGCTGGGAGCAATCCTGATCAATTAGGAAGAAGAGCTGCATTGAAATTGATAAGTGCTATGCAAGGAGGACAAACACATAATTATGATACTACGCTTACTTATGACTGGGCTTATGGTTATTTAACGCCGAGTGAAAGAAGCAATCTTATTACATTGGCTGTTGATGGAAGAGGAATACAGCAGAATGGCGGCGATGAGACTTTGAGAAATCCTTCTTCTTTTCCTTTTGATGCAATGTTCAGCAGCAAATACAAAGAAGGAGCATTTGCATGGTATGTTGCCTTGGCTTATTGGAATGATACGACAAATCCAACAGAGCAGAATTATCTTCAGCAGTCAATTAATACATTTCAAGGCATGATGCTTAACTATGGTTATTTGGATGCAATGAATACTGTAGGAGCAGAAGGTGGAGCAAGTGAGTGGGTTGGATATGCTACATGGCATGAAAGAACTCCTCTTATGAATATTGATGGATGGAGCACTGCTACAGGTGAAGACTACGTGAGAACACTAAAAGGCAATGTGAGCGGAGCATATTTCAAGAACTTTCCTGTCTTTGTATGGTATGCTGCTGATCCTCATAAATACCAAGGAACTCAATATACAGTTATAGCTGCAGGAGACTATGGACCTGAAGACACTTCAATTACAACTGATTTTGTAGAAAAAAGCAAATGGCTAAACTTCCTTGGCAAGCAAGGAGAATATGGCTCAACAACTGAAGCTGGCTTGATGAGACAATTTGAAACCAGATACGAAGTACCTTTAGGAGATGATATAAATGAACAGATATTTAGATTTTTGGGGCATACAAGATCTTATAGCGCAGTTAATCCTGATGCTGTGTTGAATAAATCAAGATGGTTCAAGCATTTTGGGTCTTTTTATGCGAGAACAGGATTTTTAAGTTCTGCAGATACTGTATTTCAGGTTAATGACCCTCATTTTCTTTATTCTGCGAGAGACCATGGAAATTTTCCAGGATTCATGCTGGCAAAATATGGAGAGCTTGTGAATATAAGGCGAAATGGAAATCATAGGGGAACTGGAAACTTAAATAGTTATACTGGAGCTGAGCCTAATAATGTTGTTGACCTTGATTCTTATGAAAGATCCAGACCTTATATACAATATCCAAGTGAACTTAAAAGCTCGCAAACAGGACAGGGAAATTATGATTTAGGAGGAATTGAACAAATAACTAAGAAAGAAAATGATTTTTATCATGTGCGAGTTAATAGAACAAAAAACTTTAATCCTGGAACTGTCAGCAATACAAGAGAATTTGTTTTTCTTCCTGGAAGCAATCCTTTAACAGACAGTGACTTTTTAGTTATTTACGAAAGGGCTAAAACTCCTTCAATAATCCCTGAATGGATTTATCATACTCCATGGGAGCCAGATGCTTTTGGTTATAGTTCTTCTCAAAGCCTTGCTTCTGGTTCTAAAATAGGAACAGGATATGATGGAAGCGGAATTATTGTTAGGGAGTTAAACAGTAAGGGAGATACACAAGATGGTTATGATGGAGTTGGTGATTTCCAAGCAGGGCAGGGAGCGCATGGAGTTGCTTTTGCCAAGACATTATTGCCTGCTTCTGCGAGAGTTGAAGTCAGTAGAGTTGCTCAACCTGATAATGAAGTTTTGACAGAGCAAGTAGGACTTTCTCACAAGAGCATTAGATGGCAAGTGTCTGTTAAGCCGCAGACAGCAGACACTGATCATAAATTCCTTCACGTATTTCAGACAGCCGATGCAAATCTTCTTCCTGCAATGAGTGCGACTTCATTAATTGATACTCCTAATATGCAAGGAGGCTTTATGCAGAGAGAAAATCCTTCAAAGCCAAATTATGTTGTGCTATTTTCTAAGAATGAAGGAGTTTATGGGGGAGCTTTAACTTATAGTGTTGATGGAAATGGATTGACAAAACATGTTATTACTGGATTAAAACCAGGAACTGCATATCAAATTATTGATAATGGCGCTGTTCTTGCAACTAAGACAACTGAAATTGATGTTGAGTTGTGGGATTATAAGGGAGTTGCGCAGAATGTTGCAACAGGAACCTTGTATTTTGAAAGCAATTTAGGAAGCTCGCACACATTTAGCATAAGTGAAACAGCTGTTGCAGTTTATGTTGATAGCAACGCGGCTGTAGGAGGAGATGGCTCTTTTGCAAGTCCATTTAACACAATTCAAGAAGGATTAAATGTTGCAACCGCTGGAATGACTGTTTTTGTAAGAGGAGATATATCTGGATATGGGAGAGTTTACAGCGAAACTCCTAATTTTGTTATTTCTGGAACTGTTGGAAATGAAGTTACATTGAGAAATTATCAGAATGAAAGAGTTGTAATAAGAACAGCAAGTGGAATTGGATTTGACCAGAATAATTTGATAATTGATGGATTAATTTTTGACCATCTTAATGCTGCATCTGACTTTATCTCATGGACGGGAGATAACATTGTTTTAAGAAATTCTGAAATTAGAAATGGAAGCAGAGATGGAATTGAAATGGATGGATTTTCCAACGCAGTTATTTTCAACAATGTTATTCATGATTTTGTACTTCCAGCTTCTGATGCGCACTGTATTATAACAAATCCTAATGCATTACAGCCTAACCGCGGATTAAATCTATTGAATAATACAATTTATGATTGCTCTGGAGATGGAATACAATTGTTTGCCTCTTCTGGATGCTGCATTCCTGACGCGGACTTCTCGGAAAATATATTGATAGAAGGCAACAAGTTTTACAATACTAATGATATAATTGCGAGAATTGGCAGCAATTTGCGTCCTGAAAATGCAATTGACTTGAAAGAAGGCAATGGTATTATTATTAGAAATAATGAAATGTATAATTATCCTTTCAATAAAGTTATAGTATCGCAGAAAAAACACCAGAACATAACTATTGAAGGAAATCTTATTCATGATTCTGACAGGGCAGTTGAAATTAGGCAGGAAGGAGGAGGCTCGCCTTTAGATATCAAGATTCTTAGAAATTCCATATATAATATTAATGTGACTACAGCAGGCTATGCAATCAGATTTGACGGCGTGACAAATCTTGAAGTTTATCACAATACAATTGTTAATTCTCCTTTTGGCGGAATTGAAATGATTGGCGTTGCAACTACTAATGGCATTGTGAGAAATAATCTTGTTTATCAATCTGAAACTTCTTCACTTTCTGGAAGCAGTGTGGCTTCGCATAATGGATGGTTTAACAGCCCTTGCGGAGACTTATGCAATGCTTTGGACACAACTGGAACAGATCCATTATTTGTTTCATCTACAGATTTCCGTTTGTCAACAAGCCCTGCAAGCCCTGCTATTGATAAAGGCCTTAATCTTGGATTTTTATTTTCAGGACTTGCGCCTGATCTTGGAGCTTATGAATCAGGAGTAATTACTCCTCCAGCCTTATGCGGAAATAGTGTTATTAACAGCGGAGAAGAATGCGATGATGGAAATGCTATAGATGGAGATGGATGCAGTTCAATGTGCAGAGTATTCACGCGCTTTGCAGTTATTGGAGATTTCGGCTCTGCAGGACCAAATGAATTAGGAGTTGCTAATATGATTAAGAGCTGGAACCCTGATCTTGTCCTTACAACTGGAGATAATAACTATCCTGCTGGAGCGCAATCAACAATTGACGCAAACATAGGACAATATTTCCAGGAATTTATCTCTCCATATACTGGAGCTTATGGCAGCGGCTCGGGAAGAGGAAATAGATTTTTCCCATCAATGGGAAATCACGAATGGGATAGTGCAGGAGCTGCGCCTTATCTTAATTATTTCAGCTTGCCTGGAAATGAAAGATATTATGACTTTACATTTGGCAATGTTCATTTCTTTTCAGTTGATAGCGACTCTAATGAGCCTGATGGAACCTCAAGTTCATCTGTACAAGCTCAATGGCTGAACAATGCTTTATCAAGCTCTACATCTGCATTTAATATTGTTTATCTGCACCATGCACCTTATTCATCTGGAGCAACTCATGGCTCAAATGCTTTCATGCAATGGCCATTTCAGCAATGGGGTGCAGACATAGTTTTGTCAGCGCATGATCATTTGTATGAGAGATTGAGCAGAAGCGGATTTAATTATATTGTCAATGGACTTGGAGGAAGAAGTATTTATACATTTGCAACTCCTTTGCCTGAAAGCGTTGTAAGATATAATGCAGATTATGGTGCAATGATTGTTGACGTTAACAGCACAACTGCATTATTTAGATTTGTGAACAGAAACAATGTTACAATTGATAGTTATTCTCTTCCTGCAAATGCTGCATTTTGCACTGACAATGATAGCGACGGATATAATCTTGCAGGAACAGGATGCGGAGTAGTTGATTGCAATGACGGAAATGCAGGAATTAATCCAGGAATGACTGAAATTTGTGGAAATGGAATTGATGAAAATTGTGATCTAATAGACAGTGTATGTCCTGTTCCAGGATGCACTACAAGCTCTCTAACATGGCAAAATACTCCTCTTCCAAGCCAGACAGGATTATTTACAGTTACATTTAATTCAACTCCTAATAATGCAAACATGAATGGAGTTACTGGATTATCTTTGGGAAGTGCGAGTGATTACACTTATCTTGCAACTATTGTGAGATTTAATGAAACTGGATTCATAGATGCGCGCAATGGAAATGCTTATAGAGCTAATGGCTTAATACCATACAACGCTGGAACATTATATTCCTTTAGATTAGAGATTAATGTTCCTTTACGCACGTACAGTATTTTTGTAACTAGCGGAGGGGCTGAAGCAACTTTGGGAACTAATTATGCCTTCAGGACAGAGCAAGCAAGCGTGAGCAGCTTGAATAATTGGGCATTATTTAGCGCTGCAGGAACACATAGCGTCTGCAATTTGGAAATTTCTGCAGCTGCTGTGGGTTGCACAAATGCTGATAATGATAACTATAATGTTAGCGGTGCAGGATGCGGAGTAGTTGATTGTGATGATGGAAACAATGCAGTTTATCCTAATGCTCCTGAATTATGCGACGGAATAGACAATCAATGTTCTGGAAATCCTGGATTTGGAACTGTTGATGAAGGATGTGTGCAATGCACATTCATTAACGCATATTGGAATCAGAATAGCATTGTAGAAGGGCAGAGTGCAACATTAACTGCTATTTCAAACAGCTGCAGCAGCGGAGCAGTTGTTGAGATTAGTGTTTACGAAGAAGATGGAACATTAGTTGATGGAACAATAAGTTCTACATTAAGCGCAAATACTGCTGTTGCGACATGGGCTGTTGAATATCTTGCTGGAAGAACAGGAATATTAGAATATTACTTTATTGCGAGATTGGCAAGCAATCCAAGCATAAATATAGACAGCAGAACTGGAAGCGGAAATGACTGGCTGAATGTAACTCAAGCTGATTCAACTGCTCCCGTAAGATCAAATGGACAGCCTTCTGGAGTCTTGCCTATTGGAACAACTTCAGTTATAATTTCTATGACGACAAATGAAAATTCTATATGTAGATATTCTACTACAGCGGGAGTTGCTTATCTTTCAATGAGCGGAATATTATCTACAACTAATGGAATTTCACATTCTGCAAATATTCCTGGCTTAGTTAATGGAAATAACTACAATTATTATGTCAAATGCAGAGATACAGTAGGCAATACAAATTCCAATGATTTCACAATAAGCTTTAGTGTTAGCGCGCCTGTATGCGGAAATGGAATCACAGAAGGAAGCGAAGTTTGTGATGATAGCGCGTTAAACGGACAGCCGAATAGATGCAATAGCTCATGCACTGGGATTACAACTGCTGTATGCGGAAATAATGTGCAGGAAACTGGAGAATCATGCGATGGTACAAGCGCACTATTATGCCCTGGATTGTGCCTGCTTGATTGTAGCTGCGGAGTTGCACTAGCTCCGACTGCGCAGATATTATCTCCATTAAATGGAAATAGCATAACTATTGCAAGCTTTGAAAATGTTACAGATGTAAATATTAACTTCAATGTAGTTGGATTTAGCTTGGGCGGTAAGGGACAGAATCATATACATTTCCAGATGAGCGGCGTGCCTTCTTACAGCTTCAACGACGAGTTCATGTTCTATAATGGAGCAGACAATGTTGTAGAATTTAATTTGATAAGCGGACTAACTATTTATGCGACATGGGTAAATGCCAATACGATTAGATTCAACAATATTCCTGTTGGAACTCATACATTGAACGCATATCTTGCTGATACTATCCACGCAGTTTTGAGCAATAGCGAAGCTCAAACAAATATAACTTTCAATGTTGAGAGAGCTGTGAGCCCTGGCTATTGCGGAGATGCTATATGCAACGCCAGTTTAGGAGAGACATGCAATAGCTGTTCAGTTGATTGCGGAAGCTGCCCTCCTGCTCCAACTCCTCCAAGCGGCGGAGGCGGTGGTGGAGGCGGAGGCAGCAGCTCGGGAGTAAGAATAGAGTCTCCAGTAGCACAGCCAATTGATGCGCAGAATATCCCTCTAGAATTGAGGAAAGTGCTATTAAGTGATGATGTGCAGTTTGTTGATGTAAATAACGGAGAAAACATAATATTGGAAATTCCTGATACAGGAATATCTTACATAGTGTCATTTACGATAAACTCTGAAGGAATTATACTGAATGTGCTGAATGGAGGATATCCTCTTGAGCAAGAGGCAATAATAGATGTTGCGCTTGATGATAATAATGTTTATCTTGGAGTAACTGAGCAGAGCGAAGGAGAAGCTATAATTGCTCTTGGATTAGATGAAGAAAAATTCAGAACACAAGTTCAGAGACCAACAGCTAGAACACCCTTTGCTTATGTATTAATGGCAATCATCCTTATTTTAGCAGGAGTGATAATTGTGCTTATAATATTGTACAGCGCAACTGGAAAAAAGAAAAATCCTGCAAGCAGCTTCAAAGTTTTCGGGCAATCAAAAACGACAAATGTTTTTGCTTAGTGAGAATTTAGTAAAACTTAAATAGCCACTATTCTATAATTTTCTAAGGTAACTTCTAAAATGGATATGCCAACAGAAATACAGCATCAGGCAATGGGCTATGACAGAGCTGCAACTATGTTTTCTCCAGACGGGCATTTGCTGCAGGTAGAATATGCAGAGAAAGTAGTTAGATTTGGAAGCTCAAGCATTGGAATTGTCTGCAAGGATGGAGTTTTAATTGTTGCTGACAAGAGAATAAGAGACAAATTAATAGCAACTGAATCTTCACATAAAATATTTGAAGTTGACGAGCATATTATTGCCACTGCTGCCGGCTTGCTATCAGATGCGAGAGTTTTGGTTGATCAGGCGCAGATATTATCGCAGCAAAATAGAGTTACATATAATTCTCCAATAGATCCTGTAGCTGTTGTAAGGCTTATTGCAGACAGAAAGCAGCAATCAACGCAGTTTGGAGGCGTGAGGCCTTATGGCATTTCTATAATGCTTGGCGGAATAAGCAAGGGTGCAGGCCATTTGTATACTACAGATGTTACGGGAAATTATACTGCGTATAAGGCAAATGCAATAGGAGAAAACGATGAGAAAATAAAGGAAATTCTAAGGAGCGAGTATAAGGAAAGCATGAGTGTTGAAGAAGGAATAAAGTTCTCTATGAAAATATTCAAAGACTTGCTTGAGAAAAACTTTAACTTAGAAAGATTTGAAATCGCATATATAAAGACTGGCGAGGAAAAACTTGTGAGACATCAAGGCGAAGCCTTGAAGAAGTATGTCAAGTAGATTTTCTTGATTTCTTTATTATTCCATGTATATCTTCTTCTTTAATGCCTTTTGTTTCTAATTTTTTTCTTCCTTCTTTTGAAGACATTTTTATCATTTCAATTACCATTTTTTTCTTCTATTTATTATTTTCTTATTGTGAGATATTATTGCCTATAATCTTTTTTAAACTGCCTTAAACTTTCTTTTTAAGGCAGTTTAAGCAGTTTTCTAAAGAGCGTTGAGAATATTATTGAGAAGACTAAATATGCCCAGAACCATGAGAAGAAGCCGAATATTTTAACTCCGTCAACGACTTCAAAATAATCTGAAAACCATCTGAAAAATAATATTATTGGAATTGCAGTGTAAACTAATGGGCGGAGAGTTAAATTAAATGTTTTTGGAAGAAATTCAAACTGCTTTTTCTGCAGTTCCATCAGCTTTTCTGGATGATCCCTGAATTTTTTCATTTCTTGTGATAATAGTTTCTGCTCCTGCTTTAGCTTTCTTAAAGTCTCGTTATCAACTGTATATTTTTGGACTATTGTCAGGCATAAAGAAATAATGCCTGTGATTGCCAGCATTCCCATGTTTATATTGTAATCTAAAAGCCTGCCTGCTGTTGGGTCTAAGATTAAATGCATTGTGTTTTTTATGAGAGGAAAAGAATCCCAAGAAAATGCTATAGCTAAGCTGATAATCATTATAAAAAATAGAACGCTTGTAGGCTTCATAAAAGTTTTAAGATTAAGTTGTTTTTAAATGTTAAGCTATCCGCCGATAAACTTTCTCATTGCAGGATGCATGTCAACAGCGTGCTGCTGGGCAATGTCTGTGTAAAGCTTGTAAACTATCATGACTGCTAATAGAATAGAAGTTCCTGAAGTTAATGCGCCTATAAGGTCTGCAAATGAAGATAATGCACCTATGGCAAGGCCGCCCATTATTGTTAAAGGCATTATGTATCTTTTTAATATTGATTCTAGGACGCGAGGGTCTTTTCTAAAGCCAGGGATTTGCAAGCCCGATGATAGAATATTCTTGGCTTGCGCTGATTCATCCATGCCTGAGGTCTTTACCCAAAATACTGCAAAGAGCGCTGAAAGAGCCATGTAAAATAATACGTGAGTGAGAGATTGAAGCAAAAGTATTGAAGAGAAACTTCCTCTTATTATTGACTCTATCAGATTCGTGCTGCCTATCCAGAATGCAAATCCAGAGATTGGCTGGCCTTGCGAGAAACCGCCGAGAAAAGTCGGCCTGCCCAGCCAATTTTCTAATAAACCGCCAAAGAGCTGAATGTTTGCTGCAAGAGCAGCTACTAAAATAACTGGAATTACTGAAGCATAAAAGAATTGCAATGGCCATTTCATGCTATAGCCACGAAGTCTTTCATAGCTTAATGGAATTTCTACTTTAAGATTTTGCGCCCAAACAACTAAGAGGAAAATCAATACTGTTGAAACTATTGCTATGACTGCGGAATATAATTCTGTTGGTGCGCCATTCAAGATAGATTGAAGTATCACAAGTATTCTGCCTCCGCAAGGAGTGCCTGCAAAATCAAGAAGGCATATCTCGCCATTTGTGCCTATAAACTGGAATAGAGAAGTAAATAGTCTCCACGAAACTCCTGCTACTATGAATAGAGAAACTCCTGAACCAAATCCCCATTTTTGCGAGACTTCATCCATAAGCATTATTGCCAAGCCTCCTAAAACTAGCTGGAAAATAACAATTCCTGTAAAGCCTGGCGAAGCTTCTATGCCTCCCATTAAGACATATACTACTGCCTCAAAGACTATGAAGAATAAAACTCCTAATTTTTGCAGTGCCTGGAACTTTTTCTTGCCCTCTGGAGTTTTTGTATCAATGTTCATGATGCCTGAACCAACTAAAAGCTGCAAGATTATTCCTGCCATGACAATAGGGCCTATTCCAAGGCTGATAATGCTTCCAAAATCTGTTCCTAAGATAACCTCTAAGAATTCAAATCTTTCCAGAAAACCTCGGGAAACTCCGTAAAGAGAAATATTGGCAAGAAGGAAAAAACCAAGCATGATAAAGAGAGTCCATTTTAGCTTCTTATTAAAATCAAGCTTCTTTTCCGCAGGTTTTTGCACCTCTGGAAGATTGTATACAATTTCTCTTAAAACCATAGTCTTTTTAGCAAAATAAAGTTTAAAAAGTTAAGGATTAATTTTCGGTGATTATTTCTCCGCCTGACTTCTTAACTTTCTCTATTGCTGATTTTGAAGCTGCTGATGCCTGAATAACTAATTTTTTATTGACATCTCCATCGCCTAATATTTTGTATCCTTTAAGAGATATATTAATTCCATCTTTTGAGAATGAATGGAGATTTTGCATTATTTGAGACAAGTTTATTGACTTTAATTTAACTCTTTGCTTTTTCCTTATTGCCTTGTCTTTTCCGAAATATTCATAAGGCAGGTTTAAAATTAATGATTTTCTTTGGTCGCCGCGCTTTCCTGTTCCCGCCATGCCTTTTCCTCCTCTATGGCCTGAACCTCTTGCTTTTTTCTTGAATCCTCTTCCGTGAGTGTGAGTGCCTCTAAATCTTGAGGATTTTCTTCTTCTTTTTAGCTTCATTACAACATCCTCCTTATCAAATCATTGATTTTATTCTTATTGTCGCCTAATACTGCTTTCTTTGTGACGCCGAAATGCTTCTTTGCATCAATGCCTCCTCTTGGCGGATGAAGCCTGAAAAAAGGCTTTATGTCCCATGATTCTGGCTTTTTCTTTTCAATCTGCTCTAATATTTTATCAACATGCATCTTTGCTGAAGAATCTTTGAGAATTGCTCTTTTTTCTATCAAGAGAGAAAGTGTTTCCTTGTTTATGTCTCCATATGCAACATGATTTCTTATTTTTTTTATCAGCTTCATGTGCTCGCTTGTTGGCTTGATAAGAACAAGTGCATATTTTCTTCTAAGCCTTGCTCTAAACAGCGCTTCCTGAATCTCTCCCAAGACTTCAACCATTCCTGAAATTCTTATTATTGCCAGCATTTTAAGACACCATTTTCTTTGTTTTTTCCAAAGCATCAATGCACGCTTTTATCAAGTTAAAAGTTGTGCGAGTATCGCCAAATGTTTTTGCATAAACATCTCTTATTCCTGCTAATCTTAAAACTTTCTTGCATTCATCTGCAACTACAAGGCCTGTTCCTCTTGGAGCAGGTATTAATGTTATTCTTGAGCTTCCGCATTTTCCTTGAATCTTGAATGGAACTGTGTGCGGATCGCTTTTCAAGCTGTCTGTTGGATTTTCAAAGCCCCTTATTATCTTTATTACATTTAATTTTGCCTGCCTTATTGCTTTTTCTCTTGCTGGAAGTGTTTCTTTTGCACTGCCATAGCCTACGCCAACATGGCCGTTTTTATCGCCGACAACTGTCATTGTTGAGAAAGATAGAACATTTCCTTCCATTGTTTTTTTCTGAGTCTGCCTCCAGGCTCTTCTTTTTCCGCCTCCAAATTTGCCTTTTGCCTGTCCAATAAGAATTAATTCTGAATCAAGATCTAATAATGAATCAACAATTTCCGGCTCAAGTATTTTTCTTTCATGCTCTAATATTCTATCAATATCTTTTTCCTTGCCTGCCTTGACTTTTCTTCCTAATTCTGTTCTTGGAACCCATGAAGCAAGCAAATCTTTTTTGTCTGGCTTTTCATATTCTCTTCTTCCATATCTGCCATGCTGTCTTTTTACTTCGGTGATTTTCTCTATTTCTTCAGGAACTGCTTCAATTATTTCCTTTTGCTCGTTAACTGTGTTTTCTTCTGCCATTTTATTTATGTTTGACTCTCTCTAGCATGCTTTTTAATTTTTCGTTTTTCTGCAAGTCAGATAGTGAAGGAAGTGATTCAGGATTATGCGGAATGCTTAAGCCTGCGTCTATTGCTCCTTTCAAGACAGCGTAAATTCTTGATTTTGCTACATTTCTGTTCAATCCTATGTCAAGAATTGCTGACTTGATTTTCTTTTCTGCTGCCAGCTTGCATAGTGTGAATCCTGTAAGATATGCTGCCTGCAAACTTTTAAGGCTTCCTTCTTTTTCTTTAGGCCAGCCTTTTCCAAGCAAATCTTTTGAGTTTATTCCAATAACTACTTTGTCTTGAGCTTGAGCTGTTTCAACAATCTGGGCAATTATATACCTATTTGTCTTTCTTACAACAAGCCTTTTTTCTCCTGATTTCAGAAGAGCTAATCTGGCCTTGTAATCTGTCTTTGCTTGTAATCTTCTTTGTCGTTTCACTTTGTCTCCTTAAGCTTTTCTTTTAATTGAGCGAGATTCCTGTATATTCCTGCTCTTATTTCTTTTCTTATGCTAATGAAATTCTCTCTTGAAAGAGCTCCTTCTCTTTTAAGAGGAGCAATATGCTTTCTCAATTTTCTTGTAAGAGTCATGTAATTCAATTTCTTGTCAATTATATTTTTTCTTCTTGAGCCAAACATTCTTCTTGTTCTTCTTTTCTGAAGTGTTCTTCTTCCTCTGATTTCATTTATTATGATTGCGCCGTTTGAATGCAAATCAATAATATCCTGCTTTGTAATTGCTTCTTTTATTTCATTTAGCTGATTGATATTGAATGAAATTCTATTTTTTCCTACGCCTAATGTTCTTGCAGCTAATTCTTTTTTCTTGTTTAATTTCATTTCTTTGACTCCTTTATGTTTAGAATTTTAATGTTCATTTCCTGCGCTTTCTTTATAATTTCCATTTTCTTTTTTGCTCCAAGCCTGCTTGCTATTATGACTGGAACTTTTTTAGTAAGGTGCTTCAAATCATTCATGTTATTGATTAATACTCTTTCCATGACTTTTTGAGACTTGTAGCCTATGCTTGGCGAGATGGGGTAGCCTTTCCTTTTTTTCCTCATCTTGCTGTGCCTTCCTTTGGCTTTTCTCCATTTCTGCAATTTCTTTCTGTTCTTGCCGAGCTTCAAATGCCTCATGTAATCCTGCCTTATGAATTTCGGAGTCATATTTCCCTCTCTGGCTTATCTGTTATGTAGATGCCGTCTTGAAAGACTCTTCTGTCTCTTGCCCTTATTCTTGTAGCAAATTCAAAATTAGCAGCTGTCTGGCCTGCTGCTTCCTTGTCAAAAGAAGATATTGTTATAATCTGCCCTTTTATCTGAACATCTACATTTGGAAGAACTTTTGCATATCTCGGGGTTTTTTCTCCAAGAAAATTATTGACTGTTAATTTTTGCGTATCTAATTTGAGAGTCATTGGAAAGTGCACGTTGCAGGCTTCAAGCTTGTAAACGAATTTTTTATTTAATCCCTGAAAAATGTTAGCAGCATGTTTTATAAAAGAATTTATGACTTTTCTTTCTTTTCTGCTTGCTCTTTTGCATGAAAAATGCACTGAATCTTTTTCAACAGAAACTTCTATGCCTGGAGCGCTTATTTTTTTTGACAGCTCTGCAGAACCTTTTGTGCAGTGCAGGACTTTATTTTCATATTTGCAGCTAAAGCCAGATGGAATTTCTATTTTTTCTTTTATTTCTTTCTTCATTAAAACATGTAAGCTATCAAGCTTCCTCCCAAATTTTTCTCCTTGGCAGTTTGATTTGTCATCAAGCCGCGTGATGTTGAGACTATAATCATTCCTAATCCTTTTGCAGGAAGATAACGCTTCTCGTATTTCTCAATTTCCTGAACAGTTACATTGTATCTTGGCTTTATTGCATTGCATTCATTCAGCTTGCCAATTTCTATTTTAAGTGTTTTCTTTCCGTGCTTGTAATCCTTGATATAGCCCTTTAATTTTGCAAGAGCAAGAACAGAAATAAGCAATCTTGAGCTGTAATTGACTTCCAAGTCTGACTGCCTTGAGCGCTTTGCATTCATTATTTGATTTAGCACGTCTGCTACGATATCTTGTGACATTTTAGCTGTATTTTTTGAAGCCGATTTCTTCTGCTATCTCGCGGAAGCATTGGCGGCACATATTTAGATCATACTGGCTTAGATGCGCGCCAAACCTGCCGCATCTTTCGCATTTCTTTCTTGCTATTCCTGTAGACCTGTCTTTAGGCTTGCAATATTTCAAGAATCTTTGCAGGATTACTGGTTTGTTTTTTAACTGCCTCGCTAATTTGTTCCAATCACTTGCTGTCATCTTAAACAAACTGCGTCTGGAAATTGCTTTCCATAAATTTAATTATTTCTTCCTGCGAAACATTATGCCTTGAAGGGAGTTTTCCTGATTTTATCTTTTTCAGCTTGACTCGGACGCCTGGGCGTGAAAAAACTATTGTGACATTCAAGCCGCGAATTCCTATGTCTCTTTGATATTCAATGCCTGGAATTTCTATGTATTCTTCAATTCCAAAAGAAAAATTATTTATTGATACCTGCTCTTTTCCTAAAATATTTCCAACAGCTGCCAGAAGCCTTTTTAGCAGCTCTGCTGCAGCTTCATCACGCAAAGTTATTCTTGTTCCTACTTCCAAGCCTGGGCGGACATTAAAATTAGGTATTCTTTTTTTTGAGGCTATTATCTGAGCTTTTTTTCCAGATATTATTTCCAATAACTTCGTTGCTTTCACCAAATCTTTGTCAGTAGCGCCACAGCTAATTACGACTTTGCTAATGCTTATTCTTTCCATTGGATTAAGTGTTTGCTGCATCATTCTACTATCACCTGACTTTGGTCTAATGAAACTAATTTTTCATTATCTAGAGAAATGCCTAAATTTCTTGCGTTTTTTGAATTTATCTTTCCTTTCTGTCCTATATATTTTCCAGAAATTATCATTGCTTCTTTTCCTTTTTCAAGAGCCACGTGCTTCTTTATTTTTCCTGCAGAATCAAGATATACAGAATCTCCAACTTGAATATTTTCTTTTGATATTAAATTTGAGCCGTCATGAAAATTTAATTGAATAGAATTTTTTTTAACCAGTTTTTTATTTATCACCTTGCAGAGCCTTATGCTCTTGTCTTTTGCTTCTTCTAATGTGAACTTTCCTGTTGGAAGCAAAGACAGCTTATATGACTTGCCTGCTTCTAGGATATTGAAAAGAGAAACGCTTTCTCTTTGATCTTTAATAACGCGCCCGTTTATTTTCAGCATTTTTTGGATAATCATTTTTTTTACTTCGCTTGCTGTATGCGCAAGATGAAGCATGTCTCTTACTGCGATAACAACTGGAAGAGAATTGCTGACATTTGACAAAGCCCTTGCTATGTACTTTGTTCCTTTTCTCGGAATTGGCAACTTTTTCATTGCGCTTTGTCTTTTTACATGCATTTTAGTCCTATCAAGTTGAAGGAAAAATGAGGCTTATAAATATTTGCTTGAGTTGTTATTTAGAAGAATATATCTTCTTTAGTGCTTTTATTAAATTAGAGGTAGTCGTCCAATAAGCCCTAATTTTATCCTAATTTATTCTCTATTACACTCTTTAGCTTTTGAATTACTTCTTTAAAAGAATTTTCGTTTCTATTGAGATGGGAGTATTCAACAAAAAAACCCTCATAAGCTATCCTATTTCTTAAAATTCTCAAATCATCTAAAATATATATCTCATTCTGATTAAATTCTCTATGTCTTTCTTTTATATAATCAATTAAATCTTTATGGCTTAAAGTTTTATATCCATCAAGCAGGAGTATTGCTGTGATAAGCTCTTTTATTATTTCATAATAATCTGAAATAATCAGCGCCGCCATTTTTTCCCTATTTTGCATCTTAATTCTTTCTTCTATTAAAGAAGTCATCTTAAGTATGCTTTTTGCTTTCTCTTTGTCTTTGCTGATTTTTATAAGCTCCATTTTAAAATATTTTTATATATCCTTTAAGCATAATGCCGTTGAGAATATTATTTTTAAGCTCATTATTAAGCTTATGAAAATTTTCTTCAAAAAATAAAGTTATTCTTCTATTTAATGATTTTTCGTATTTTTCAAGGTCCAATCTTTTCTTGGGCGCCTGAACAAAAATATCTATATCGCTCTCTTCAATATCTTCGCCTTTGGATGCCGAGCCAAACATTATTATTGCATCAGGCATGCAATTGTCATAAATATAATCCAATAAACCTTCCTGGTAAATCCTTGAAATTATGTTGAATTTTTTATAGAACCTGAACAATTTGTTATCTCTATTAGCTCTAAATGTTGGATATAAGCCATTTTTTTCCTTCAAGATAAATCCTTCAGTTAATAAAGCTTTTAAATGGGCTATTGTAGAAGGCTGTGATAGTTTAACTGCCCTGGACATTTCCCTCATATGAAAATTCTTTTGAGGAAAATTAAAAAATTCCTGCAAAATTTTATATCTGATATAATTTTGTAGCATATGCTATTATATTATAGCAAGAGGTATTTAAATCTTTCTATACGGCAAGTTATGCAAATTAAGTTTTATTTGAATATATCTTTTTTGTCTTGCCTTCTCTTGCTTTTCTCCATGCTAAAATCAAATTGCTTAAATTATAGATTTCAGGATAGATATTATTAATTTCCATATTATGAATGTCTTAGGAGCAAGGGCTATTCCAGACGCGTAACCGTTCCTGTTATCATCATGGTAGCTGCCATTGAAGTTAAGCCTGTTGTCGTTCCAGTTCCTGTCGTCAAGCGCGCCAATTATGTAGCCAATTTACCAATTGGGCTTTTCAGCTTCACTGAAATTCCTCGCAAGGAATTTCTGTATTTCATGGCTTTAAAATAAATAAAATAATGCCTTAGTAAATTGGCGTGTAGCCCTAGCTCATAGGCATTGCCTCACTAAGACAAAATATAATAGAATATAGAATTAATAAATTATTGCAAAAAATTTTGCGAGTGCTTCGCACTAAACTACGACTACCCCAGACGCGCAACCGTACCTGCCAACAACACGGTAGCTGCCACCGAAGTCAAGCCCGTAGCCGTACCAGACCCTGTCGCCAAGCGCGGATATTGTTTGAATAGGCTTATTATCAGTATTTACAATCCAAGAACGAGGCTCTTTAATTGGAAAATATTTTGATTGGGAAACTTCTGCCAAATTTCTTGCGCCATTTTCTTCACAACTTGCGATTATAAATCCGTCATTTGCAAATTCTTCTGCAGTCATTTCTCCATCTTTATATGACTTTCTTGGAGCAAAGCTGACTTTTCCATCTTCACTAAATCTTACTCCATTTTCTAATCTTCTTCCGCCTTTTAATGCTTTTTCTAATTCTCCTATGTCTAATTCTTTAGATATTCCAACGCCTTTTTCATCATAAACAACGAAAACACCGTGGCTTGATTCATATTCTTCTGGAACCCATAAGTTTCTTTGGAAAATCCAAAGATATTTTTGCTTCATTATTTCATCTCTTAATTCAACAGCTTCTGGCTCTTTTTGAAAATCTTCTGGACCACAATAAACTGCTTTAAGTAAATATGATGTTTTCTCTCCGTTTGGAAGAGACATTCTTACAGGATGATTTAATATCTCTTTCGCAGCACCTTTGTAATTATTAGGTCTTATGAAAGGATGGACAAATGCTATATTTTCGCCTACATCAATTTCTGTGACTTGTTTTTTAATAGTCGGAATATATTGATTTTTCATGATTTTATTAAAGAGGAGAGGTATTTAAGCTTTTCTATTTGTTACTATTATATAGTTATTTTATCTCTATATTCCTACATGAGTGTAGGAAAAAGTTTAAATAGTTTGTAGGAATTGATATATTATGATAATAAGAAGGCAATTGGGAGTGAAAGGACAGGTAGTTATACCTAAGGATATTCGGAAAATTCTCGGCTTGGAAACAGGAGAAGAGGTAGTTTTTGAAGTTGTAAATGATGAAGTTAGGATAAAAAGAGAGGAAGATGTTAACAAAATTGTTGATGACTTTTTCGATGTGCCTGGAAAGAAGAAAAAACAAAGTTCAATAAAAGAAATAAAAAAGATTATTTATGAACAATATGATGAAGAAATACCTTGACTCTAATGTTTTCCTTTATCCTTTACTATACGAAGATGATAAAGCAAGGGCTGCAAAAGAAATAGTGCGTGATTTTGTAAGCAAGAAATTTTTGGCTTATACTTCTGTACTTACTTGGGATGAATTTGTTTATATATTAAAAAGAGAGAGAGGAAAGGAGATAGCTGAAGCAGAAAGTGATAAATTTCTGAAACTTCCTAATCTTTTATTTTTAGATATTAAAAAATCCTTATTATTTAAAGCACAAGAATTAATAAAAAATTATAATTTAAAACCAAGGGATGCGATTCATGCTGCGAGCGCTATTGTGAATGATATAAATGAAATTATTTCAGATGAAGAAGATTTTGACAAAATAAAAGAAATTAAAAGAATAGGGCTGTCTATTTAGCTTCTTTAGGAGCAGTTTTTTCTTTGCCTCTGTTAACTGCCGTGAGTCTATGCTTGTCTTCTAAATTCAATGATTGGATTTGAAGCTTGCTTGGATGGAAATAAACATTCACTTTTGAGCCGTCTTTTTTTGTCCTGTAAATGTTTTCCAGAATCACGCGGTTTCTTTTTAAATTTACAGAAGTTACTTTTGCTTTTTTCTTCTTGAAAGCGCCCCTCATTACAAGAACTTCATCGCCTTTTCTTATTGGAAGAGAGTTCTTCTTGTGCTTTTCCTTTAGAGGTTTTGATAAAGGAGAGCCAAGGAATTTGTGCTTTGTGTGCAATGGAGCGTTTGCTATGTATTTTCTTTGCTTCCTTGGAAGCTTGCTTGAAAGCCAGTGCGTGGAGAATTTATTTTTCATGTTATAGTACAAATTGCGCGATTTTAGCTACTGAAGGCCAGCGTTCCTGGACTTCTCTTGCAACAGGGCCTCTTATTTGCGTGCCTTTTGGATTGCCCTTGTCATCTTTTAGAAGAGCTACTGCATTATCTTCAAAGCATACTCTTTCGCCTGTTTTTCTTCTGTATGGCTTTTTTTGCCTTATAATTACTGCGTCAAAAACAACGCCTTTCATGTCAGGCTTTCCCTGCCTTACTGAAACTTTTACCCAGTCTGATAGTTTTGCAAATTGCTGTCTGCCTTTTTTTGTCTTTCCGTGCTTGACAGAAGTTATTTTTACTATTCTTGCCCCGCTATTGTCTGATGCTATAACATAGCTGCCTATGTTCAATCCTCGTGTTGCTCTTGCATTTATTGCCTTCATTTTTCCTTCTCCTTTACCTTTTCAATAACTAAGAAATGGATAATCTTGCTTAAAGGCCTGCATTCCTGAATTTTTATTAAATCTCCTATTTCAATGTTCATGTTTTCGGGCAGGCGCGCGTGAAGCTTTGTTTTTTTCCTGTAATAACGTTCGTATTTTGGAACATAAATAGTTCTTTCAAATTCTACTACTACGCGAGTTGGGAATTTCTTTATTACGTGGCCTTTGAAAACTCTCCCTCGCACAGCTATATTTGCTGTTTTTCTCTTTCCTTCTTCTGCTGTTTTTGTCATGTTCCTCTAGCACTTTTTCTCTTTTTACCTTTGTGTAGGGTTAATCGCTTATGGAGTCTGCAGAAAAGCCTAAGCTTATCAGGACAGGCTTTACCTGTCTTTTGTGTTCTCCTTGAAGTTCTATGACACCATTCTTGATGGTGCCACCACAGGCAAGCTTTTCCTTTAGCGCCTTTGCGATTGCCTTTATGTCCAAGCGCTTGCTTAGGCCGCTAACCAGAGTTATGATTTTGCCATAACGTCTCTTGTCTATTGATACCTTGATGTGCTGCTCCTTCTTTGCGATTTCTTCAAACACATCTGATTCGGTAGGTAAACCGAAATTGGGATCTATGTCCATTTGTTTATTTCTTTGTTTTCAACTTTTTTGAGTTGAAATATGTAATTAAGCGTGCAATAGCCCTTTTAATTTCTTTGGTTTTTGCATTTGACTTGTTTGCTGTAACATAAGCCTTTGTAAGAGAGAATTTCAAATCTTTCAGCTTTTCTTCTAAATCTTTGTCGCTCATTTTCTCTATGTCTTTATATCTTAGCAAGGTCATTGTTTCTCCTTAGATTTTTTCTTAATAATTTTTATTTTTTCAACTTTTGGCTTTGGAAAGTCTAATTCTTGCTCAAAAACTTTGATTTTTGCCCTAAGAGCATCGTCTACAATTATTCTATCGTGAATATGCGCATCTGGCTGGAGAATGCTGACGCTGATTCCTACTACTCCGCCCATTGTAGTTGCCTGTGCCTGCGCTCTGTTAACTACTTTTGAAGGCTCTCCTGTTTTCTTCAAATAGCCTTGGCTAAATCTCCATGAGCGAGCCCTGTCGCTTGGAAGCTTTCCTGCTAATACTATTTCTGTTCCTAGAGCGCCTGCTCTTATTATTTCCTGAAGCATTTTATATGCAATTACCTTGAATTTCAAAGCTCCGCGCCTTTCCAATAAAAGAGCTATTTCATCTGCAACTAATTGGGCATCCAGCTTTGATTCGGTTATTTCTTTTATTTCAATATGAGGATTGTCAAGCTTGAATTTCTTTTTCAAAGTTCTTGTAAGGCTGTCTATTTTTTCTCCTCTTCTTCCTATAACTAATCCTGGCTTGCTTGTTGCTATGACTATTTTTTCTCCTATTGGAGTATATTCAATTGAAACATTGCTTATTCTTCCCTTGCCAAGCTCGTGCTTGATGTATTCTTTTACTCCGAATTCTTCTTTCTTGAACACTACGAATTTTTTAGCTTCCATATATAACACCTCCAGCGGGTTTTCTATAAGTTTCCAGCAACCACGTCATCATTCTTCTACCACTTCATTTAATTTAATTAATACATTTGCTCTTTTTGCTTTTCTGCCTTCGCGCCTTAAAGGGCGTGAAGCCCAATTTGCTGAAGCGAAAATTATTCTTGCTTTTTCTATGTCAAGATTATTTACTAGAGCGTTTCCTCTTAATCCTCTTAAAAGTTTTATAAATAATTTTGATGCGTTTATAGGATATCTTCCCGACATTATCTTTCCTTTTCTGTGAGGGATTTCTCCCTTGAATGGAACTGCTCTTTTTAATTTGATTACATCTTCTAAATCAGATATAGCTTTGTCAACTGGCTTGTTTTTTATGAAATTGCAGATATACATGCAATGCTTCTTTGATGCATGCATGCCAAGCCCTCTTGCTATTGCTTCTTCTTTCTTTTTTTCAACAACTTTCTTCTGTTCTTTTTTAACTTCTACTTTATCTTTGACTGCTTCATGAACATGCTCGTGAGCATGGTCATGTCCTTCATGCTTGTGCTCGTCTTTGCTAGGTATTTGATTTGCATGGACGTGCCCAATATGTGTGTCTTTCTTTTCTACTTCTGAATGTGTTTGTGCTGTCATTTTACTTCTTCAATGCGCGGCTGCCTTTTGTTGCTCCTATTCCTGCAGCTCCGTGCGCTACTTTAGATCGTGTGAATGAAAATTCTCCAAGTCTATGCCCCATCATTTCAGCCATTATTCCTACATCTTGGAATATCTTGCCGTTGTGAATTCCTATTGTCAAACCAACAAGCTTTGGAACTATAATCATATCTCTTTGATGCGTTCTTATTCTCTTGCCCATTGCTATTTTCTTCTCGCATCTTTTTATGAATTTCTCTATTTTTTCAAAGTTCTTTAAGATAGTTCTGCGGCTTCTTGATTTCAAGAATTTTGCAGATTCCCTGACGTCCAGAGTTTTAAGATATTCAAGAGTTTTGCCCCTATAGCGATATTCTTTCTTTGTTGTGTCAATTCTTATTCTTCTTTTAGCCATTTTAAATCTGCTCTCCTAATTCTTTTAGTATTTCTATTAATTTTGGCACTGAAAAAAACCTTAAATCTAGAGGAAAGAGAACTCCTTGTTCATTAACTTGATAATCTCCTATAACCATATATTTTCTTTTAACTATTGTTAAAACATCTCTAGCAAAGAAATGACTATCTTCTCTTTCACCTAAGTATTGCATTTCTGCATCATTTCCTATACTTCTCATTCTGTAGGTTTCTCCTTGGATTAATTTTGGCCTTCTCTCCATTATTTCTATTCCTTCTGTCATTATTTACTCCTTCCTGTTCTCTTTGGCCTTATGTGACCTACTCTTGCTCCTGCAGGAGCGTTTCTCTTTGCTATCTTTTGCTTGATTCTCTTTCCTCTTCCAGAACCAAATGGATGATCTACTGCATTCATCTTAACTGCAGAAGTTCTCGGCCATAGCTTGTTTCTTGCCTTCATCTTGTAGAATCTTTTTCCTGCTGTTATGAAAGGCTTTAAGTTCATTCCAGAGCCTGCTATTTCGCCTATTGTTGCACGGCAATCTCCGCTTAAGATTAATTCTTTCTTGCTTGGCGTCAATATTGATATTTTATTATGAGGATATTGCTTGAAAACAGCTGCTGATACGCCTGCAGCTCTTATCATTTTTCCGCCGTCTCCAGGATTGTTTTCTATGTTGTATATTTTTGTTGAAGGAGGAATGTCTTTCAGCATTAATATGTTTCCTGCTTGTATAGGGCCTGGTATTGAAATTTCCTGGCCTTTGCATGCGCCATTGAATGCTGGATTGTAGAATATTTCGTTATTGACAATTATTTTTAATAACGGAGAAGAATGTCCTGCAGAGTGGAAGATGTCCATTATCTGCGCCTTGCCTTCCTGCATTGGATAGCCGATTCTATGCCTGTAAGCTGCGCTTCTTACTCTATAGGCTGGCCCGCCCTTTCCCCTTGCCTGTGAAATTATTCTTTTTCCCATTTTATATCATTCCCAGCTTAGTTGCAACATCAATTGCAGGATTTTTTTTATTTAATTTGACGTAAGCATATTTCTTGTTTCCCATTATGTGCGTCCTGACTTTTTCCACTTTAACAGAGAATAGCTTTTCAGTCTCTTGTTTTATATCTTCCTTTCTAAACTTTCTTTCTGTTTCAAATATCAAAGTATTGTCTATCTCTATCATCTTTACTGCTTTTTCTGATGTTATTGGCTTGAGTATCATTTTGCTAAATATGCTGGAACTTTAAATTGTGAATATTCTGGGAATAATGGCTTTCCATGAACGAGGCGAGAAAAACATTCTGCAGTTAATTTGCAATCTTCCAAAGCATTGTGTTTTTTTCTATTATCTTTCATGCCGCAGAACTCCAATATATTTGACAATCCCATATCGCTGTGGTCATCTTTTATAAGGAATTTTCCATGAATTTCTTTATATTTTTCTTGTGCATATGTATGCAAGTCAAAAGATCTATGATGAAATGGAATTTTGCCTAATCCATATTTACCTGCTTTTATATTAATTATTCCTAAATCAAATGCTGGATTTTGACAGATGCAATTTTTTATTGCCTTTAAATTTTTAACATAATTAAAGAAATTTTGAATTAATTTCTTTTGTGATTGCTTTCTTTTATCACGGAAATCTTCGTCTTTTAATCCTGTAATCTCGTATACTGTATGTTTATCGCCAGGAATATTAACAATCTGGTCTTCATTATCTATTCTTGCTTCTTCTAAGAAAGTATTTTGAGGATTCTCAAATTCTAAAGCTCCTATTTGCCAAATTCCTGATTTATAAAAATCTGTTCCCCTTGTTTCAATGTCTAAAACTATCATTTCAATTCTCCCAATGCTTTTTGAGTGTAAACTGCTAATCTGCCAAGAGGATATAAATCTTTTATGTTCAGTTCGTTTGTTTTTCTGACATCAATTCCCTTGACTTTCATATTTTCGTCTTTTGCTATGACAAGCAAAAGACCTGCGTTTGACTTGTATTTCCTGCCTCTTGATTTCCCTTTTCCTGCTCTTACTGATTTATTCTTCAATAACAATTCAAAATTTTCCTTGAAAATTAATTTTATTGCATTGAAAAAATCTTTTGTTTTTATCTTGTCTAATTTTGATTCCAAGATTACTGGAAGTTTTACATGCAGCTTGTTCAAAGTTGAATATCTTTTTATTATTGAAGATTCGTGGGCAGTAGATGCCAATGCAGAATGCATTGCCATGAGCATTTCTTTCTTATTGATTTTCTTTATCTGGCTGTTTAGTTTTGGCGGATGAGCTCTTCTTCCTCCTCTTACGCTTGCAACTTCAGCTCCGACCCAGAAGAACTGCGTTCCCCTGCGCCACATTGTTTTTCTTGGAATTCTTGATATTCCTTTTCCATAATGCCCTTTCCAGTCATGTCTTTTGTGGGAAATTTTTCCTGAAGCAGCATGCCTTTTTCCAGCTTCTTTGTATGGAGCATATGGATGAATGCTGTTCAGTCTTTCTGCTTCATAATATTTCTGAACAATATCTTCTCTAATATTTGAATTAAATATTTCTGGAATTTCTATTTCTCCTGCTTCTTCTCCCTTGATATTGTATAATTTTGCTTTCATTTTGTTATCAGCTCCATGAATTCATATTTCTTTTTTGCTTGATATCTAGTTGGCCTGAAAGGAGAAGTGAGCAATATTTGTCTTTTTGGAGGGCCTTGAATAGAACCTTTGATTATCATGTAAGAAGTTTTTATTTTTCCGTAATGCTTGAAACCAGAACTTGGATTGATGTTTTTTTCGCTGATGTTTCCTGAAGCGACAATTAAATTGTTATATTGCAGTCTTGTGAAGAAGCCTAACTGCCCCATCATTGGTGTTCTAAATGTAACGTGAGCAGGATGCCATGGACCAAGGCTTCCTGGGCGCCTTATTCCTTTTTCTGATTTGTGCTGCTTTAGTGTAATTCCAAATCTTTTTACAGGACCTTGAGTTCCTTTGCCTGTTGTGACTGCTCTTGCGTCTAAAATATTTGATTTTAGTAAACTAGATAGAGACATCTCCTTATTTATCAGTGATTTTACAAACTCTAGCTTGTTTTTTGCATTTATTCCTAATTCTGCCAAATCAGGCGTCTTTTTTATAGAAGTCTGCTTTGGAATTGAATAAACTATAATTCTCAAATCGTCGTAACTTGGGGGAACTTTATCAAGAGTTGAAAGCTGTTTTGGAACTTTCAGCTTTTTCTTTAATTCTTTGTCATTTGAAACTATCAAGTCCTTTATTACCTTGCCGTCCTTGTAAAATCTTACTGAGAAAATCTTCATGCTTGGAATTTCAAGTATAGTAACTGGAATTGTTATTTTCTTTCCTAATGTCATTGATTTGTCAGTAGAATCCTTTACAACTGCTGTTGCCATTCCGACTTTATATGCTATAAATCCTAAAATGCCGTCAGAATCAGAAGTTATTCTTTTAAGAGGCTCCCAGTTTACACTAGGCAGGAGCTTAGATGCTCTCTTTCTCGGATAAAACTGCAAGCTTCCAAATCTTGGACGTGATATTTTTGACATTTCCTATTATTGATTCCATTTTCTCCAGGTGTAACTCTACCTTTATATTTATCTTCTAAACCGCGAATACATTCTACTATATTCTTTTATTTCAGAGAAAGAGAGGTTTTTAAAGGTTTTCGTGGGGTGAGGACACATATAAAACTATTTTAGAAAAGGGTTAAAAAGATGCTTTTTCTGTAAAATCTATGGAAAAAGAAATTAAGATAACTAAAAAGCAATTAATGAAAATTGCAGATTATAAATCAAAGCCTCTTCCGAAGTATAGCTCGTCTATAATAAATTTGTTAAATAGATGGGCTAAAGGAACAGCGTCAAAAGTTGTTGGGCAAATGTCTGATTTAATACAAGAATGCCCCTATAAAGATTATGAAAAGTGGAGAGAATGGTATCTTAAAAAATACCCTAATTCTTTGGATAATGCTATAAAATTGATTATGTCTAAACTAAAAGAAGTCGCTAAGACATTTGAAAATATTGATGAAAACATAGTTAGAACTTGGGTAGAGGATTTAGTAATTGATAAGAGTTTTTGGGGTTTGAAGATACAAGAGGCGATTATAGCAAGATTAAAAGAGATAACTAATAAAAAATGTAGATTGGCTACGAAAGAGGAAGAGAATAAAGGCATTGATGGTTTTATTGAAGATTTACCAATTCAAATAAAACCCTCTTCTTATAAAATTGCTTCAAATGTAAAAACTGAGAAACTTAGAGCCAAAACCGTTTATTATGAAAAGGATGAAAACGGAGATTATATCATAAATTTAAACGAAATCTCAAATTTGTTTTAATAAGCTATAATCTATTTCAAATAGATTTTCTTCTATTTGCTTTATTTCTTTTAATTCGGGTATTGATATTTTTATTTCTTGTAAAGTAACAACTGGAAAACTATAATTTTTATTTAGATATTTATGTTCCCCTTTTAATTCTGCTCTTTCCTTCATAAATTCGCTATGTCTTTTTAATCTATCTTTGATACGCTCATTTGCTATCTCTTTAAAATTTTTTATTCTTACTTCTATAATCTCTTTAAAATTGGCATCTATTTCGTAGCCGATGCTATTTCTTCCAGAAGCAATAGCTCCCAGTATTGTTGTTCCTGTTCCTAGAAATGGGTCTAAAATAGTATCGTCTTGTACAGAAAACATATTCACCAGCCTATAAGCTAATTCTATAGGATACGCTGCGCTTCTTTCCCTGATCTTAGTGTAGTTTAATTTCTGAAAGACTCCATTAATGTCTTTCCATTTATCAGAAAACCAGATGTTTCTTTCTTCCCAAAAGAAAGCACTTCTCTGCCTATTTAATTTTTCTTCAGGTTTATTAAATTCTCTTTTATCTCCTTTTCTTAAAATTAAAATATGCTCATGTTCTAAAGTTACATAGGCTCCAACAGGCAACATACCAGAACCCATAAACTTATCTGGTTTGTTAGTTTCTTTTATCCAAAGAATATGGGGCAACGCATGAAAGCCAAGACTTAAACAATAGTTTAATATTCTTGCATGATTAGTATAAATTCTAAATTTTCCATTTAAACTTCTTGTAGCATCGCCAATATTTATACAAGCAATGCCTCCAACTTTTAAAACTCTATAAACCTCTTTCCAAACTTTGTCCATCTCTTTATGCATTAGTTCAAAAGCTTTTTCTCCATTAAACTCCTTTAGCGCATGATTTATATCTAAGTTCTGTAAAGAAAACATTTCATCCCACATTTCAATCATGGGATAAGGTGGAGAAGTGATCATTAAATTTACACTTTCAGCTTTAATCTCTTTCATCTCTCTTGCATCACTATAAAATATTTTATGTTCTGTTTTCATTTTTCCTCTTTAATTTTAATTGTTTTACTACCAAAAATATTATTTTAAGAGCCCTCTAAATAATACTTGTATAAACTTCCTTCCTTCTGCCTTTGGATTTGTCCTCTTCTTAATAAATAAAGTAGATTCACTCTAATATCTTGCAGTTTAAAGTTATATCCTTGTTTTACTTTAAGTTCTTTCTGTAAATCTTCAGCAATTCGTGGTGTTCTTAAAAAGTTGCTCAAATCCATAATTTTTTTAGAAATACTGTTCTTCATTTTACTCATCTCCTTTCATTTTTATATTTTCATTCTTAAAATCATTTAAAAATCTTTCAATAAATAAAATATTCTTGGCTCTGATATTTTTGTCGTCGATCTTTTCTGCAAAATTCTCTCTTAGCATATCGCTAAGCCTTGAGGCAAAAACTTTATCTTTTAAACCTGAGTAGGCTTTTAATTCTTCGCGAGTAATTTCTCGTGGTATAGAAGAGTCTGCTGCATTGGCGACAAATCTAGCACTTAAAATAAATTTCAAAATCTTTCTACCAGAGAGATTTTTTGAAACAATGACCTGCCCATTTTTAGTGATCTTGCATGATGAGCTAAGTTTTAAAATTAAATCAGATAATTTTGTTTTTGAATATTCTTCTTCGTTTACAATCCATTCTTTTTTAATTTTTTCGAAATCCATATATGTATTTGTATGGTGTCATATATAAACATTATTGTGGTGCAAAATATATTTTAATTGTGGTATAAATATTACTAAATCTTATGGTATCAATCATCCTGTTCAATTCTCGGCGCCAGAACAAAAGAAAGCATCACGTTTCCAGTTGGGAAATCCAACCGCAAAGGATGGTTATTTGAGAATGAGAGCTGGGCGCGGTTTGAGATTTTTGCGCCTTTTGCGAACTTGTTCATATACTCTAGGGAGAATCTTGCTGTGCTGTTTGCAGAATGTATTTCTGCTTCATCTGATGAAAATTCTATCCTTGCTGAATGCAGGCCAAAGGCTTCAACTATGAACTTTGTAGGTTCTGCGACAAATGTGCAGGCGTCTGAAACAATAGAGCAGTCTTCCAATACTTCTACTAATGAATCTGAATTCAGCTTTATTACTGAATTAAATTCCCAATTGGGCATTTCTTTTTCATCCATGTCTATCTCTAAAAGAGCGAGACTAAAATCGCGCTTTACCCTGTCATGTATGCTTAGTTTTAGCATATTATCCTGCTTTTGCAGAGTTAGAGAGCTGCCTGGCTTGCATCTCCTTAAAACTGCCTTTAAATTATCTAAATTTACTCCTAAAACTTCTGGTTTATCTAGACTATACTCGGAAAACAAGTCTGAAGGCATCTTGAAATGGACCATTGCTACATTTGCAGGGTCTACTGCTGTAAGGGAAAGCCCTTCTTTTGTGACTTTAATCTTTACTTCTGTCACAAGCTCTGAAATAATTGAGACTATATCTGAAAAAAGTTTTGGGCTTTCTAATCTTAATAACATGAGATTTTGAGATTATTTTTATTTTTAAGTATTGTTGTGTTAAGAAATGAAGCTTAAATCAACATAATAAAAGATTTAATATGGACAATTCTTGAAATTCAATGGAGAATAAAGAGAGCAGAGTAAGAAAGATAACTGCAATATATTATTCTAATCCTAAAGTTCAGGAAGCTATCTTGAATTTTTCAAAGAATAGAGAGGTTGTGCCTAAATATTTTGAGCAGTTTGGAAAAAGGCCTGACAGCATACAATACAATTCAGACATAATGGGGCTTGTTAAAAACGGCGCAACAAGCTTTCACGCATCTGAAGAAATATGGACAGATCCCTTGCAGATTAATTCAGAGATGAGTTCTGATGAATTAAATAATTTAAGGAGAGGATGGGACTTGCTTATTGATATTGATTCACCTTATCTTGATCTTTCTAAAGAAGCGGTCAAGCTGATATTAAAGCTATTCAAGGAATATAAAATAAAGAATTATAAGATTAAATTCAGCGGCAGCAAAGGATTTCATATTATAATTTCAGAGAAGGCTTTTCCAAGAGAGCATGAAGGAAAATTAATGAATGAATCTTTTCCTTCATGGCCAAGAGCTATAACTGAATTCATTTTTGATAAAATCAAGCCTGAATTCAGGAAAATGGCTGGCAAGATTGCTAGCTTTAGCCAAGTTGAGAAAGACGACACTATAAGAATAGTCTGCAAAAACTGCAATGATATTGCATTAAAAGGAGAGCTTGTCAAGCTAAAATGCCCTGTGTGCAATCTTGAAATTGAAAGAAGAGACATAAAAAAGAGCAAGAGAAGGCTGCAATGCCTGAATGAAAAGTGCGCAGGTGTTTTGGAAGTTTTAGAATCTATAGACTATTATTATTGCAAGAACTGCAAAGATCTTAACAACGACAAAATCCCTCTTTCTTCAAATAAATATCCTGGTATGTTTGAAGAAATAAGAGGAGAGCTTGCTGAAGATTATGCAAAGCTTGACCTTGTCTTGGTTGCACCAAGGCATTTATTCAGAATGCCGTATTCCCTGCACGAGAAAACTGCATTGGCAAGTGTTGTTCTTGAGGAAAGCGAAATTGATGGATTTGAGCCTGCAAGAGATGCTGATCCTTTGCGAGTTGCAGTCAGAGATTTTCTTCCTAATAATGAAAAAGATGAAGGAAAAAGATTATTGGAAGATGCTCTGCAATGGAAAAAACAGCAGCTAGGAAGCGAGGAGCAGAAAGTCAAGCGCAATTATGAAAAAATTGATGTGAAAGGTGTAAATGAAAGCATGTTTCCAAAACCAATAAAAAAATTATTAATGGGCTTGAAAGACGGAAAAAAGAGAGGGTTGTTTATTCTTTTAACGTTTTTAAAAAGCTTGAATTTTCCTCCGGATTATATAAATAATAAAATAAGGGAATGGAACAAGTTGAACGAACCGCCTTTGAAAGAAGGATATGTGAAAAGCCAAATAGAATGGCATTTGAAGCAAAAAAAACAAATTCTGCCTCCTAATTACAATAACGACAGCTTTTACAAAGACCTTGGCTTGTTAGACGAAAAGCCAAATGTCAAGAATCCGATTGTGGAAGTTTTAAGAAAAGTTAGAAGAGCGTAGTAGTTTCTAAAGAGAATGTTTTTAAATCGCTCATGCTTAGAAATTAGATGAAAAAGAGAGCAGGAATTTTACTAGTTATATTCTCAATATTATTTGTTTTAGCAATTGTTCTTGGAGAGGCGCAAAGTGGCAATGTTTCTGATTCAGACGAACCGACTGATAAAGTTGAAAAAGCTTACCAATGCCTGCGTGATCAAGTCAAGGATAAAAGCACATTTTCTTTACAAGACGCTGTGTTTGCCACGCTTGCGCTGGGATCTGACAGCAAGCTTTCTGATAAAATAGAGCAGGAGAAAAGAGATAGTGAATCATGCTGGCCTAAAACAGGATGCACGATAAAAGACAGCGCGCAAGTATTGCTTGCTTATGAGAGATCTGGAAAGAACAGAAATAGCGTCAAGGACTGGCTTTTGTCAAAATCAGGCAATGCGCAAGACTTGACATGGTATTTGGAAATTGACATTCAAAATCATGCCAGCTCTGAATGCACTTTGCAGCATGATGCTCAAAAGACAAAAGTCAGGATAAAAGAAGACATGAAAATTGATGGAAATCCTGGATCATGCCTTGAAGTTTCTTATGGAGGATATTGGCTTAAAATCAGGGAGCAATGCCTTGACAAAGAATTTACAATTTCCTGCGACAAAGATTTCATAACAGCTCTTGTTTATCAGAAAAGAACAGGGGGAACAGTATTTGTTTCTTCTGAAACTCATTCCAGCGCTTCTTTGGGAACAACAAATGAAAAAGTTGAATCAAAGTGCTTCTTGGCTGGAGGAAAGTGTGATTATGAAGGCACACTTTGGGCAGCTGTTGCATTGGATAAGATAAAAGAAGATTCTTCTGCTTATCTTCCTTATCTAGTTGCTTTAGCTGAAGACAATCAGCGCTATCTGCCTTCTGCTTTCTTGTTCATACTTGCTGGGGGAGATGACAATTATGCAGAGCTTGCGCAAAAGCAGAAATTAGGGCAATATTGGGAAGTTATTGGAAGTTCTTACAATAGATTTTACGACACTGCGCTTGCATTGCTTGCGCTTTCTGGAACAGGCTCTGGAGAAGCTGAAAATGCTAAAAACTATTTATTAAGTGTTCAGACAAGAGAAGGATGCTGGAATAATAACAATATCAGAGATACTGGATTTATATTATATTCTGCCTGGCAGAAAGCAGGCAGTTCAGGAGGCGGAGGAGAGGCATTTTGCGAGTCAGCAGGACATTTTTGCGAAGCTGCAAATGAATGCCTGAATTCAGGAGGAACTATTTTAGAAGGATTTAGCTGCACAAATTTTAGATCATCTTGCTGCACAGTAAGAGTTCAGGATGTTACATGCGCTCAAAAGAGAGGGCTTATTTGCGCCTCAAGCCAGACATGCACTGGAACAATAGAGCAATCAGCAGACGGAAGCTGCTGCGTCAGTGGAGCTTGCGAAGATTTGCCTAGTGTAAACTTATGCGCTATTTCTGAAGGAACTTGCAAGACAAGCTGTTCAAGCGGCGAGGATGAAATAGATGAAAGCTGCCCTGATTTTGGAGATGTGTGCTGCAGGCAGGCTGAAGAAGCGCCTGAATTAGGAATTTCTTGGATATGGATTACAATATTAATAGTTCTTGTAATTCTTGTTATTTTAGCGATAATTTACAGGCATAAGCTTCAGATTTGGTGGCATAGCAGAAGAAGAGGAAGAGAGCCATCATTGAGCGCGAGAAGGCCTCCAGGATATCCTGGAATGGGAATGATGCCAAGGCCAATGCAAAGATACGCTTCTCGCGGACCAGCTGTAAGGACAACAAGAGGCGCAAGGTCAGAGGGAGACAGAGAATTAGAAGAAACAATGAAGAAATTAAAAGAGATGAGCAAATAATCGTGAGACATGAAACATATTAGAAAGAGTGGGTGGAAAGAGTTTTTTAGATCTACGAAATGAAAAATAGTTGCTTCTATAATTATCTTGATGATATATCCTTATAGCTCAAATTCTCAGTTCTGCTTTAGCAACTTGTAGATGTTCTGGCGAAGGATTTGATAATTGTAAAGATTATTATTTATTTACTATATTAAAGCCGTCTTGTCATTGTAGTTGCATTCCATTAAGTGAATTATACTTGAATTATTTTTGGTTTTTGATAGTCCCTCTTATTATTATATACTTAATTATCTCTATTGTTAAAAAATTTATTAAATAACTTATCTTTAGCCATTACATATAATATATAAAGATAGATTATTAGAAATTAATAAAATGAAAAAGAGAGTTATTTGGATAACATTTTGGGCAATTTTTTTAGTCTTTCTAATCAACAGCGTTAGTGCTATTTCAACAAACTTGAAGGCAGAATATGAAAGGGGCGAGAGCATCATCATTGAGATTCAGGGCAGCATCCTTGAGCCAATTGATTCTTCAGATGTTGAATTCTTGAGAGGGCATGTTTCTGTGCCTCTTGAATATAACTTGAGGATAATTTCTGGAAGATATTTTCTTTGGGCTATTGCGCCGCAAAATGCAAATAATTACACTCTTGTAATAAATAATGTTGCAACATCTTCTGGCGGAAAAGTTACAAGAGAGTCTTTTAGGCAGAATTTTTCTGTTAATGGAAATTTGACAGATTATAGCATAAAGCCAGGATTTATTTTCACAAATCAAGATTTCACTATTTCTGTGCAATTAAATGAAGATTCTCAAAAGACAATAAACACTAGTTTTCCTAGTGAAAGAGATATTGTTCTAAAGCCTGAAAAAAATGATGTTAAATTTTCCATAAATAGTGTTAATGGAAGCGGATTTGTAGATATAAAAATAGGCAAATATACATTGCCTGCATATATTATTTCTGAAGCTAAAATAACTCCTTTTGAGATAAATCCAAAGCGCATTGATGGAATTGCGCTTTCTGGTAAGGCTATAGCTTATCCTTTTCAAATCATAAATCTTGAAGATAAAAAAGTTGATGTGAGCATAGAATATCAAAAAGATTTATTCTCTATTGAGAAAGATTTTATCTCCCTAAATCCTAAAGCTGCTGTGGAGTTGAATATCAGCCTTATTGGAGAGATTGATGAAACAATCAAAAAGCAGGGCTTGAATAATAGTATTTTTATCAAGTCAGGCAGTTTTTCTGCAGAACTGCCTATTGCAATAATATTTACAGAAGATGAAGGTGAGGTTGAAACACCTTATCTTGATGAATATGAAGAATTAGTTTATTGCCCTCAACTTGGGGGAATTGTCTGCACTGCTGGCGAAGTTTGCAGTGGAGAGATTAGAACAAGCCTTGATGGAGCTTGCTGCATTGGAAGCTGCGGAAATCAAACAGACAGCAGCTACAAGCCTTGGGTAGGATATACAATAGCAGGAGTATTATTTGTAGTAATTTTATTCATATTCTGGAGATATAAAAAGACAAAGGGCAAGAGCGAGTTTGGAAAGAGAGTTGAAGATGCAGAAGAGAAGTTGAAGTGATTATTTTTTCTTTGATTTACCTTTTTTCTTGGCTTCTTTCTTTGGAACTTTTGTTTCTACTTGAGCTTGGGCATCTGGCTGCTTGAAAAGATGGGGTGCAACTTCATAGAGCTTTTTTGTGATTATCTCTTTTTCAACAAGAGCTTTCTTTGTTATTGCATCATAATCATGCAGTCTTTGGATTAACCTGTTTCCTAATTCATTTAAATCTATATTTCCCATTGCTATCTTCTCTGGATGAATTATTTCTATATGCGCAGGCATATAGGCGAATAAGACGCCGAAATAATCATTTAGCGATTCTAATTCTAGAGCTAGTTCGGTAAATGAAGTGAATAAGTCTTTTGAGCTTTCAACAGGTATTGGCTCGTGATTAGTTTTCTCAAGAATTTTTACTCCTTTTTCAGCGCCTAGCTTATTAATTAATAAATTTAGCGCTTCGCTTACATGCTCTTTGGGACGCCCAAGAATTTCCAGAACCATGTTTGCCTGCATGCTTACCATAGAATTTTATAATATTATTGCTTTTAAATATTGTGTCAAGATTGTCAAAGTCTTTTAAAAGAGAGCAAAACTATTATTGCTATGCAGAGAGCTATAAATCCATAAAGAATCCAATTTCTAAAGGATTGCTGCTTTGTTTCGTAAACTTGGCTTATTTTTTGTGAGGGTTTTGCCTTTAAGACTATTTTTTCTTGAACTAACTCTGGAGTTGAATTTAACTGGACTTGTTGAGGAGCTATTTTTTCTTCTTTGAGGGGCTTGACTTTAACATCTTCTTTTTCATCTTCCTCTTCGTCTTTTGAATTCTTGGTTTCTTGCTTTTCTTCTTGTTCTTCTTCTGGCTCTTCTTCAACTTGATTTGCGACTATTGGCTTGCATACTGGAGCAGAAGCTTGGCTTCCTTTTCTTAATCTTGCGCATATATCCCAGTTACCTGCTTTTGTAATTTTTAGATTAAATTCTAATTGAGCTGGAAATGCCTCTTTTACATAATAATAAGAGCTCTGCCAGTCATTGCTGTTGTAAATCTGGGAAATTGTTTTTGAATCTGCGTCTTCAACAAATATCTTTACATCGTGAATTTCCTCGCTATCTGCGCTTATTGAAGCCTTGAATTCTTCATTCATATCAACTGAATCAGGAGCAGATAACTGCAGCTCAAGGGCAGATATTAGCGGAAAGAGGAAAAGAGAAAGCAGGCTAATAGCCATAAATCTCATAATGCGCGAGCTTTCCTTCTTTGTCAAATATGTATAATGTGTCTCTGTCATTGTTCCAGACATTTGTTTTTGCGCCCCAAAATATGTCTGTGGCATTGTCTTTTCCTGCTACAGTATGGAGCATTACCTCTTTTATCTGCAGTTCTTTAAATTTATAATATTTTGTACTCTCGTCTTTTAGCAGAAAACCTGACGTATCAAGAGCACATTTATTTATTATTGTGACTTTTTCGTTTTCTTTATCTATATCTGATTCAAAGCAATCTGAAAATTCTGATTTTTCCCATATTCCTTTCCCGTTCTTTATTGCTTCTGCTTCTGCCTTTGCAAAATCTCTAAGCTCTGATTCTTCAACTAAAAACTTTGATGCAAAACCTTGCCTTACTAATTCAAGATTTATGTAATCTGGACTGTAAACTCTACCTAATACTCTTCCGTATCTTTCTGTTCCCATTATTTCTAATTCTATAGACTTGTTAAGAAATTGATTTAGATAGCTTATTGCTAATTCATAATTAATAGTATTTTTTTCAGGAGTATTGATATTTGAGAGTCTTATTATTCTTCCGTCTTCAAGCTGAAAAGTATCTCCATCAATAACGCGGGAAACTACTACTTGCTCTCTTGCTAGAGAAAATTGAGACTTAAATGCGAGAAAATTTGCAGCTATTAATATTGTTATTATAACTGCAAATATTAGGGCGTGTTTTCTTTCCATTTATAATTTCAATATCTTCTTTTGTGCGCTTATAGAGTTGTAGAATTTTTCTATGTTCTCGTGATTTAAGACTAGCGTTGACGTGTTAATATTTGGATGAAATCCTGCAGATTCTGCATCCCATAATTCCTTATCTATTATCAAGCATGTGTTTTTTGCGTAAATCATGCCAAACAAGGAAACACTTCCCGGAGTAAGATTTAGCTCTTTTTTCAGCTCTTCGATGGATGCGAAATGAAGTTCTTTTGCTCCTAATTTTTCTTTCATGAGCCTTGTGTTCAATCTTTTTTCTGCTAAAAGAACTATAAGATAAAAGCTGCCTTTTTCGTCTTTAAGGAAAAGACATTTGGTGTGCTTGCCTGGAATTTCTATTTTTATTGAGCTTGATTGTGATACTGTAAAAACCGCAGGATGCTCATAAGATTTGTATTGAATATTGTACTTGTTTAAATACCGCCTTAGTTTTTCGTCCATCTATGTTTTCTGCAATTAAGCTTATTATATTTTTCTGCTAGAAGCGAATAATTTATATAATACAATGGGATAAAAAGCTTGAAAGAAAAAAATGGCTAAGAAAATTGTTGTCTTTGGAACGACTGTGTGTCCGTGGTGCCAGAAAACAAGGGAATTTTTAAGCTCACACAAGATAAAATATACAGACATAAATGTTGGGGAGAATAAAAAAGCACTTGATGAAATGGTTAAAAAATCTGGACAAATGGGAGTTCCTGTCATTGATATTGACGGAAAAATAGTAGTTGGGTTTGACGAGCCTAAACTAAAGAAAATTTTGAAGATAAAATGATGGCCTTTTCTTATTATATGATTATTATACTATACAAATCTTTAAAATAATGGCACATCTCTTATAAAAAGAATGTTTTGGAAAAAATTCAATCAGAGATTACTTTTAATTAAACAAGGAGAAAAATCACACTATCAGCTTTGGGATGAAAATACATTGCAAAATTCATTTCGTGGGAAATTTGGTTGTTATATTGCCATAGGTTTTGGTAATACAATAGATGATCTAATTGAAGGTATAAACGAGAGAGGTATTGATCTTTCATCATATAAATTTATCTCAACATTGCCAACACCCCATGCTAGTTTAAATGATGTAGGTGGAACTTTTCCTGTAATTGTAGAAGAAATAATTGATTTTCAAAGAAAGTATATAAGAAGAAATCAAGAAAAATTAACTTACCAGAAATCAGTTGGAGTAAAGAATTGAAATTCAATACAATTTTTTCTAATAAAATATCTATTCAATTCTTTTAACGAATAATTTATATAGAGATTTTTATTAAGAGATTTATGACTAAAGAAAAAAGCAAAAAAGAGAATTATGACTTTATTATTTTGGGAGCAGGTGTTGCTGGTCTGGCAGCAGCAATGTATGGAGCAAGGCTTGGACTGAAGACATTGTGCCTTGGCGCTTCGCACGGAACTGAATTGCCTATTGGAGGAGTTATTACGACAACAAATGTTGTTGAAAACTATCCTGGCTTTATTCGTTTAACCGGAACAGAGCTTTCTGACAAAATTAAAGACCACGCGCTGTCTTACGAGCTTGTCAAGATAAAAGAAGAAAAAGTTGAGCATATTGAAAAGAAAAAAGATATTTTTGCTGTTAGAACGTCTAAGGCAGAATATGAAGGAAAAACTATTTTATTTGCGACAGGCACTAAATGGAAAAAATTAGAAGTGCCTGGAAGCAAGGAATTTGAAAATAAAGGAGTTGCTTATTGCGCTCTTTGCGACGCAGTATTATTTAGAAATAAGATAGTGGCTGTTGTTGGAGGATCTGATTCTTCTGCAAAAGAAGCTTTAGTGCTGGCAGAACATGCAAAGAAAGTTTACATAATTTACAGAGGAGAGCAAATCCGCCCAGAACCTGTTAACATGGAGAGAGTAAAATCAAATAAAAAAATAGAAGTCATAACAAAAACAAATGTTATTGAAGTCAAAGGTAGCCAGTTTGTTGAATCAGTTATTTTAGACAGGGAGCATAACAAAAGCAAGGAATTGAAGCTAGATGGTGTTTTTGTTGCAATAGGGCATATTGCATTGTCTGAAGTTGCTGGAAAGCTTGGGGTAAAGCTGAATGAAAAAGGAGAAATAATAATTGACCATAAAACTTCTGAAACAAGCATGAAAGGAGTTTATGCTGCAGGAGATGTTGCTGACAAGCCATTTAAGCAGGCAATTACAGGAGTTGCAGAAGGATGCACTGCTGCTTATTCTGCGTTTGAATATATTACAAAGGACAAAGTCAAGGCTAATTAACGAAAAGATTAATAAAGAGCTAGAATCTTGTCATATTATGAAAGAAAGAATTGTTTTGGCATTGATTTTATCAATTTTTGTAATATCCCTTGTATCTGCTGAACAAAATATTTATTTGTCTAGTGATGATCCAAAACAAGATGTTTCTATTGAAGGAGAGTCTTATTCTTTAGAATTAGTATCTGCGACTGATAATGTGGCAGTCATAAAAGTATCTCAGACTAAAGAGATTGGCGAAACTTATTCGGAGAATATAAACGGCATAAAGATACGTTTAGTTCGAGCGGACGAAACGAATCTTAAATTGTCTACACAAATAAAAGTTATAATGAAAGAAGGATCATATATTAATTTGGATTCTAACGATGCAAAGAAAGAAATTGATATTGATGGAAAGACGTACATAATAGAATTGGTTTCTGCTAGTGATACAAGTGCGACTATAAAAGTTAGTGATAATCAAGGTAATAGCGAGACTAAAGAGGTTGGAGAGTCTTATTCTGAGAATATTAATGGGATTTTAATTGATTTAATTAGGGCGGATGAGACGAATCTTAAATTGTCTACTTCTATTATAGTTAAGGAAATCTCAGAAATTGCAGAATTAGATTCATTAGAATTAGTTAAAAAAGAGATTTTAGCAGGTAATGAACCTTATCTTATAGAATTGGTTTCTGCATCAGATAGTTCTGGAAATTTTAAAGTTTCACAGATGAAAGAAATTGCTGAAGGGAGTTCTAAGAAACTCGCTGGTTTAGATATTAAAGTTATAAATACTGATGAAAATAATTTTAAACTGTCTGCTTCTATTGTTATAGGCTCTTCAGAAATAGAAAAAGATGAGGAAGTAAAGAAAGAACAAAATCAATATAGTGAGCAAAAAATTAGCCTAAACAGCGAGAGTCCTAGTGCGGGATTTATTGTAAATAAAAATAATTATAAAATTGAATTAATTTCTGCATCAGACAGTTCTGCAACTTTAAAAGTTGTTAATAATGAAGGCAAGAGTGAAACTAAAGAAATTGCTGAATTAACTAAAGGAGAGATAAATGGCGTAAAGATTAAAGTTGTTGAGACTGAAGAGATGAATTTGAAATTAAGTGTTTTACTGATAGTATATGGGGTCTCTGAAAAAGAAGACGATGACGATTTGAATGATAAAGAAGAAAAAGAGGATGATGATGACGAAGATGAATTTGAGGATAATGATAAGGATGATGAAATTGCTGTTTGCAATGGATGTTCATTAGAAGATAAATGCTATCCATTAGGATATAGAAAAGATGGAAAATTCTGCTCTGAAAACAAGGAATTTAGTGTTCAGCTAGAAGTTGGAATTGCCTGCGAGAACAATTTTGAATGCTCAAGTAATGTTTGCGCTTCTGGCGAGTGTATTGACGCTGGTTTGATTAGAAGAATATTAAACTGGTTCAAGAGATTATTTGGCTCTAATTAAAGACCGGGTTGATTGGAAAAATTCAGCTATTTTCTTCTTAATGCTTTTTTGAACTTAGGTATCTTGTGACATCCTCCTCGCACTAAAGTGCGAGGCGTCCTAGTCGCTTACTGATTTTC
>CAYUCQ010000004.1:0-12909 GCA_964443535.1 Candidatus Woesearchaeota archaeon
ATCTCAAAGATAAGATTATATAAAAATGGAGCAATAAGCCATAAGGAAATCTTAGAAATTTTTCAAGGCTGGCAGGCTTATGCCAAATGGGCAGATGCGTTCAAGTTAAGGAAGAAAATTGTTAAAAGAATATATCGCACTAAGTAATAAGATTTATAACCTTCAACTTGTAAAAGTTGAATGGGTTAAAGATTTGCACAGGCAAATCTTTATATCCGATGCTTTACAAGTGAGGATTAAAGATTTCTAAAGGAAATCTTTATAAGCCCTATTTCTCACCCTCCTTGATAACTAAAATGGCAGATGTAAAGTCAATTGAAGCAGGAAAATATAATGTTATTTTAGCAGATGCTCTAAAGAAAATTGATGAATTCAAGAAGCCAGAATGGGTTGATTTTGTAAAATCAGGCACTCATAAAGCGCGCCCTATTGGTGAGGTAGATTTCTGGCAGAAAAGAGCTGCAAGCATTTTAAGGCAGATATATATTAGAGGAATTGTTGGAGTCGGAAGGCTAAGAACAAGATATGGCGGAAGAAAAGACAGAGGCATGCAGCCTCCTGAATTCAGGAAATCAGGAGGCAAGATTATTCGCACTCTTCTCCAGCAAGCAGAAAGCGCAGGATTAATAGAAAAATCAAAGGAAAAAAGAGCAGGAAGAAAATTAACAGAAAAAGGCAAGTCCTTCATGGAAGGGTTGATACAATGATAAAAGAATTATTTAGAGTTGAAGGAAGACCAATTTCTCCGGGCAAATTTCTTGATGTTCAGATTGGACCTTCTATAATGGAATTGATGATTGCAGAATATGATAAAACAAGTTCAAGCTCTTCATGGCTTAGTCCTCCACTCTCCATCAATAACAATAATATGATGTTAGAAATAAAATTAGATTCAAGATTATTTGTTTATAGAGGAGATAAATTAGTATTTATCGGCGGCCAAACTAAGGTGCGTGACAGAAGTCGTGATTTATTAAATGCAGAGCAAAGAGAACTTTATGATGCTGCGGTTGAAGAAAGGAATAAAAAATGGCGTGAAAGAGGTATTGATTATTTATTAGCCAAGAGGTATAAATCAAGATGACTCACCATTATCCAAAAAAAGTCCATCTAGCAGTAAAAAATAGGCTGACAAAATGGGCTCCCTTTTGGGCAGTTATAAGAAAATATGGACTGCGCAAAACAATTCATCCTTCACAGATAACAAAACACAGAAGGCATTGGAGAAGAATAAAACTAAAAATAAAGCCAAGAAGGCAGAGAAAACAAAACCTAGGATAAAATGGCAGAAACAAAAGTAATAGAGAGAGAATACACAATTCCTTTGAGAAGAGCATGGCTAAAAGTTCCGCATTATGAAAGAACAGGAAAAGCCATAAAAATAATAAAGAAATTCATAGCAAAGCATATGAAAATTCCAGACAGAGATGTGAATAAAGTCAAGCTGGATGTATTTCTCAACAATCAAATTTGGTTTAGAGGCAGGAAAAGCCCTCCTTCAAAAGTAAAAATAAAAGTAAGAAAAGAAAATGACATAGTAAAAGTTGATTTCGTGGAAGTTCCAGAGTATGTCAAGTTCCTGAAAGTCAAATTAGAAAGAAGAAACAAGCAGCCTGATAAGAAGCCTGCTCCAGCAGAAGTTAAGCAGGAAGTTCCAGAGCAAAAGTCAGAAGAAAAGAAAACAGAAGAAAAGGAAAAAGAACAGGCAGTTGCAGAACAACACTCAAAAGAAGCAGAACAGCAGGCTAAAGCGCAGAAGCACATAACAAAAAAGAAAGAAACAGGCTTCCATAGAATGGCTTTGAAGAAGTAATTTTCATGTTGAAAAATTTAAAAGAAGAGTTAAATGCACATACAAGCCCTGAAAAATCAAAAATCCTTGCAGGATTTTTCAAGACAGGAAAAGGGCAATATGGCGAAGGCGATGTTTTCCTCGGCGTGAATGTCCCAAACATAAGGAAGCTGGCAAAAAAATATTCTAATTTGTCATTTAATGAAATAAACTCTTTGCTGGAATCAAGAATCCATGAAGAAAGGCTAATTGCCCTCTTAATTCTTGTAAATAATTACAAGAAAGATGAAAAGCAAAAAGAAATAATTTACAATTTTTATCTAAAAAACACAAGCAAGATAAATAATTGGGATTTAGTTGATTTGTCAGCAGATAAAATTATCGGAGATTATCTTTCAAATAAGTCAAAAGATATTTTATACGCTCTGGCAAATTCAGATAATTTATGGGAAAGGAGAATTTCAATAATTTCAACATTTAACTTCATAAAAAGCAATGAATTTAGCGAAACTCTCAAAATAGCGCAAATTTTGCTCAATGACAAGCATGATTTGATTCACAAGGCAGTTGGATGGATGTTGAGAGAAATAGGAAAAAGAAATCAAGAGATAGAAGAAGAATTTCTGAAAAAACATTATAAGGGCATGCCAAGAACAATGCTAAGATATGCAATAGAGAAATTCCCAGAAGAAAAAAGGCAGGCATATTTGAAAGGAGAGATATGATAGAAAGTTTTAAATATAACTTAATATATAATAAAATATAACTTCGTGTATAACAAAATGGAAGCAATAGCAAAAACTCGAGCAATAGGGGGTTCTTTAGTTGTAACTATCCCTTCTGAAATAGTCAAGCTTGAAAATATTCAAGAGGGCGAATATGTGGAGATTAATGTAAAGAAAAAAAGAACAGATTATTTTGGGGCGTTAAAAGGCATAGGAAAATTTACGCGAAGAGATAAAATCAAGGGACAATTAGATTAATGAAATATATTATTGATGCTTTTTCTTGGATAGAATATCTTGAAGGAAGCGAAAAAGGCAGGAAGGTGCACGAGATTCTAAATTCAGATTCAGAAAATTTTGTTTTATTAATGACGATTGCAGAAGTCATAAGCAAAGTAAAAAGAAAAGGTGGCAATTTTAAATTAGCTTATGATTCAATGATTTCAGATTGCAGAATAGCAAATATCTCCCCAAAGATAGCTAAGGAAGCAGGATTATTGCACGCAGAATACAGAAAAAAAATGCTTCAATTTGGAATAGTGGATGCTATATTGATAACAACTGCCAGATATTTAGGAGCAAAAGTCTTAACAGGAGATGCACATTTCAAATCTTTCAAAGAAGCCATTATTCTTTAATAAAATTATATCACAATGATAAATAAAGAAAAATCAATTCAAGAGCTGTTAAAATTCAGCATAATAAACATAGACAAGCCTTCAGGCCCAACTTCTTTCCAAATATCTAATTTTATAAGAAAATCTTTCAATATTAGCAAAACCTCTCATTTTGGGACTCTAGATCCTCAAGTTTCAGGCGTTCTGCCAGTTGCTTTAGGAAGAGCATGCCGCTTAAATGAATATTTCATGCATAATGATAAAACTTACGTAGGAATAATGCGCCTGCATAAAGATATTTCTGAAGGCGAGCTAAAAAAAGCAATAAGCTCATTCATAGGAAAAATCACGCAAACTCCCCCTGTAAGATCAAGAGTTAAAAGAGCTCCAAGAGAAAGAGAAATAAAATCTTTTAAGATAATAGAAAAAGAAGGCAAGGATGTTTTATTTGAAACAAGCGTTCAGGCAGGAACATACATAAGGAAATTATGCGACGACATAGGAAAGAAAATTGGCGGCGCGCACATGCTTGAACTAAGAAGAACAAAAGCTTCAATATTTCAGGAAGAAAATTCAATAAATCTTTATGATTTTGAATCTTTTTTAGAAGAATCAAAAAAAGGCAATGAAACGCGATTAAGAAATATTTTAATTCCAGCAGAAGAAGCAATAAAAAAAGTCATGCCTGTAATTCAAGCAAAAGAATCTTCAATAAAGCAATTAATGACAGGCAAGCCGTTAATGAAGCACGATATAGCAGGAAAACTGCCTGAAAAAGAAATTTTCGCAGTTTTCAATGAGCATAAGTTTATTGCAGTAATGAAAAAATCAGAAGAAGGAGATATAATTGCCCGCCCAGAATTTGTTTTTAACTAAACGTTTAAAACCTCTAATTCATAAAATTATTTATGAGAGAATTCATATATTATTCAAGAACCGCGCCAACATCAGGCAATTTCTCGCTTGACGATTTGCAGAAAGCAGGAAGAATAGATATTGCCATTCATGTGGTTATCGCCTCATTTTTCCTAAGCCATAAGATTCGCACAGATACGAAATTGCATCTTTTGTTTGCAGGACCTCCAGATCCTTCAAAGCATTTAGAAATGGCGCCTGTAACAGAAGGAGAAACAGGAGTAGATAAAATCTATTTGGCGAAAAAAGATGTTTCTTCTATTCTCAAAAGAATGCTCTACAAATACAAAAAAGATGAAAAGCGCGAAGTATTTCCAGGCTATTGGATAGAAAAAAAAGGGTTCTTGGAATTAGCAGGAGAGCTTCACAAGGCTGGCAGAAATCTTTATATTCTTGATCCCAAAGGCGAGGACATAAGAAAAGTTGAAATAAAAAAAGATCCTATTTTTATCCTTGGAGATCATAAAGGCTTGCCTGGAAAAGAATTAAAGCGCCTGAAAAACATCTGCACGCCAGTCACATTAGGAAAGAAGGTCTATTTTGCGTCACAAGTTGTTGCAGTTGTAAACAATGAAATTGATAGAAGAGAAGAAGCAGGATTGCTTTGATTGTTAATTACACTCCAATTATATCTATTATTTTTGGAGATTCATCAGCATATTTTTGATAGACACAAAGGAGGTGATAGCTCATGGAAATTTTTAGCTCTGTTTGGCATCTAATTTTATCCCTCGCATGAACTCTTAGAACATAATTCTCCATCTCCATGCCTCTTCTCTAATAGCTCAACACATTCAATATAGCCCTTATTCTTCCCACAAAATATAAATTCTTCTTTAAATTTTCTTGCAATATCCTCTGCTTCTTCCCTATTTAATGCCATATTCTTCCATATTATCTAATAAATATAAATCTTTCTCAATGTAATTCCAATATAACAATAATTATAAACCATATTTTTGTTAATTCTATCTATGGTAAAAGGAGCGTCAATAAAATTTGCGTCTTATGCAGAATCAGTTCCCAAATTGCTTAATTTTCTAAAGGTGAATAGCGAGCTTAAGAAATACGATAAGATAATCTTAAAGCCAGCAATCAAGAATGAGCAGGCATTCACGCCAATTGGCTTTGTTGAAGCAGTCCTTAAATATTGCGTTGACAATAAAAATCCAATAGCAGAGATTTCTATAGCAGAAGGCGCAGATGGATTTGACACAACAGAGCTTTTCCAGTCAACAGGATACAAGGCTCTTGGAGAGAAATATTCAATAGGATTAATAGACTTGAATGAAGCAGAAGTTGAAGAAGTTTCAAACACAGATTTCCTGAAGTTTGAAACAATAAAATACCCAAAAATATTGCTGGAAAGCTGCGTTATTTCACTTCCAGTCTTGAACGAAGATGAAGAAACAGAAGTTTCAGATTCTTTGACAAATATGCTTGGCGCATTTCCTTCAAAATATTACGCAGGCTTTTTCTCAACAAAAAAGAACAAGATTAAAAAATGGCCTGTGAAATATTCAATTCACGACATATTAAAATGCAAGATGCCCAACTTCTCAATCATAGACGCTTCATCAAAAGGCCAGCTTTTGGCAGGTCTTCCTTTGGCAGTTGAAAAGCAGGCCTTAAAGCTTCTTGGCAAGGACTGGAGGTCAATCTCTCATTTAAAGCTGGTCAGCGAAACTCTATCCAATCCAGTTATAGTTAAAGAAATGCAAGATAATGCTTAAATATTCACTATCAACTGATAAATAATTTCTAGCATATTAGTTTAAATATCTCAATTTGCAGGAAAAATCATGGCAAATCAAGTCAATTTAACCAGAATAATAAGAATCTTAGACGATTCTGTCTTAGAAGCATATAATTAATCAATTAAGGGATACAATCCAAGAGCAAGAGGGAATCTTGGAATATTCACTAAAAGCAATGGCGAATTAATTGGCTCAAGTGCTTTAGCGGTTATTCAACTAGTAAATGTAGGCTTGCTTCCTCAAGGAACAAGAATAGCAAGAAGAGAAGATTTAGAATATGCACTCTCGCAAGATAATGATTTTTTAAGAGAAAATTATACTGATTTTGGCTTGGCTTTAAGAACAGCAGGAGATTCCTATGAACCTAATGATTTACTTGCAAAAAGACTTGCAAATCAGTTAGAAAAAAGAGATATCGCTCTCAAAACTGGAAAATTAATTCCTCTTGACGCGCTTTCTTTAATAGATGAAGAAAATTCAGAATATGGCGTTGTCATTGACTTAAAAGAAGAATCTGAAAGCTCAATAAGAGATTTAAATGATTTTAAATGGGATTATGCAAGAGAAGAAGGGCTGTCCCATGCTGACTTCTACTGGGTCAGGGGTTGGCTTTGGGATTCCGACGGTGGGCGTCTTGCTGGTTCCGATGGTGGCGGCAGGGTAGTCGTCGTTAGTGCATAAGGCGTTCGCGCAAAATTTTTTAAAGAGTAAACTATATTAATAATCTCATCTATAAATAAATATGAAAAAATCAGTCAGGCTCATTATCACAGGCTCTGTGCAGGGAATCTTCTTTAGACAGTTTATAAAAGACCACGCAGACAAGCATTCTGTAAGCGGTTATTTAAGAGGGCTTGAAGACGGCAAGCTGGAGGTTTTCCTTGAAGGCCAGAACACTAAAGTTGATGAAATGATAGCTGTCTGCAAGCAAGGTCCAAAACACGCGCATATTAGAAATGTTGAAGAAAAGCCAGAGACATTCCAAGACTTTAAAGAGTTCAAAATTTTAAGATTCTAACTTATGAGAAAAATAAAAAGAGCAGCAATTTTCACATTAATATTGCTAATTGCGTTAATAACACTATTTTTCATATTTGGCAAAGAGCCTAATCCAAAAGTCTGCTCAAGCAAGGCTTGTTTCAGTGTAGAAATAGTAAAAACAGAGCAAGAAAGAGCACAAGGCTTGATGAATAGAGAATTTTTAGAGGAAAATTCAGGAATGCTCTTTATTTTTGAGCAAGAAGCAAAGCACACATTTTGGATGAAAGATACAAAAATACCTTTAGATATAATTTGGATTGACAAAGACAAAACAATTGTTTACATAAAGAAAAACGCAATTCCCTGTATAGAAGATCCCTGTCCAATATACTATCCAAGCGCAGAAGCCCTATACGTTTTAGAGCTAAATGCAGGCTCAACAAAACTCTATGAAATCGCAGAAAATGACAAGCTTCAATTTCAAAACACATTTCAATAATTATTTAAACAAGTTTTTTCTATTCTTTTCATGGGAAGGCAGGATCAGATAACTAACGAGAGATTAAGGAAGCTCAAGGAATTAAAAGAGCAGGGAATAAATCCCTATCCTAATAAATACGAAAAAAGCCACAATTCATCTGAATTGCAGGAAAAATATAGCTCATTAAAGCCAGAGCAGCACACAAAAGATAAAGTCAAGGTAGCAGGAAGGCTTATGGCTTCAAGAGAATTAGGAAAAATATTATTCGGCACAATTCAGGACAGCTCAGGCAAGCTGCAAATAGTTTTTCAGGAAGAGGAAACTCCCAAGAAAACCATGGATTTTTACAAGAAATTCATTGACACAGGAGATTTCATAGGCGTAGAAGGCGCGATATTCAGGACAAAGAGAGGAGAATTATCTGTGCTTGCTGATAAAATTACTCTCTTATCAAAATCACTTCTTCCCCTGCCTGAAAAATGGCATGGTTTGCAGGACAAGGAAGAGCGCTATAGAAAACGCTATCTAGATTTGATAATGAATCCTCAAGTTAAAGGCGTTTTCGAGAAAAAAGCAATAATAATAGACACAATAAGGTCTCTTCTAAAAAGCAAGAATTTTCTTGAGATAGAAACTCCTGCATTGCAGTCAGTTTATGGAGGAGCTTCTGCAGCACCTTTCAAGACGCATCTTAATGCTTTAGACATGGATTTGTTTCTTTCAATATCTCCCGAGTTATATCTAAAAAGACTTGTTGTAGGAGGCTATGAAAAAGTTTTCACAATTTGCAAGAATTTTAGAAATGAGGGAATAGATAGGCAGCACAATCCTGAATTTACAATGATGGAATATTACGCAGCTTATGAAAATTACGAATATCACATAGCCTTCACAGAAGAATTGTTTAATCTATTGAAAAAGAAATTAAATATAAAAGATTCAATAGAATATCAGGGAAAGAAAATAGATTTGAAAACGCCGTTTAAAAGAATAAAATTTGCAGATTTATTGCTGAAAGAAACAGGAATTAATATAGAAAAAGCAAATAATTTTTTCAAGTTGCAAAAAGAAATAGAATCAAAAAAAATAAGCAATGTAAATATCAGGGAGTGCAGGCATTACGGCGCTTTGCTTGACGAATTATACAAAAGAGCAGTCAGGCCAAAGCTTATTCAGCCAACATTTCTAACACACTATCCTGTAGAGATGATTGCTCTTGCAAAAAGAAATGAAGACGATAAAACAAAGATAAATACAGTCCAGCTTATTATAGACGGCGCTGAAATAACAAAAGCTTATGACGAGCTTAATGATCCTCTTGACCAAGAAGAAAGATTAAAAGAGCAGGCTTCACTGCTTCGCGAAGGAAGCGAGGAAGCAATGCCAATGGACGATGATTTTATAGAAGCTCTAAAATACGGCATGCCTCCTACTGCAGGATATGGGCTTGGAATAGACAGGCTTGCAATATTGCTGACAGATTCTCCATCAATACGCGATGTAATACCCTTTCCTTTCATGAAGCCAACAAAGGGAGAGAAATGATAGACGTATGGTTGCTGGATCCTTCAAAAACTTTAATCTCGCAAGAGTTAAAGTTGCAGCGGAATATAATTCTGCAAGCACCCGCTGGAGGTTTTGAAAAATGAAATCTGAAGTAGAAATAATAATAAAAAGCAGGATTAAATCAGCAGTTCCTGACATGAACGTGTCAGCAGAAGTTCCAGACGCATTAAACAATAAAGTAGTCGAACTTCTTGAAAAAGCGGCAGTGCGCGCAAAGCTCAATGGCAGGCGTACTTTGCAGGCAAGAGATTTGTAATTTCTATTCAAAAAATTGAGAGAATCTCTTTCCTTCCTCTTTTGCCGTATCTAAAGAAACAGCCCAATATTTTCCTGTATCTCTAAGATGCTTTGGCTCAATAAAAAGCCAGCCTTCATAATTAAAGCGCAAAGCTATTGTAGGTTTTAACCCCATAAGATTAGAGAATAATATAAAATCCTCAATCTGTTCTTTCTTTATGTAGATAATTGATTTCTTTGTTGATTTGACTTCTATAACATGGCCTTTCTTTCCTTGTTTTGCCGCCAATAAATCACAAGGAGAATCATCATTAACTCCAGAACCTGCAACTCTTACTGCTCGCCAGCTGTTTTGTGTAAGCAAATCAAGCAATTCCCTTTCAACTCTTGAACCCTTTGCTTTATTTGACATTTTATAATCTACTTCTTCCCTAATTCAGCAGTTTTGACTACGATATTACATTCATTAGGCGATGGCTGGTTTCCATACAAGTCCATGCATTTAATGTAATATGCCTTGTTATCCTGCCATTCTGCAAAATGATTCTTTCTTATCAAAGGATTGCTATAAATCAAAGGCAATCCTTCTTCAAATACATAATTGCATGAGTTCAGCGAATAAACGCATTCAGCATCTTCATTTGTGACTATCTTTAGTCCTTCGTCTCTATATGCGCGCGTTACAGCAGGCGCGCCCTTGTCAACAAACACGCTGAACTTTACATCATCTTCTGCACTGTTTCCTCCAATATCAATGCATCTATAGAAGAATTCATAATCTCCAGCTATCAAATCTAATTTCTGCCTGTGCTCAAAGTTGTTTGTCTCAAACATTGCAATATAGCTGTCAGGCTCTCCAGTTGCAGAGAAGTAGCATATGGCCTTGCCTTCTTCAGCACCATCATCTGTTTTAACTCTTAATTCAACATTAACGCTGTCTGTGCTTCCAAATATAGTTCCATTTGGCCCAACATTTAGTATATTCAATTCTTGGCTTCCTCTCAAGTTTAACTCATAGCTCTGAACCATTGTGTTTCTCTCGCTTTCAGCTTTATCTGGCTGGTCCTTGCATCTGAAATAGAACTTGTTATCTTCTTGGTTCTTTATGCCTGTTAAATTGCCTCTACACACATAATTCAAATCCGCATTTATCTGGAAACTTTCGCTGTCGCATTCCATGTCATTTTCCATATCATCATAACTCTTGCTCTGCCTGTCCCATCTGCATTCAGCAGGCTCGTTGACATATACTTCTATCGGCACGCTATCTGCATTAAATCTTACAAATCCATTTTGAACTATGCTTGTTCCTTCAATAATCGGAGGCGTTGTATCAGGGCTTTGGTCAACGCAGAAATTAAATACAAATGCATCAACATTCTCATTTCCATTTGCATCTCTACAGCGGGCAAACAAGCTAAATGTTCCGTCATTTACTAATTCAGGCGCAAGCTCTCCAGCCTCGCCAGTCACAGGTCCAGGCAGTTTCATTTTCTGCGTGTGGTTATAAGCGTAATAATTGCTTCCTCCAAAAAAGAACTTCATTTCATCTAATGTCTTTGTAAGAGTATAATCAATCTTGCACTGCGCAGGTTCATTTGTTACAATGCCAAATTCCAAAGGAGTAAACGCTTGCAGGCATTCATTGCTTCCGCTTCTCACTATCTTCACGCCTCTGTTAGGGGGCCTTATCGTAGTGTCAGGAATATAATTTAATCCAGATGGCTTTAATGCCTCTCTCCATGTTTCAATAGTAGGAGAAGTTACATCTTTAGGATTTACCCATGCGCATTTTTCTTCATTAGTTCCAGGATTTAGCAGCTGGCAGGCCTGTCCAAGTGAACGGCATCTGTATTCAGAGCATGGCCTAAATGGATCTTTGTTGCACTCTTCACAATTCTCTCCTCCAAGAGGAGGCTCAAATGGCAGGCATTGGAATTTAACAAGTTTTTTCTTTTCTTTAGAGTATAACGCAATAAATACTGCAACAGCAATAGCTGCGCCAATAACAGTTCCAGTCATAGGCCCATACCATGATTGAGCAAATATTCCTGCTCCACTAGTTGAAGTAGATGTTCCAAATATTCCGTATAATGCCTTTCCAGCAATTATTCCAGAAGCAGCAGCTACGCTTAAAGTATTAACAAGCGCTTCATCAGCTCCTAATAATCTTCCTCCAATTTGAATTACTCCAATAACTGCAACGCTCCATACAAGACCCTGTGCCAAATTTCCTAAAAAGAAATTGCTTATTGGCGTTCCAAGAAAAGGAACTTCGTAAGAATATGCTCCTTTTGCAGCAACACTATCGCCAACTACCCCAATAGCTCCATCACCCCCTGCCTTGACAGATGCAACATTGTCTATGTAGCTAGATCCTCCTTGAGAAATAGTGTAAGATCCTGGAGTGCCAGGAACAGATTCAACAACAACAGGATTTGTTTTAGCAGCTATTAATCCTCCAGGCACTTGTTGTGTAGCAATAGTTCCTTCTGAATAAGTTCCAGGCATTAATTGAGCATTAGGTGCAATTTTAATTTGCTTGAATGCAGCAGCGCCATTTGGAACTAAAGTATTGCTTTGAGCTTCAGCAAAATTAGCATCCAAAATAAAAGCAACAGCAAAACTCACACTTATCAACAAAGTTATTTCAAAAATAGCCGTATTATAAATAAATTTCTTTCCCTCTTTCTTCTTCATGCAAATGAGAGAGTTTTATTACTTATAAATATTATCAGTACTCAATAAAGCCCCAAGTTATGTAGTCATTTCCTACTTTAACCGAAACAAGGCTTAATGTTTTATTCTTTAAATGTCCTTCATAGGGAGATCTGAATTTTTCTGAAACAATATATTCATTCATAATTTTATTTCCAGTATCTCTATCATACAACATTCCATCTTTCATATAGCCAATTTTTATAGAAACGCCAGTATCTTGTACCTGTTGATTTTGCTGAACATGATTCTCTTTCATTCCAGGAAAGCCTAAAATATCTCTAAAAAAGAAATTACTCATCTCTTGAGGGCTGCCATGTGCAATACACCCATTTAGCCCCAATGGACTAATTAAAGTTCCAGCTAAAGCTAGCCTCTTTGCATTTTCCTTTATTTTATTGATTAATCCCATGTTTTATCTAATAAAACGAACTATTTAAATCTTGCGGTATGTCACCACTATTCAAAAGTTATAATACCATACAAAACATTGTTTTACAACGCCCAGTAATATTTAAAACATAACTCCCTCTTATGTACTAATGAAAAAAGAGCAGTTTAAAATTACGCCTTGGGAAGTTTCAGGAAAAATAGATTATGACAAAATAATAAATGAATTTGGCGTAGAGAGAATTACGCCGCAATTGCTAAAGAAATTAGAGAAGCTGGCAAATAGCTCTAACTTCATGCTTAATAGAGGAATTTTCTTTGCTCATAGAGATTTAGACTGGATTCTTAATGAATATGAAAAAGGCCGCAAATTCTTTTTATATACAGGCAGAGGTCCATCTGGAAGAATACATTTAGGCCATCTTCTTCCATTGATATTTACAAAATGGCTTCAGGATGTTTTTCAAGCAGAATTATGGATACAATTTACAGATGACGAGAAATTTCTCTTCAATAAAGATATTGATTTTGAGACAATAAATAAATATACATTAGAGAATATGCTGGACATAATAGCCTTAGATTTTAATCCAGAAAAAACACATTTTCTTATAGACACTCAGCATGCAAATTTGTTATACAAAGAGGCATGCAAGGTAGCTAAAAAAATAACTTTCTCAATGGTAAAATCTTCTTTTGGATTAAATGAGCAGACAAATATCGGAGCTAT
>CAYUCQ010000004.1:12919-21796 GCA_964443535.1 Candidatus Woesearchaeota archaeon
TCAATATTTTATACTTCAATGCAGGCAGTTCCAGCTTTTTTGCCCTCAATTTTACACAATAAAAAAATTCCCTGCCTTATACCTCATGCTATTGACCAAGATCCTCATTTCAGGCTTACTCGCGATATTCTCCCAAAATTAGGATATTATAAGCCTGCATCAATTCAATGTTCTTTCTTGCCGCCATTAGCAGGGCTTTCAGGCAAGATGAGCTCTTCAAAAGAAGAAACAGCAATTTACGTCGGCGACTCGGCCAAAGAAGTTGAAAGGAAAATAAAGAAGTATGCATTTTCAGGAGGCAAGGATACTCTTGAAGAGCACAAAAAATTAGGAGGCAATCCAGACATAGATATTTCTTTTCAATATCTTAGATATTTGTTTGAATCAGACGACGGCAAATTAGAGAGCATTTACAAAAATTATAAAACTGGAAAAATGCTCTCTTCAGAATTAAAAGAAATTTTAATAGCAAAGATTAATAGTTTCTTGAAAGTTCATCAGAAAAAACGAGAAGATGCAAAGTCAAAAATTGATAAATTTATATTCAAACAGCATTTAATTTAATAATCCTATTTCTTCCTTAACTTTTCAATGCTTACATTATATCCTGACTTATAGCCTTCTTCTCCAATCCAATTTACATTAGGTCCGCAATCTCCTAAATTAGTGCAAACATCTGCTCTTTCCAAAGTCCATCCTTCACTAAGGCAGTTGCAGTTCTTGTCGCATTCTTCTCCGCCAAATAATCCTTTCTTAAATGTCACAACACATTCAGCATTAGCTTGAGCGCAGATACCCCTTGCTTCTTCTCCTTCCCAGAATTTTAATCCAGGAGGATTCATTGGCAGGCATGTGCCTTCTAGGCTTCGCGCAGCACTGGATAAATATAATTGCGAGCCTGCTTTCCAGATGCAGTCTCTTCTGTCTGTGTTTTCACAGTCTTGTTCAGAAGCTTGGGCAGTGCAATCCTGCCATCTATTAACTGTGCAGGCAGCCTGTGCAAAATCTCCAAGAGTTGTTTCTATTTTGTCTTCAACGCATTCTTTCTGCCTGAAATCAGCACATTGCTCCAATACTTCTTCTCCATTTATGCAGATATGCTTGAAAAATCTGCTTCCAACGCTATTGACTCCTTTTCCAGTCTCGCCTTCATCATTGTAAACACACCATGACTCGCCATGCTTGTAAGACTTGCCGTTTGAAGTTGTCTGGCAGTTCAAATTAGCGCAGATATTGTCTCCATAAGTTGTGCTTCCTGTCTCACTGCTTGTAGCGCGGCAATAGCTTCCTAATAAATAATTGCAGTTTCCGCATCCAGCAGAATCAGCATTAGCAGAATTTACACTGCAGGATTCTAATTTTGATTTTACATTGCTCCAGTAGTCTTTATCATTTAATTTTGAAGCATCATAAATATTTCCCGCATTGCCGCAGCTGTCAACAAAATAAACTTCATCTCTGCCAGGCATGCATGTTGTCTCGCGTGTAGGTCCGCACTTTGTGCCTAATTCTTCTGCACTGCATAATTTATTGACAAAGAACTCGCCTTTTGCTTTAGCATCTCCAACTCCTTGCTCGCATTCAGACCTTGTAATAAACTTGCAGCTTTTCTCAAACTCAAATTCAAAAACACAAGCCCCTTTCTCTTGCCCTCCAGCAGCAAGAACACACTGCACTTCGCTGTTAATATTTTTATTATAATTTGTATTAAGCCCTAAAGAAGCAGATAATTTTTTGCATCTGACTAATGTAGTAAATGCTGCCTGATCTCCCAATAAACAGCATCCTAATTCACATTGTGGAGGGCTTTCCTCGCTCCATATGCCATTATTAGCATTGCAAACTAATTGCGGAGTGCTGTCAATGCAGGTTCCTTCGTTTGAATCATAGCATACTCCTAATTTGCAATAAGAAGTAGATTCGCATGAAGTAGGAAGCTGCTTCACGTCCGTTTTACATTCACTTTGCGGAACATCTTGGCAGAAAAATCCAGATTTTGTCTGCTCACAGCAAACTGTAGGCTCTGCCTGCGCTGCTGCAAATTCAAAAACAAGCCATGCAAAAATAACGCATAAGATAATTCTCTTCATCATATTTCATCAAATCCATAGCCAGCTGGCCAGGCAACGCTCCTTGAAGCAAAGCTAAATTGCTCTTTTGTAACAACGTCGCTCAATTTATATATTCTTGTTCCATCACTTAACCCTGTTTTCTCAATCTTTAAATTAGGATAATATTGCAAATAAAGCTCTGTTGCGCTGTCTCCGAATTCTGCTTCATATTCAACAATGCTTTGGGCAATAAATACTAAATTATACATTTCACTTTCCATTTCAACATCAAAGCCGTCAAATTTCTCGCTAGTCTCTCTGCTAAGAGTCAAAGGAGCATTAAATCTAACTGAAATCTTGCCAGGAGCAAGAGAAGTCTGCGTCTCTATATTTCCTGCAGATACATCATATCCTCTTTTTTCATATTCACTGATTAAGCTTCTCATGCATTCATCTGCTCTGCCTGCCACAGCATCATTCAATTGATTCTCAAAATTTTCCTTGACCATTGGCTGCTGCACAATGCAGGTTTCATAAGGATCATCAGTATAGCACAAATATTGTATCTTCTCGCCTTTATAGGAAGCAAAGCTTACAGGATTTCTATATCCTCCCTGCCTTGCCAGGGTTTCAACTTCTGTTCTTAGATCATCTTCAACGCATGAGCGCAAAAAGCTTTGCGGAGAAAATTCTCCTTGTATAATATCTGTCAATCTTGGCCTGAAAAGAAAATACAATAAAATAACAAGGACAATGGCTACAGCAACTATAACAAATATCGCCATCTGTCCTCTTTTTTCTCTTGTCATTATATTCTTCTCAATGAAATTTTCTTTATATAGTTTATCTTTAGATAAACCCTTGCTTTGCTTAAAGATTTCTTAAATCTTTTTTATATAGTTTATCTTTAGATAAACTCTTATTATTCATTTATTACTGCACCTTTCTTTACAATTATGCTGCACTCTCCAGGAATATTGCCAAAGCCATCCTTGCATTTGACATAATAATTATTTCCATCAAAGAAAGTGCTGTGTATCTTATCAACCCCAGACATTATGCTTCCATTTATAAACTCAAAGCTGCATGCTTCAGCTTTATCTCGAATAAATCTGCATTCAGCATCTTCATCTGTTATAACAATCAAATCTCCTGATTGACTATAAACTCTTGTTATTTTAGGCGCTTCAGCATCAAGCTCAACTTTAAACTTGGATATTGTTTCTGCCGTATTTCCCGCCATATCCTCGCAAATTATTGGAAATTCGTAATCTCCGCTAAATATCTGGCTAAATATCTGCTTATGAACTCTTCCAAATGTTTCTGACATCTCAAGCTTACCAAACAATTTACAAGTCGCTCTATTGTCAATGCCTCCTGAAGTTCCAACTTCCAAGATAACAGTTGCAGGCTCAACTCCAAATCTCAATGTCTCATTGTTCGGCCTTGTATAATCTATTTTCAAAGGCGTTTTTGTTCTCTTTACAATAAACTGATAGCTTTCAGTCATTTCATTTCTCTTGCTCTCGTCTTTTTCAACAAGCCCATCACCTTCTCCCTGCCATTCCTGTCCATGCCATGGCTGATCCTTGCATTTAACAAAAAATGTATTTTCATCTTTAGTTATTGGCAATTTTGCCTTGCATTCCCATCCAAAAATAGAGCTTCTGTCAACAACGTCATTCTCGCACTCAAGCTGATTATTCATATCCTCATATTTCACATCATTTAAGCTCCACTTGCAAGTCGCTGGCTCATTCACAAATATTTTAGCATCTAATTCTTTAGCATCAAATCTGACAAATTCGCTCAAAGGCTCTCTTCTTGTAACAGCAGGAGGAGTCTTGTCTTCTCCTGGCTTGACGCAGAGATTTATTAAATATTCTCTTGAATCCTTTCCATTTCCATTTCCATCAATGCATCTTACATGGAAGTTAAAGTCAGCTCTTCTGCTAGGATCAAATCCAGGCGCTCCAAGGCTTGTTAAGTCAGGAACTGTAAAGAACTGCGCATGATTTTCAATAAATAAATTCCTGTCTCCAAAATCAAATTCCATCTCGTCAAAATTGCTCTTGCTCACAATATCATATTTGCAATATCCAGGCTCATTCAGCTCTATTCCAAATACGAGATTATTATATGAAGCAACACATCCATCGTTGTTTTCATTTAATACTTTGAATCCATTATCAGAAACTTGTTCATACTTATAGCCCTCGCTCAAAACTTCTTCCCATGGTTTTATTATAGGTGAAATAATATCATTAGGGCTTATATCAACGCATTTTTCTTCAATACTATCCTCATTAATTAATCTGCAAGTTTGTCCCAATGCCTGGCATGAGTATGGCGAGCATGGATAACCATCTGCTCCGCATTCTCCGCAACTCTCTCCTCCAAGAGGCGGCTGCCAAGGCCTGCATTGAAATTCAACAACTCTTTTTTTAACATCTCCAACACCTATTGCCGTAAAGATCACTATGATAATTATAACAATTATTAATATTATCCATCCAATTATAGGAATTACTCCAAATGTTGCTACAGAAAATATTGCAGACAAACCTCCTACCCCTGCAGTCAAAGATCCTGCTACAAAAGTCGCGCCAATCAAAGCTCCTGCCAAAGCTCCTGCTGCAATCAAAGCCCATGCAACAGCAGGATCTAAGCCTCCTCCAATTCCAGTATATTTAATGAGAAGCGCAGTAACTGCAAATCCTATTGCAGCGCCAGCCAAGACTCCGCCCAAGCCTGCTACTGGGCCGCCAATTATTGCTAAAGAAACTCCTTTTGCAGTACCAATGGCTAATACTGCCCCACTCACTCCACTTATCGTGCCGCCAGCACTTACTCCAGGTATAGGATCTTTAAATTCGCCGCCCAATGCTTCAATTCCTCCTATAGCATCTAAATATTTTGTCGTGTCACCCGCTTCTATATATTTGCCTTGAACGACGTCAGAATATGTTCTTATTTTATCAAGATAAGCTTTGCCAAGCTTAGGGCTTCTAAAAACTTTATAATTTTCTGTTAACTCGCCCGCATAATTAACACTTGCGCCGCAATCTCCCAAGCTCATGCACAAGTCATTCATCTGCTCTGCAAACTGAGGCTTTAAACAGCCTTCATTTACTTCAACTTTCCATCCACCTATTTTCTTTACAGATATAACAGTGCATTTTTGGCTTGCAAAAGCACAGCTTAGCTCTCCTGCATCTGCATTTCTCTGTAAGTCAAATCCAGGAGCATATTTTGGAGCGCACAAGTTAAATCTGAATTTATCAGCAATTTCTGTCTTCTTTAATATGCAATGAGGATTTTCAGTGCATTTTTTATCTCTAACTTCTAAAGATTTTGTCCTTTCTTCACCCTCTCCTTTTACTTCACTATTATAATTCAAGCACAACTGCCATAAATTAGTTACGCAGGCAGATGTAGATATGTCCTCTCCATCTGTTCTTTCGCTTACATCTTCAATGCAGATTTCATTTCTGTAATCAGCGCAGGCATCAACTTCAACTTCTCCGTCTATGCAGACTGCTCTAAAATGCCTGCTTCCAGGCGTTTCAACGCTTCTATCAAATCCTCCGTTTCCTTTATCAGTTCCAATAGCTCCTTGATATTCGCACCAGCTTTCTCCATTTTCTCTTATATTGCCGTTTCCATCAGTGCATCTCATGTCCTTGCATACAAAATCAATGCTGCTGTCAGATAATCTCTCACTTTGTGTTTTTTGCCCGCACACACTTCCAAATAATCTATCGCAATTCCCGCAAGTCTTCTGATTTTTCAAGTCGCTTCCTAAATCACAGCTTTCGCTTTCTGCAAGAACATTTCCATTATTCCAGCTCCTGGCTTTATTAGCATCATAAATATTTTCTTTGTTTCCCTCGCTGTCAACCCAGTATAATCTATCATCAAAACATCTTGCGCTTGCCTGTTTTTTCAATTTAGTTCCCAAATCAGGATGTGTGCATAACACTCCTTCAAAAAAGTCGCCCCTGTTTTCAGTGCATTCGCCTTTTGTTATAAACCTGCATTTTCCTTCAGTAAACATACACGCTCCCTCAACTTTTGCTTTTCCAAGTTCTAAGCATTCTAATTCGCTCTTTATATCAGTTCTGTAAGTTGTTGTAACACCTTGTACTTCTCCTATCATTGTGCATTCTCTCGCAGTTATCAAAGGCACAACATCATCTCCAACAGAACAGCACGCTTTTTTGCATTCAGCAATATTTCCAGCAGGGTCATCAAACCATTTGCCTCCTTTATTCTCGCAAAGCTCTTTTGAAGCTCTTTCCTGGCATGTTCCAAACTTAGGGTCATAGCAAGTTCCAAGCTTGCATTGCTCAACACTCTCTCTTCTTGTAGGCACGCATTCTTCAGCGCACTTAGCAGCACATTCGCTTGAAAGATATTCTTGGCACACGCTTCCATCTTTGCCCTTAGCACATGTTGCAATGCCTTGACTAATATCGCTTGGAGCCACAGATGGAGCTGCAGAAACCAATGTTTTCTCGCTAAAGAAAGTCTTTATTAAAATTTTTAAAATTAGCAAAAGAACATTATTCTTAATTACAATAGTTTGCTGCAAAGAATTAGTTTCATGAATTATATAAGCAAATGCAAATATTGAGCATACTAGCAAAACAATCTGCACATATCCCTTGAAAATTTGATTATTTTTTCTTCGAAAAAACACTACCTAACATAATTCATTTTCCTTCTGCTTTTTTTATCTTCTATTGTATAAATTTCTGTTGAGTCGCTCAAGCTGTCTCTGCTTATTTTAAAATCAGGATATAAAATCATGTATCCTACATATTCAAAATAGCAGTATTTCGCCTCTTGGCTCGCAATTTCCATGGCAACTCGGGCAATATTATAAGCAGGGCTTATTATCTCCACGTCAAAATCACTATAGCTGCTGCTTTCCCCATCTTTAGAAATCTCCATTTCTCTTTCTATATCAATAAAAATCCTGTCTGGAGCAGACCTCAATTCAAAATTCATCTCTCCTAAATTTAATGTTGCTCCTCTTTTTTCCATTTCAAATTTATAATCTTGAAAGCATTGCTCTATTTCAGGTTCTATCTGGCTTTTTATTTCTTCTTCAATCTCATTGATAAATAAAGGATGTTCATTTATGCAAGGATAATAATTTCCAGAGTTATAGCACAAATAGCTGACATTAATTCCTTTGTATAATTTAGAATGCTCTGGCTCAACAAATCCTCCTTGAGGAAATATAATTTCTAAGATATTATTTGCATTTCCTCTTGCGCAGTCACTGATAAATCCAGAAGGATCTTCATCAATGCCTCCTCCTGTTATAGGTTTTATCTCGCCTCTCAAAAATAAAAATAAAATAATTGTCCCAATAATTGCAATAGCAATTATTACCCATATAACCATCTGCCCCTTTTTATTCATTTTTTCAGCCATAAATTCACCCCTTCTGTCTTTTTTCTTATAATCTTGCCCTCAATAACCAAATCTTTCAGATAGCTTTCAGCAGTATTCCATGAAATCTTAAGCAATTTAGCTATTTCAGAGCTCGTGACAGCCATTTCCTTGGAAATATATTCAATTATCCTCTTCTTATGAATATTCATATTATAGACCATTCTAATATTAATATTAAAGTTAATATGAATATATAAACATTCATATTTGGCTTAGAAACAAATTTAAACTCTGCAATACGCTATAATTTATGATGTTTAAAGGGCTCATAAAGCTCATATTAGCTTTCTTATTATTTATAGCAATATTGCTCTTGATGTATTTTATAACTTCCAGAATATTAAACTGATTTAAGCTTCAAAATCTATTTCTTTCGCTTCTGTCAGCCCGTCTATATCAATTTTTCTTATAATCTTGCCTTTTTTCTTTGCAGATTCCCTTATTTTAACAGGATCATCCAGTCCTTTTGGCAATTCTATTGAATCAATTTTAATAGTATGCTTTATAACTATTTGCTTGAAATTAGGAAAATCAAAAAATAAATCCTTGACAAGATTCTCATCACTTGTTTTCAAGGAGCAAAAGTCTATTTTCGCTTCTTTTTCTCCTTTTTGGCTTGGCTTTCCGCTCTTTGGAGATTTTGCTTTTATCTTTAAAATATTTTTATGCGTTGAAAAAGACAATGCATAAAATGCGCGAGGATATTTATTCATCAAGCTCAATATTTCAGGCGCTTTTAGTTTTGTTTTTATTACATATTGCTTTACGCCTGCAAACTGCTTGACTTTTTCAATTTGAAATAAAATTTCATTTCTCAAGTCCTTGGTGCAGACAATAACGCCGCTAACCTCTAATTCTCCCTCGCCCTCAAGGCATCTTCTCACAAAATAATTGGCAAATTCAGCGCTTGTCTTTATGCTCCACTTGTCCTTCTGCTTCTTTCCGTCTATTAAATACCTGTTTTCAAATACTCCTCTGCTGAATTTTATGAATTCGTCATGAACAAAATCATCTATTCTTCCTGAGAAAATCTTCTTGAAAATATTTTCCATGGAACACCTAAGAAAAAAAGCTTTATAAATATTGCACTGGCAGTTACAATCAGATTTATAAATATGCAGCTCCCAATATAATTATGGATATCAGCGATAAAGATATAAAAAGATTTACAGTATTATTTTTGGTATTTGTAATCTTAGTTTTGATATTTATTCTGATAAGACCTATCTTGCTTTCAATTTTAGGAGGCCTTATTCTCGCATTCACTTTTATGCCTCTCTACAAGAAAGTATTGGCTCTTACAAAAAGAAAAAATGTTTCAGCCACATTAGTAAGCATAATGGTGCTGGCAATGATAATA
>CAYUCQ010000004.1:21806-34121 GCA_964443535.1 Candidatus Woesearchaeota archaeon
ATTCTTCCAGCCATGATTAACCAGATATTTGAATTTTTCAAATATTCAAAAGATCTGAACATACAGGAGATTATTAAAATTCTTTTTCCAGCAGCGCCAGATTCTTTCCTCATTCAAATGACAGTAACATTTGATAATTTAATAAGTCAGATAACCTCAACAGTTTTAAACACACTGGTTAATCTTCTTATAGATATACCAAAAATTCTATTCAACTTAGTCATAGTCGCATTTGTGTTCTTTTTCGCCCTAAGAGACTCTGATAAGCTTTCTGAATTCGCATCAGCCCTTTCTCCTCTTAATAAGAATCAGGAAAAGAAAGTAGTGCAGCAGTTTAAGGATATAACAAATTCAGTCGTATACGGGCAAGTTATAATAGGTTTTGTTCAGGGTTTGACAGCAGGACTTGGATTCTTAATATTTGGCATTCCTCATGCACTTCTTTTTGCCGCAATGGCAATAATGCTTTCTATAATCCCTCTAATAGGGCCATTTATCATCTGGGTGCCTGCCCTGATATATTTGTTTATACAAGGAAATACACTAAGCGCAGTAATATTCTTAATTTACAATATTGTTATAGTATCTAATATAGATAACATACTAAGAATTTACATATTATCAAAGAGAACAAATCTTTCAACAGTGATTGTCTTGATAGGAATGATAGGAGGCTTGTTTATATTCGGCATTCTAGGGCTGATAATAGGGCCTCTTCTATTGGCTTACTTTATTACATTCCTTCACGCGTATAAGGATAACACGCTGTCAAGCTTGTTTAATAAAGAAAAAGAAGAAAATGCCTAAGCAAAAAAACTACAAGGAAGCATTAGTAATCTATATAATAAAAAATCTTAAAAAAGGATACACAAAAGAATCTTTAAAATGGGCGCTTGTCAATCAAGGCTATTCAAAGCTTGAAATTGAAAAAGCAGTTATCAAAGCTGATGAAGAATTGGCAAATCAAGCTCCAATTCTCAAGACGAAGCCAGAGATAAAATATGAAATTGTTGAGCCAAAATTAAGCGCAGATGAAATAGAAAAAAAGGATTCTTTCTGGAAAAGGCTTTTTGGGAAATAAATTTATTTTCCTTTACTAGCTTCTAAATATTTTTCCATTTCAGAAATAGATAATTCTCTCTCATAAGTTTGTCCCAGCCACAAGCTCCTGCAAACTTCTTCCATCTCTTCTCTTGAAGTTATTCCATTATTATCTTTATCTGCTATTATTCTAACAATCTCTCTTAAATCTCTTTCATAATTTGTTCTTTTAATACCTGCAACATAACCAATATATGCTGCTCCTACTAATGATGTTAAAGGGAGCAATATATTTAACGCATTAGATAAGCATCTTCTAAAATTGATTTCAACCATAAAAAACAAATAAAATCTGAATATATAAATTTAACGCCTATTTTTCATTTAGTTAAGTGGCAATTATAAGACTAACAACAACCTTTTAAAATACCATTTAGGTATTAATTATAAGCGCTGGTAGTTTAGTGGTAGAACCATAGCCTTCCAAGCTATTGATCTGGGTTCGATTCCCAGCCGGCGCATATAAAAAAGAATAGTTTTAAATAACAATTTTTATAAGAGTATAAATGGAAAATCACGAACAAATAACTAAAAATTGGTATGACAAGTATTACAAGAAAATGCTTCTTCCTCCAATTATACTTTTCGTAATATGTATTGTTTATCTTGTAATGTTTTACAACGCTAATGGAGACTTTATCTTTAAAGATTCAAGCCTTGCAGGAGGCACTACAATAACTGTCAACGGAAACATAGATTATTTGTCTCTTGAAGATGCGTTAAAAACTAAATTTGCAGATGTAAAAACAAGAGGAATAAAAGACTTGGGAACAGGAGAATCCATAGCAGTAATAGTTGATTCTTCTGCCTCTCCAGAAGAATTAAAGCCCGAAATAGAAGCAATTCTCGGCTATGCGATTAATGACGAAAACTCAAGCATAGAATTTACAGGTCCAAGCCTAAGCCAGAACTTCTACAAGCAGTTATTAACAGCAATAATCTTCTCTTTCATATTAATGTCTATAACAATATTCTTTCTTTTTAGGACATTTATCCCAAGCATAGCAGTTATCTTTGCAGCCTTGGCAGATATAATAATGACAGTTGCATTTGTAAATTTCCTTGGCATAAAGCTTTCTTCAGCAGGAATAGCTGCATTTTTGATGCTTATAGGATACAGCGTTGATACAGACATTCTTCTGACAACCCGAGTCTTGAAAAAAACAGAAGGCAGTGTAAATGAAAGAATTTACAGCTCATTCAAAACAGGATTATTCATGACAATAACAGGATTATTGGCAGTCTTGCCAGCTTTCTTCATAGTAACAACTTTGCCAGATTCGTTTAGGCAGATATTTTTCATACTATCAATAGGACTTTTCACAGACATAATAAACACCTGGCTTACCAATGCAAGCATAATTAAATGGTATGCTGAATCAAGAGGCATAAAATGAAAATAACATTCCGTCTTTGGGTATTGATAATATTCCTCCTGCTAGCTTTGCTTATGATGTCTCCAAATTTTGAAAAAGGAGTTATAATAAAGAGCGTTGACAAAAATTCAACTGCGTTTGAACAAGGTTTACGGCAGGGAATGATAATAAAAGAATTAAATTCTCAGCCAGTGAATTCTTATGAAGACTATACAAGACTAATAGTTGAAGAAAGTCCAACAATAGAAAATCTTACAAAATATGAACTAATAACTGATAAGGGAAGTTTCGTATTTCTACAAGAAGGTTCTTTAGAAATTACAGTAGATTCAATACCAAGAACAAAGATTAAGACAGGATTAGATTTAAGCGGCGGAGCAAGAGCCATTGTCAGGCCAGTTGATGTTACGCCAACAGCAGAGCAGTTCAACGATTTAGTTGATATAACAAGTGAAAGATTCAATGCATTCGGCATTTCAGATGTCAATGTCAGAGCTGTCAGCGACTTAGAAGGAAACAAATTCATGCTTGTTGAAGTTGCAGGAATAACTCCTTCTGATTTAAGAGACCTCGTAGGAAAACAGGGAAAATTTGAAGCAAAAATAGGAAATAAAACAGTCTTCATAGGCGGAGATAGAGATGTAAGAGATGTTTGCAGGAATGACGCAACTTGCGCCGCAATAACAAGCTGCTCGCCAGCTCAAGACGGCAGCTTCTGCAATTTCGCCTTCACTATCTATTTGTCAGAAGAATCTGCAGAAAGGCATGCAGATATAACAAAAAATCTCTCTCTTGATGAAACAGGTCAATATCTTTCAGAAAGTCTCATACTTTATATTGACGACAGCGAAGTTGACTCATTGTTAATAAGCTCTGGCTTGAGAGGCCAAAAAACAACAGAAGTTTCAATTCAGGGAAGCGGTTCAGGAATAACTGCTGAAGAAGCCCTGAAAGACGCAAGAGAATCAATGAACAGGCTCCAGACAATTTTAATTACAGGAAGTCTGCCTTACAAGCTAGAGATAGTAAAATTAGATACTATCTCTCCATCACTTGGCAGGGAATTCTCAAAAAGCATTATTTATCTAGGATTATTAGTATTTTTGATAGTTTCTATAACTATTTTTATCAGATATAGAAAAGTAAAACTAACTTTAGCAGTAATCATGACAATGTTCTCTGAAGCATTTATCACACTAGGCATAGCAGCATTCATAAGATGGAATCTTGATGCTCCTGCAATAGCAGGCATTATAGCAGGAATTGGAACAGGAGTAAATGACCAAATTGTCATTTTGGATGAAGCATTGTCAAAATCATCAGAATCTTCTGGCGTTAAATCAAGAGTAAAAAGAGCATTATTCATAATACTTGGAGCATTTGCAACAATTGTTGCAGCCATGATTCCTTTGTTCTGGGCAGGTGCAGGCTTGTTCAAGGGCTTTGCACTTACAACAATCTTAGGAGTAACAGTAGGAATACTTATAACCCGCCCTGCATTTGCAGATATAATAAAACAGCTGGAAAAAGATTAAATGCTTCCAAGATGGCACATTTTATTTGGCGCAATATTTTCTCTTTTAATCTGGATAGTTTCTCCCCAGATAAATTTTGGATATCTATTGCTGATTTTCCTTTCATCTTTTCTAATAGATTTTGATCATTATTTATGCTCTGCTCTAAAAACAAAAAAGATAGGCCTATTTCATTCATTTGATTATCATAAAGAAATGGCCATAACGCAAAGAAAAGAAAGAGACAAGGGAATAATAAGAAAAGGCGATTTTCATATATTTCACACAATAGAATTTCATATTTTAGTCGGTTTATTGGGCTTTGCCTGGATAGGATTTTTCTATGTTTTCATAGGCATGATTTTTCATACATTACTTGACCTTTATTCCTTGCTTTACGACAAATATATGTATAGAAGAGAATTTTTCTTGACAGCTTGGCTGTGGAAAAAGTTCAATAATTAATCAAGTCTTGAGTTTCTAACCCAAAAATTTATAAAGTATACTAGGTTAACTAATATATGGTCAAAGAAACCGCAATAAAACTTTCAGAAGATTTTAAGAGGTGGCTTGATTTAATGGGCAAGAAAGGAGAGACATATGAGGATGTAATTAAGTCAATAATATTTAAACTTCCTCCAGAGAAATTTGAAGAATTACTAAAACAAAATGCATATTCTTATTATAGTTTAGCAAAAAGATTAGGATTAAAAATTAGAGAAGATTAAGAATAAATATTCTCAATAAAAATAATAGAACTCCACATCTTCTTTTTTAGAAACCTCGAGCTTCAAAGAAAGCTGACAACACCCTTTGCAAATAAGAAGAAGGCACCTATCCAAAGCAGGAATGTCCAGGCGCTGAAAAATACTGATAAAAGCAAAACAGCTGCAGAAAACAGGTCTATAAGGCTTAAGACATCACCACTTATAATAAACAGGCCCTTTAGGAATAAAAGCCCTGCGCAGAAAATAAGGTATTGAGGAAATACGCTCAAACCAAAAACAAGCATTAAAAAAGCAATTGCAGACACAATGTCAATAGCTCCTAATATCTTAATTATCATGAAGACTAACTTCTTCGACCTTTTAAATATTTAATTATAAAAAATCTCAATACTTCTTCTTGCCCATAGTCACCCAGGCAACTATTGCAACTATGGCTGCAATCAATATTATAAGCATAATCATCCAAACAAATCCTGACTTGCTTCCCTCAACAGGAGGAGCAGTTGCTACTTCTCCCGCACTTTCAGCAGCAGCTTGCTGCGTGGCTGCAGGAGCAGGTATTTCTTCATATATGGATAATACAGTTATCTTTGCCTTATCAGCTATAATAGAGGCAAGAGTTACGCTAACATCGTAAAAGTTGTCTCCAGTAACATCAAACTTCCTAGTTTCTCCAACACTCATTGTAACTCTTTGCGGCGTGCTTGAAACTTCAACTATTGCACTTGTAGTGCTGATATCAACAACTCCAACAAAATGTTCTTCCACTACCTTGCTGCCTCCAGCAACAGCAGTTGTTTCAACATTAACTTTCAATCTTTGATTCTCTTTAAGCTCTCTTGTATGTCCTGTATCAAATGCACTATCAGTCACGCTATATGTTGTCCATGTTGAGCTTGATGATGAGCCGCCTCCTCCACCGCCAGATGAAGTTGAGCCACCGCTGCCTTCAACAGTATATTGGGTGCTTCCGCTTGCACTGTTTCCAGCCAAATCAGTAACATCGCAAGTGCTAGTAAATGTTCCAGTTAAAGAAGTGGAAGGATTTGCAGTAATACTGACAGTATTAATGCCAGAAGTTGCATCACTCCTAGTGCATGTGCAAGTAACTGTTGCTCCAGTGCTAACAGGATTTGGTGTACATTCTACGCTAACAGTTGGCTTAGTGGTATCAAATATCAAACTAGTAACTTTAGCAGTATTATTTACATTGCCCCCAGTAGTTGTATCATTTGCAAATACAGTTAAATTATAAGTTCCATCTGGAAATGCGCCTGCACTTATAGAAGTGCTCCATCTATTAGTTGATCCTTCTCTTGTTCCTATGAGACTAGCATTTTGATGTCCTGTGCTGTTAGTTATATTAAACATAACAGCACCTATTCCAGAAGTTATGTCAATAGTGCTTATATTAATGACTACATCGCCAGAATAGTTTGAGCTCACATTAGGCGATGTAAAATTAACTTGAAATGGAGCAGTATTATCTATGATAACCTCTAAGCTTAAGTTAGCTACAAGACTGACTGATACTTGATCAGTTCCGTTATCTACGCTGGCGTTAATTCCATATCTGCCGTCAGTTAAGTTATATCCAGGTGCGCCATTTGCAAGAATCACAAAACAAGACTTAGAAGCTCCAAAGCATGAACCATTCAATACTCTAGTTGCGTTTGATATCGGCGCCCAAGTTCCAGAAAGATTATAATAAAATGTAACGTTCTTAGGATCAATTATATCTGCGCTGGTATTTGAATACGAAACATTGAAAATAATAGTGCCAGATTTATTTGTAAAACCACTAGGAGCAGTTACCTTTACACTTGCACTTGAAGTAATTATCGCCATTACTATCCACATAAATAAGATTACAATAATACTGGCGAAAATAACGCCGTAAATATATCCTTTTTTCTTCACCATCTTTTTATAATATACTACACAGAATCTATTATCCTTTATAAATTCTTCGGTCTTTTTAAATTTTTAAAATTGCTGCTCCTTGTAAAATAATTATTTCAAGAAATAAAAATTATTGTGTCAAGGAACTTGACGAGTTGTTCCTTGAGCATCCAAAAATCCCAAACAAACTGCGGCCTTAAAGCCGCAGTAAAATATAAGGATTTTATGATTTTGAGTGATATCCTTTTCCAATTCTAAAATAATCAATATCCTCGGGAACATGACCCATGTTAACATTTCCCCATACATCAATTATAAATGCGGGTTTGCTTATTATCCGGCTCATGTCGTCCAACTCTACATTCATAATTCTTGGATGATTAGTAAGGAATAAAATTATATTTGAATTCTCCAGCACTTCTCCCAATGATTCAGATAATTTATGCCCTGTAAATTCTTTAACTAGAGGATCATATAATTTTATTGAGTCAATGTGTATTCTATCTTTTTTCAGAGAGTCCAGAATTTTTGTTGCAGGCGAGCCTCTTAAGTCATCTGTTTCAGGAAAGCCTTTAAACGCCAATCCAACTATGGCAAGATTAATTTTCTCAAGATTATTTCTTAATATATGCTCTTTTACCATATTTGCAACTCTCAATGTAGAGAATTTATTCTGCAGTATAGAGCCGTCTACAACATGTGTTTGAATTTTATGCTTTGATGCAGCATGCTTGAATATAATAGGGTCTTTTGATAGGCAAGGTCCATCTGCTCCCAATCCAGGGCTGAAGATTTTTGTCCTAGGATAAGAAGTGTTGACAGCAGAGACAATTTCATTTGCGTCAATTCCTATTTTCTCGCACACTATTCCAAGTTCATTTGCAAAAGCAATGTTATTCGCTCTGTAGAGATTATCAACTAGTTTGCACATCTCTGCTGTCCTCGGATTTGAGACAATTGTAACTCTTCCTCCTAATTTTCGCATTATCTTCTCTGCTCTTAATGCGCTTTCTCTGTTAATGCCTCCTATTATTTTCGGAAGATTGTAAATTTCATGCAAAGCAAGCCCTTCAATTGTTCTTTCAGGGCAAAAGGCTAAATAAAAATCTTCTCCAGCCTTCAAATTAGAAATCTTTTCCAATCTCGGGGCAACATATTCTTCTGTTGTTCCAATTACAACAGTAGATTTTAATATTATCAATTGTCCTCTTTTTAAATTTTTTCCTATATCATTTATACATGATTCAATCTGGGTGTAATCTGGTTCCTCATTTTCATTTAGCGGAGTTCCAACAGTCAGCAATAAGCTGTCAGCATTAGCCATGGCATAAGCGCTGTCCGATGTATATTCTATTCTGCCCTTGTGTTTTTCAAGAGTTTCTTTCAAGCCAGGCTCGTGAATTGATATTTCTCCTCTTTTCATCATTTCAACTTTATTCTTGTCAATATCAACGCCAATTACACTATAGCCTACATTAGCCAATGCTGCTGTAAATGGCAGGCCTATATATCCCAATCCAAAAACAGCTATTTTATCTTTCAATTCAACCATCTTTGCAAATTTCCATTATCTTTTTTATAACATAATCCTGCTTTTCTCCAATTCCATGCCATATTGGAATATTAATTAATTTCTTCCACGCATCATAGCTCGCGGGCAGATCATTCTCTTTATAGCCGAATTTTTCTTTGTAAAAAGGCTGTGAATGAACAGGCGGAAAGCTTAGCCTGGTTTGAATGCTTGCGCTATCAAGCGCCTTCACGATATTATCTCTATCTCCTTTAACAGAGATAGTATACATATACCATGCGTGCTGCGTCACATAGTCTGGAACATGAGGGATTGTTAAATTCTTGCAGTTTCTAAGCGCATTATTATATTTTTGCGCTATCTTATCTTTTTCCTTTATGACAAATTGCAGTTTTTTTAACTGCTCCAAGCCTATAGCTGCCTGAATATTAGTCATCCTGTAATTATATCCAAGCATAATATGATTATACCTTTTATCCTGCCCCTGATTTAATATTATTCTCATGCTCTTGGCAAGATTATCGTCGCTTGTGCTAATCATCCCGCCTTCTCCTGTTGTGATATTTTTATTTGGGAAAAAACTGAAAATATGAATTGGCGCTATTGAGCCAATTTTTTTCCCTTTATATGTCGCTCCAAGGCTTTCAGCACTGTCAGCAACAATAGGAATATTATGCTTCTTTGCAAGAGATAAAATAGCATCATAATCAACAGGCATTCCATTCATATCAACTGGAATTATCGCCTTTGTTCTTTTTGTAATCTTTTTTTCTATCTCACTGGCAGTTATATTATATGTTTTTGGGTCGCATTCAGCCAGAACAGGCATGGCGTTCTGATATAAAACCGCGTTCGCAGTTGAAATAAATGTCAATGACGGCACAATAACCTCATCTCCTTCTTTAATTCCTAATGCAGCCAATGCTACATGCAATGCTGCTGTTCCATTGCAAACTGCAATAGCGTGCTTTGCGCCAACTTCCTTAGCAAAATTTTCCTCAAATTCTTTTACTCTTGGTCCAAGGAAGCTTATCCATCCAGATTTAACAGCTTCATAAGCTGCCTTTGCTTCTTCTTCTCCTATAAAAGTATTTGCAACTGGAATTATCTCTTTTTCAGTCATATTAATTAGTATTTTAACCAATAATAACAATTATAAAGTTATATATGGCTCTTTATATATGTTAAAAAAGGCATTAATAACAGGCGGTGCAGGGTTTATAGGCTTTCATCTGGCAAAGCATCTGGCAGCTCAAAATTATGAAGTTGTGATATTAGATAATTTTGCCAGGGGAAAAGAAGACAAGGAATTTAAAGAATTAATAGAGAAAAAAAATGTCCAATTTCTTCAGAGAGACATCACAAAGGCAGAATCCTTTGACGATTTAAAAGATTTTGATTATATCTATCATTTAGCCATGATTAACGGAACAGAAAACTTTTACAATATTCCAGATAAAGTTTTAAAAGTTGGAATTTTAGGAACACTCAATGTTTTAGATTGGTTGATAAAACAGAAAAAAGGCAAATTGCTTTTTTCATCAAGTTCAGAGACATATGCAGGCACATTAAAGTTGTTAGGAGATAAATTTCCCATTCCTACTCATGAAGAAGTTCCTTTAGTTGTTAATGATCCAAAAAATGTAAGATGGAGCTATGGCGCCAGCAAAATTCTAAGTGAAGTCGCAATTCACTCTTATGCCAAGGCCCACAATATGAAAAATTTCTCAATTATAAGATATCATAATATTTATGGTCCAAGAATGGGTTTTGAGCATGTAATTCCACAATTCATAGAAAGAATAGTTAAGAAAGAAAACCCATTCAAGATATTCGGCGGCCAAGAAACAAGAACATTCTGCTACATTGACGACGCAGTCAAGGCCACGCAGTTAGTAATGGAAAGCGAAAAAGCAAATGAAAAAACAATTCATATTGGAAAAAGCGACGGCGAAATCAAGATAATGGACATGGCAAAAAAGCTTTTTCAAATAGCAAATTCAAATCCAAAAATAGAAATTCAGAAAGCTCCAGAAGGAAGCGTAATGAGAAGATGCCCAGATACTTCAAAATTAAAAGACCTTGGCTTCACTTCCCAAATAGATTTAGAGCAAGGCCTAAAGCACACATATGACTGGTATAAGGATAAATTTTACTAATTTATACATCTTATTTCCCAAATTTCTTTTTAATCCTAATTATAATAACAATAATATAGGAAATTGCTAGTATTATTAAAAAAATCAAGTCAGGATAATTGGGAATTAATATCAAAAAAATTATTAGGATTACTATTGTAATTATCCCAGAAGCTAATTCTTTCCAAATGCCTTTAAGTTTTTCCATGAAACTTAGCAATCTATCGCATATTTAGTTTTTCATATTAAGCAGTTTATCCATCAAACTCCAATCATTTAACAAATTTAACATCTTCCAAATCCTCAAATTGATTATCTCCTGTAAGAAATTTAAGATTATATTCTATAGCAGTTACATAGCCAATACAGTCCGCATAAGATAGTTTTTTCTTTTTATTCTCAAATTTAAATGAGCTGCCCTTTATAGCAATATCTTTTGTAATGTCTAATAATTCAAAATTAAACTGCCTAATCCAAAAATCAGCAGTTTGTTTATTGTGTTCCTTAAGAAAATGATAATGCACTTCTGCCAAGTTAAGAGCATTAGTTATTACCAGTTCACTGGAAAATTTAACATAGTCCTCATTCTGATTAATTAGCTCAATAATAGCATAGCTATCAAAAAAATATCCCATTTAATTCTCCTCTGGCCAAAGTTCATCATCAATTTCCCTCATAATTTTGTCTGTGGTTCTTTTAGGTTTAAGTAATGGATGTTTCTTTGCAAATTCCACTAAGTCTCCTGCTGTCATCTTCTTTGCTGTCTCAATACTAATTGTAATCTCTGTTCCTTCCTCGATATTTTGAGTATCCACTACTTTCTTCGGCAGGATAACTGCAAATGAATTCCCCCATTTCTTTGTTATTGTTTTTATCCTTTCCATAACTTAGTTATACATGTCTCATTTATAAACTTATGTTTTTTAGATTTTACAAAACTCTTCTCTTCAATTCTGCCAAATATTTTGTAGCTTCTCCTCTATCCTCTTCTCTTGGTGCCCATTCAGGAAAACTCTTTGCTGCTTTTGGATTAAAAGGCCCTTGTGAAATATTTGAAAAGACAGAATCTTCCTCTAATGCAAAGGCAGTGTGAAATAATTTTGGAGGCATTTCATAAAAAACAACTTCTCTTGTGCTTAAAATATTTTTGTCCGCGATTTCACCATCATTATAAAAACTAATTAACATGACTCTTCCTCGCACAGGCATCCATATTTCAGGATAATTATGATTGTGAGGCCTCAAATAACTATCTGGCTGAATAGGATTTATTAAATATTGCGGACCATGATATTCTGCAGGATGAATAGGAGTTGGAGCTCTTCTTCTTTCTGAACTGCGCGAGATATCAATTAACTCTTCAAGTTTATCTCTGGTTATTATTCTAATTCCTGAATTATCAGCCATAAATTTTTCAACAAAACAAACTATTTAAATTTTTTCTAATATTTTTTATTTATTTTTGTAGTAACATTATCCCTTAAATCTTAGCTTCAACGCCATCTTGAAATAAGCCCAGGCAAACTTTATTAATTTCAATGCGTCATTTGCTCCCATTCCCATAGCAGATTCTCCTTCTTCCCTGAACTTGTAAACAAAGGGAATTTCTTTAATCTTGAATCCTTTCTGCACAGCCCTATGTAAAAGCTCAAAATCAAACTCTCCGAAAACAGGCGCATATCTAAATTCAAGTTCCATAAACTTGTCTTTTCTTATTAAATGAAAATCCCCAGCAATATCAGTTAATCTCAATCCAATAACCGCGGCGCAGATTTTATTCAAAAAGCTAGATCCATATTTTCTTGAAAATGGCGCAACCATTCCAGCCCCTTTCATATACCTTGATCCAGAAACAATATCAAAATTATCCTTATGATTCAGAAACCCCCGGGCAATTTTCGGCGGATGTGACAAGTCAGAATCCATAGTAAGGACATACTCTCCATTAGCCATAAAAATAGCATCCTGATACGCAGAAAAATATCCTTTCTTGCCATATCTATGAATCGCTAAAACATCTCCTTT
>CAYUCQ010000005.1:0-30335 GCA_964443535.1 Candidatus Woesearchaeota archaeon
TGAAATTAATTAATTTCGTTGATGCCCCATAGCTTGCTATGGGGTTGTTCACTTCTAGATAATTAATTGCCACATAGGGTCATCTTTATGCCAAATCTTTCCCTTAGATTTATAGGAATTGATATTGTTCCCTTGTCATTTACGCATCTTATTTCAAGGCTTTTAATATTTAATCTTCTCATATTTCTGATAGCAATATTTTTTTATAAAGATTTAGGTATTTTATCTGCAAAAGCCTCTTTGGCTTGCAGGTCGGAGAGGCTCAAAGAAAATAAGCTTTATCCAGCCTAACAAAGGTATTCTAAGGCCTGCTTTTCCTATTATTGCGCTTTCTGGTATTTCTTTTTCAATGTTTAATTGATTGAAATTATGGTCTCCTTTTGTTGAAATTGGATCTGTGCTTATTATTCTATGAATAAGAGGATATTTTGCTTCTGCGTTAAATATTATTATATCTCCTATATTGTAATTGTCTTTTCCTAATACAAGTATTATGTCTCCTTTATTTAATCCGTTTTTGTAGTTAAATTGCTCAAAGTCTGATTTTTCTATATCTTTAAGTCCGTAAAAGGCGCTGTTTTTATTCCACCATTCTTCAAAGCTTGATTCGTGATACATTGAGCAGGATTCTATTACAACTAATGGGAGTGATGAGCCTGTCAAAAGAGAAAGTCCTGGAAAAAATATAATTTTTATGAATAAGATTATTAAAATTATTGACACAATCCATGACTGCCATGTGTCTTCTTTCAGGAATTTCCAGAATTTCTTTAGAGGATGCTTCATTTTATAATTTAGAGATAAATGTTTTTAATTGTATGCTTATGCGGTCACGGGGAATTGAACCCCGATCTCCTGCTTGGGAAGCAGGAATTCTGCCGTTTAACTATAACCGCTTTTGAATGAATTGTCAGAAAGCTTTAAAAACGTTCTTTATGTCAAGATTGCTGTACAAGATACAATCTTGAACATCCAAAAGTCTAGAACGAGAATGCAAAGACTTTTTGATTGGGAGTAGTTATGAAAAACACAGATTATAGCAGGAGAGAACAAGTTCTAGTTGATACTGCGAATCTTTTATATAATGGAAATTTAAGAGAAGTGCAGGCAGACATAAGGGTTCATGTGATGGATAATTATGGAAGAATGGGAACTGAAAAAAGAGAGATGTTTCTTAAAGATGTTAGAATACTTGAAGCTTTAATCTTGTAGTATTATTTGCAGTGTTCTTTTTTATATCAAGGCAATCTTTATAAACGAAATTTGGTTTTGATTTTTGTAAAAATTTGATCCCGTAGCTCAGCCTGGTAGAGTACTGCTCTGATAAGGCAGGGGTCCCCGGTTCAAATCCGGGCGGGATCATGTCAAGATTGCTGATACATGAATGCAATCTTGAGCATCCAAAAAACTAACGAAGAGATTCAAAGTTTTTTTGATATTTTAAAAATGATTGAAAGATTAAAGAAATTAAAATATGCCTACGAATCTGGATGGGAAAAGGCAGAACTTGATTTTAAGATAGGCGAATATATTGATTCTGAATTTGCTTCAATTGTTGAAGATAGAAGATTTAAGGAGTTGTGCGACAGATTTTTTGAGGCAGAGCAAATATTTAGGATTTATAATATTTTTGAAAAAATCTCTTATGGACTTGGGTATGCTAGACATAAATCTATAATTAAAAAGTCTTGAATTCAACGAGAAGCTTGTTGTTTGCCAATGAAAGGCTTCTAAGAGGAAGATCTAATGGGATGCTGTTGACATAAACTTTCTTGCTTCCAATTGCTTTTATTTCATATCCCTGCTCAAGCTTTGAGATAAATATATCTTCAGAAGATTCAATTCCAGGAGTGTTTAATTCGTATATTATTTTATCGTTCAGCCTTTTTATTTTTGTTTCAGCAGCAGAGCGAGGCAATGAATTCATTCTTTCAAGCTGCTCTTTAGAAATGCTTCTCTGGAATATGCTTTTTTGCTTTGGACTCTGGCTTGATACAGGACCCATTCTGATTTTTATTCCATTTGGATAGCTTTTTATTTCTGCTCTTTTGAAATCCTTGTCAGCAGTTCTGAATTGCTTGTCAAGACTTTTTATTAAAGTGTTCATCAATGAGCCGAGAAATTTTTCTGTCATTCCAAGACCAAAACTATCCTGCTGATCACTAGTTAATTCTTCTCCTTTTCCGAGAAGACCGTAATCTCTTACGTGCTTTTCTTCATCAACTAAATTTTCTCCACAATGAGGGCAGAAACTAAACTTCTGGTTTACTTTAGCGCTGCAGTTATAGCATTTAATTTTTCTGTTGAAAATCATATATTTTTTAGCAAAAGGGCTTTTTTAAATTTTATTGAGACTTGATATACTATCTCTGATATAAAATTTATTGCTTTTGCCTCTTTTTTGTTAATATTTCTAGACGGCGTTATTTATATATTTTTTGTTTGCGAACTATTATTGTTCTATTATTATAGAAAAGTTTATATATGGCCGTATATACAAGGTAGTATATACTAAAATGGCTGATATATTTGATCAAAAAATATTTTGCAAAAGTTGCGATGTTGAGATGAAACCCTGCTTAGTTGAAAAATCTGGAGCAGAGTTAAGAGCTGTGAAATGCAATGAATGCGGAGAGAGGATAATTCATCCTGCTGATTTGAACTGCCTTGAGCATTTTGAAGGCTTGAAAGGCAGGACATTTAATGTCAAGCTTAGAATGGTTGGAAATAGCCATGCTATCAGCATACCGAAGGAAATTATTAATTTTATGAATGAGGTTAATGACGTTCACAAGCAGGCAAGAAAGAGCATGGATGACATGGTTAGATTATGCTTTGAAGATTTCAGGAAATTAAGCGTTAGATTTGGAAACGAATATGAGGGAGAAAATGAAAGCGAGAAATGATGAGGTAAGGCTAAAGGTTGTTGAAGCATTGCAAGATGATGTTTACAAAGGAGTTGCAAGAATAGATCCTAATCTCATGAAAGCAATGGGCTTGAACAGAGGAGATTTTATTTCTATTAGTGGAATGAGGGAAACTGTTGCCATTGTAGATAGAGCTTATCCTGCTGATGTTGGAGAAAGAATAATCAGAATAGATGGATTGATAAGAAAAAATGCAAGAACAGGAGTTGGCGAGCAAGTCAAGATAAAAAAAGTTAACATAGTGCCTGCTAAGAAAGTTTCTATTGCTCCTGCGCAGAAAGGATTAATGATACATGCTGATCCAGAAATGTTCAAGAATGGATTATTGGGAAGAGCTGTTGTAAAAGGCGACTTAATTTCTTTTGGTGGAGTGCAGAGAAGAAGAGATGTTATGAGCGAAAACTTCCAAGATATATTCGGAGATTTGCAGGATTTCTTTGGCGGAGGATTTGGATTTGCTGGATTCCAGCAAATGAAATTCTTGATAGTTTCTAGTGCGCCAAATCAAATATGCGTTATAAATGAATATACAGAAGTTACTCTAAATCCTAAGGCAGTTGATATTGGAGAAGAAGTCATGTCTGACGTTAGCTATGAAGATATTGGAGGATTGCAGGAAGAAGTAAAGAAAATAAGAGAAATGATAGAATTGCCATTAAAGCATCCAGAGATTTTTGACAAGTTAGGAATAGAGCCTCCAAAAGGAGTTATCCTACATGGGCCGCCTGGAACTGGAAAGACACTTCTTGCCAAGGCAGTTGCAAGCGAGACAGATGCTCATTTTATTTTACTGAACGGGCCGGAAGTAATGTCAAAGTTTTATGGAGAGTCTGAAAAAAGAATAAGAGACATTTTTGAAGAAGCAGAAAAGAATGCGCCGAGCATTATTTTCATTGACGAGATTGACGCAATTGCTCCTAAGAGAGAAGATGTTCAGGGAGAAGTTGAGAGAAGAGTTGTTTCACAGCTTCTTACTATGATGGATGGCTTGAAGTCAAGAGGAAGAGTTGTTGTCATAGGAGCTACTAACAGAGTTAACTCTATAGATCCTGCTTTGAGAAGGCCTGGAAGATTTGACAGAGAAGTTAATATTTCTGTGCCTGACAGAAATGGCAGATTAAATGTCTTAAAAATTCATACAAGAAACATGCCTTTGTACAAGAATGTTAATTTGGACAGCCTTGCTGGAAAAACACATGGTTTTGTTGGAGCAGACATTAGTGCATTGACTAAAGAAGCTGCCATGAATGTTTTGAGAAAGTTATTGCCTGAATTAAAACTTGAAGACAGCGAGCCAATACCTCCTGAAGTTCTTGATAAAATAGTTGTAAGAGCAGAAGATTTTGAGGAAGCATTGAAAGTTGTCAGGCCAAGCGCAATGAGAGAGGTTTTAGTTGAAACACCAAATGTTTCATGGGAAGATATTGGCGGTTTGGAGCAGACAAAGCAGTCTTTGCAGGAAGCTGTTGAATGGCCTATAAAACATTCACAGGGATTCAAAGATTTAGGAATAAGAGCTCCTCGCGGAATTTTACTTTATGGGCCGCCTGGAACTGGAAAGACACTTCTTGCCAAGGCAGTTGCCAAAGAGAGCGAGGCTAATTTCATCCAAGTCAAAGGACCTTCATTGCTTAGCATGTGGGTTGGAGAAAGCGAGAAAGGAATTAGGAAGATTTTTGAGAGAGCAAGACAAGTAGCTCCTTGTGTTATATTTTTTGATGAGATAGATGCATTGGCTGGAAAGCGCGGCGTTGACATGGGAACTAAAGTAACTGAAAGAGTCTTGAACCAATTGCTTGCAGAGATGGACGGATTGGAAGAAATAAAAGATATTACAGTTATAGCCGCTACTAACAGGCCCGATATGCTTGACGCAGCTTTGCTGCGCGCTGGAAGATTTGACAGAGTAATATTAGTTGATGTTCCAGACGCTGCTTCAAGAAAGAAGATATTTGAAGTGCATACAAGAAAAGTGCCAATTGCAAATGATGTTAACGCTGCTGAAATTATAAAAATGATAGAAGGCTATGTTGGAGCAGATATAGAAAGCCTTGTAAGAGAAGCTGGAATGAGCGCATTGAGAAGAGATATTAATTCAAAGGTTGTCACAAAGCAGGATTTTGATGAAGCATTTAAGAGAATAAAGCCAAGTGTTTCAGCTGACACTGCAAAACGCTATAGGAAGATAGAAGAATATTATTTGAAGAGCGCAAAAGCAGGTATGGAAATGGGGCCTATCTACGCGGGATAGCTGACTAATTGTAATTGTCTAGACAACTAAAAATTGTAAGGAGGTATTGTTTGAAATGAGATATGAATGCTGTTCAATGGAAGGATGCAGAAGTTTTCCTACAAAGGAAGAGAAGCTGCAATCTCTCAAGAGCTACAAGGAAGCTTTGGATAATGAGTCTAAGGGAGTTGCTGAGAGAATAGTAGAGCTTGAGCAAGAAGAGTAAGCTGCCAATTTGTTTTTTCTTTTTCTTTCTTTTTTAATAATATTTATATAGCCATTTTTCTTTTTCTTGATATGCTCGAGGATCAAGTTCAAAATTTTTTGAGAGAGGCGCATATAGGTGATTATATCAGAGTGGAATTTGAGAAAGGTATTTTTGACAGGCAAAATTGCATGAGTGAGGGATATATTGTTGGATTAACTCCTTATAGAATTGGTTTAGGAAGCGATGTACTAAATGAAAACCCTGATGTGGAAGTGCCTTTTCGTTCAATTGCTAATTATGCTTTTTATAAATTTGGTGAAAACAGGGCAATCACAGAATTACGCTTTAATAGTTGAATTATTTTTAAGCAGTTGTAATTATCTTATCTTTTTCAGTTATTAAAACTGTATGCTCTGCTTGCGCAACTTTCTGCCCTGATCTTTCAATTAATTGCGGATAGTGATGGAGCAATTCAGCAGACTCAATCTGCCTTAATGCCAATAGTCCGCGGGTTCCAAACTTTTTATAAATCCAGCGAGAGCAGAAAGGCAGTGTTTTATATTCTTCTTTTATGAATTTTAGAACTTCTCTGGCAAAATTATCTCTAACGCTTCCTTCTCCTTCAAGATGATATATGCCCGATAGCTTGCCTTCTTTTACTGCTCCATGCCCTAGTGTTGTGAATGGCTCTATTGCGTAAAGACCTGCTGTTATTTTTATTTCCTGGGAATTATCAAAATTAGGGATTGTAAGACCTGAGTGAAGTAAGTAAGGAGATATTGAATGACCTGATAAGTTTCTTATTGGCTGGACTTTGAATTCAGAGCACTTCTTTTCTATTATTGCACCTATTTCTCTTATTTTTGAGTGCAGGCTGATAGCTCCAAGAGCAGCATCTCTTGCGGTTTCAGCAGCTTTTATTAGGTTTTTATTTTCTTCTGAATTTTCAAGATCAATAGATATAGCAGTATCTGCTATAATTCCATCTATATGAATGCCAATATCTATTTTCAATAATCCGTGAGCTTTTGTTTCGTCATTGTATGATGGAGTTGAATGCGCAGCTATTTCATTTATTGAAAGATTTATAGGAAAAGCCGGCTTTGCATTTAGTTCTATTATTTTTTCATCTATCTTTTCTGCAATTTCAATTAAAGGAGTGGATTTTTTTGCTATTGATTTTGCATATTCAATCAGCTGCTTTGCTATCTTTCCTGCTAAAATTGCTTTTTCAGTTTCTTCCTTCTTCATTGATTTTTCAATAGGAGAAGGTTTAAATTCTTTTGTAATAGAATTAATTATTGCTTCTCAAGCGCCTTTCTTTTGGAATATAGTTAAAGATTTTTAGGCCATTTGATATGCCGCAGCCTATAAAGTCCTTGTTATTTTTTATTATTACAACTCCTTTTTGAGCTTGAATGTCTAGATCTTTGCCTCTTATCCAGTCGTTCAATTGCTGCGAGTTTATTTCTATTATGTTTTTTGTTATTTCGTCTTTTAAGAGGTGAGCTGCATCTAGACTTAAACGTATATGATTTTCTTCTTCTTTCAAGAGGTAAGCGCCAATTATTTCTATGTTTATTAATCTTGAAATAAGCTTAATTTCATCTTTTGAAAGACTGCCTGAAAATGCTCTTATTTTATTCTTGCCTGATTCTATAAGCAAGTATGGGAGCTTGCTTATTCCAAATAAGGCGTTTAGCTCTTGCAATATTTTCTTTTTAGTTGATGATTTTACGAAGCGGATGTTCATTTTCCTTTCATTTTCCTTATTATTTTCATATATTTCTCATGCGGCTCTGCAATTATTGGGTTTATTCCTTTTTTCTTGAAAAAATAAAAGTGCAGATATATCATGCCTGCCAGCATTAATGCTAAAATGCTGTAAACTGGTATTCTTCCAAAAAATAGGTCTATTATATAGATTAATATTAGTATTATTGCTAGCTTGAAAATTCTTTTTGCCCTTGGGACATGCTTTTCAAAATTATTGAATATGATATTGCCTATCAGCCAGCCTAAAATTATTATAGTCCATTCAATGTAATTCATTTTACCTCCTCTTTTAGTTCAAGCTTTGTGAGAAAGAAGCCTTCGCTATCATTATCTTGAGGATAAATTCTGCAGGCTTTTTTTATTTCTGGATTGAAGCTTTCATCTTTCCAGTTTGCCAAGCCTTCCCTGCTTTTTAATGGCAATGAAATTGATTTTATTTCAACAGGGAAATTTTTCAATGCAAAATTAATAATTTCCTCATTTTCTTCTGGAGCATGCGTGCAAGTTGAATAGATTAATGTTCCGCCCTTTTTCAGGCATTTTAATGCAAGAGCCATGAATTTCTTTTGCTGTCTTGAGAGTTTTTTTACAACATCAAGATTCCACATCAAAAATGTTTTAGGGCTTGAGCGCAGTGTTCCTTCTCCAGAGCAAGGAGCATCAAGAAGAATCTTGTCAAATTTTATATTTTCAGCTGATAATTTTGCGCATAAATCTACTGCATCCTGCTTGGCAGACATAGTATTAGTTATTCCGCAGCGCTCTAAATTAGCAGATAATATCTTTATCCTGTCTAATTTTAAGTCATTAGCAATGATTGTGCCTTGGTTTTTCATTCTTGCTGCCATTTGCGTTGTTTTTGAGCCAGGAGAGGCAAATAAATCAAGGATAAATTCGCCTGGCTTTGGGTCAAGGGCGAGAATAGGGAGCATTGAGGATATTTCCTGAATGTAATAATAGCCTAAAATATGCTCTAGGGCATTTCCTAATTTACCAGGAAGTAGATTTGACTCTATTAGCATGATTTCAGGATAGTTCGGATAGGGTTGGTTGACTTTCCATCTTTTTTGTAGTCTTTCTAATAACTCGGATGGAGAGATTTTTATTGTGTTGCAGCGGATAAAATTTCTTGGGTTAATGTGCACAATATCATTAAATTTTTGGAAATCTTCCTCATTTTTAAATAAGGATTGCATTCTTTGCTTGAATAAAGACTTCATTTCGTACATAATTTTATGAAGAAGATATAGATTTATAAATTGTCTTTTATTAGTTTGAGCATGAAAAGAGGGCTTGATAAAAATCTTTTATTTGCGCGGGAGAGAACACTTCTCGCAAATGAGAGAACATTATTAGCTTATATCAGGACTGCTTTTTCTGCGTTTATATTGTCTTTTGTTATTTTCAAATTCATTGACCAAGTCGTCTTTAATTATCTTGCAATGGCTTTTTTAATTGTAGGATTAATTTTTGTCGTTATAGGAGTATTCTATTTTTATGTTAGAAAGAAAAAATTGTATTCTTTTAACGGCGTTTCTTGACTACTAAAAAAATAGCCACAATTGTTTGTGAGGCGCGAAGCGCCGAACGCGCCGAGCATGTTTATTTTATCGACGTCAAAGAGGCGGTTAATAGTTATTAGACGAAGCTGGGGAGAGTTTTACTCTTATTTAAGAGAAATTACAAAAAGAGTTATTTATTTTTAATAACGCTTATGATATAAAGAATAAGAGAAATGACAAATAGAGGCACTATAACAAAAAAAGGCAGAAAAATTGCAAATCCTTCTCCTTGACCCCACCAGAGTGCGATGATGGTAGAAAAAACAGATATTATTAAGAGTATCGTTGCTATTTTCGTTAATTTATTCTCTTTTTTCACCATGGTTTTTGCTTTTTCTATATTTTGCTTCTCTTTTTTAAATCCGAAAATAGTTAGAAGAACAGCAAAAACAAGAAAGAAAAGAGATATTATTATTCCTATAAAACTGCCTTGTCGAAATCCTGTCTCTAATAAAGCATAAATTCCAAATAAAAGAAATATTTTTCCTAAGATTAATCTAATCCATCTCAAACCCATAAACTACTTTATACTTAATTATTTATAAATCAGGGTAATTACGCTCGAAATCGGCTGAGAAAATAATAGAATATTTTATATATTAAGGGGCTAGTGAGCAGAAATATCCAGTGGTATTGACATTCCTAGCTGCTTTAGAACTCTCTTTAAAATTGCTTCCTTTGCCCTCTTTTTGAAACTGAGGATTCCTATACTTTTAATCTTATGCGTTTTTCTATCTTTGGTCACAAAAATACCTTCTTCAATATCTTCAGTATACTCTGTTTCTGGAGGAAGTCCAAAAGATATCTCTAGGAAATCCCCTAATTCATCATAATACACATCAAATGTTTCTTGATTTTTCATTGTATTGTTTTCACGAAATGTGATGATATTATAAATCCTTCTCCATTTAAATATTTGGCTATTACTCTCATAAACTTACATGGAGAAAGTAAATCTTTATAATGTTTATAATAATACTTGGTTTCTTCGTCTTCTAAAGAAATAGTAATTTTATCTGGTTTTTCTAAAGTTTCTATTAGTTTTTCTTTTTGTGAAGCTAGCTCGGGATGTCTTTTGATAATATGATGCCAATTAAAATCAGTCATTCGTAATTTTCTGCCTGTTTTATCTTTTACTTCAAAGATTATATTCATAGATGAGATAGTGTTCTCAATGTTTTAAAGATTCCTTATTCATGAAAGATTTATAAATTCTTTTTGCCTTGAAAGGATATGAATCCGACGGAAAGAGTTGAGGTTAGAAAGATATATGTTGGAAGGGCAAGCTTGTTTGGATTGCTTTACGGATTGATTATGGGCATTATTATTGGTATTTTTCTTTTTGTAGGAATACTGCTTGGATCAGATGGAGTTTCAATATTTGGCGTAGCTGTTAAGGCAAGTGTTGGAATGGGCTTTCTTCTGCTTATAGGAAGTGTTATTTTTTATTCTGTAATTGGATGCATTGCTTGCGCAGTTTGGGCTATAGTTTATAATTTAATTGCTGGAATTGGCGGAATGATGCATTTAGGATTAGCTGAACATGTTGTTCAACAACAATAATATTAAAATAACTAATTATCATTTGTTTTTGCATGCTTGGAGAATATGTTAGAGAAAATAGAGCTGCTTTGACTTTAGATATTGCAAGAGAGTTAAGGGAATTGTGTGATAAGTCTTACAAGGAAAGATATGACCTGGCTGTTAGAGCAGTTCATGCTATTTTTGAGTTAGGAGATTATGCAATATTTCGCGGCTTGGTAGTGCATGGGGCAAGAATTGCTGCTGAAAAAGTAGACTTGGGACATTCTGAATATTATTAGAATAGCTTTGCCTGCTTTGAAGTTTGGAAGATATCTTCAAAATTCTTGTTAAATAATATAAGAACTTGATTGGCAATTGGCTCAATTTGCTTTTTTATGTAATGTTCATAGTCTATTTTATGCTTTAATTTTTGTATTGGCTCTGGACCTTCTGTTGTTTGATAGTATTCTATTATATTTGAGTCTAGTTTATCCAATTGTCTTGCTGCCTTGACATGAGGAGGTGTTGTTTTTGTATAATCTTTTAACGACTTGCGGATTGATTTTCTATAGACTAGTTTGCTGTCTAACTGGCCTGATTTTATTTTTTTGACATAGCTTTTTATGAAATCTGTTATATCCTGCTTCTTGAATATTCTTTTTAATAACTCTCTTTGAAATTCTTGCGCAGCTTCTGTCCAGTCACCTCTTATCGCTTCAAGTCCTATTATTTCTACTTCTTCTTTGCCGTTTTTTTCTATCAAGCCTGCATAGCGCTTCTTTGCAGCTGTTTCCTGCCCTCTTAATTTTGGAATCATTAATGAGAGATATTGCTTTTCAAACTGCAGTTCTAAGTAAGATATTCTATTATAGTTTTTCTTTACATAATCTTTGTAGAATGAGTTAATATGATGCTGGATTTTTTCTCCTAATTGATTTGCCTTGTCTTTTTCAAGATTTGTTTCAACGAAAACGCTGTCAGTGTCGCTGTATATTACTTTATGCCCTAATTTTTCAATTTCTTTTGCAGTTAGCTTTATTATAAACTGGCCAAAGTGCGTTATGGCATTTGCTATTTTCATATTGAAGAATCGGCAATTAGGATTTGCAAGAACGCCGAAGAAAGAGTTCATTATTATTTTTATTGCATAGCTTGCTAGCTCTCTTTTTTCATGCTTTGCTTTTTCTCTTGCTTCATGGAGCTTTTCTATTATTTCTGGCAAAATTCCTGCCTGATTTTTGAAATAAGCTTTATTGGGAGATTCTATAGAATCTTTTTCTTTTTTTTCTATGTAAGAAGCAGGGTCAATGTTGAAAGTTTTTATTATTGAAGGATATAGAGACTTGAAATCAAGGACAAGTACGTTGTTGTAAATTCCTGGATTTAATGACTGAACATATCCTCCTGTGATGCGCTCTTCTTTCAAGCCAAATCTTGTTGTTGGACAGACAAGTTTCTTTGCTCTTGCTTTTCTTAAGTATAGCGAGTCAAATGCCACTATAGAGCCAGCCAGCTTATCAAGAGGAAGGCCTGTTAGCTGGGATCTTTCAATTGCCAAGTCAATCATCTTGGTTTTTTCCAATATCTCGTAAACTAACTGGCAGTCTCTGATATTGTAGTCTGCCAGTTTTTGATGTGATTCTTTGCTGTCTTTTATGTATAACTCTTCTATTTCATCATGGCGTGATTTGCCCTTGAGCAGTTTTCCAGAGCCTAATATTGCCTGCGAAACATCTTCTAAAGTGTAAGATTCAAATTCTGCTTTTTTTATTGTCGGAGCTTCTTTTATGAAAGGGTCTTTTATCAAGTTCAGAGCATCCATGGCTTGCCTTCCAGGAATGTCTGCTGTTGAAGACCTGAAAAAATTAGATTCTATTCTTAATTTTATATTTTTATTGCTTCTGCCTATATCAAATTGTATTTTGTTCTTGTTATATAGTTCTCTTAAATATACTAAATCAAAGTCTATGAAATTCCAGCCCGTTATTATGTCTGGGTCTAATTTTATAAGTTCTGATTTAAATTTCTCAAGACAATCTTCTTCGTTTTTGCATTGCACTGCGTCTTTTAGGCTGTGTTTTGTTATCATGAAGTTTTTTTTGTAATTTTCAGAAGAAATTCCTATGCAAAAGAGCTTTCCATTTTTCTTTCCTGATTCAATATCTATTGAAACTATCTTTAATTTTGGCTTGAAATTTGCAGGCTTGATTTCAGGGTTTTGGTATATTCTGTTTATCTTTTCTGAAGACTCGTAATGTCCTTCTATGTTTATTGTGCCTAAAATATTATTGTCTATTAGAAAGCGATAGTGAGGCCTTATGTCTGCCTCATATGTATTTACTTTTTTATGAATTGCATCATTGAGCTTACTTATTTCTGGGTGCGTGCTAGAAGATATTTTAACGACCTTTTTTCCATCAAAAGTTGTTAAATCTGTTTTTTCTATTTGATATTTGCTTAAAAGATTTTTTATTTTATCTAAATCCTTCTCTTTTATGTAAAAATAAGGATTTAGCTTGTTCTGCGCTACAAATGACTCGCCGTTTTCCAGCTTGCCGTATAGCTGAATTATTGTTTCATTGTTTATAGTGTCATATGTTGGATATATTATATAGCCCTTCATGCTTTTATTATGCTTGGATGCATTTTATACCTTGTCTTTTTTAGCAAGTGTTATCCATTAGTAGTGATAATAGAAATATTTAAATATACCTTGTTTATTAGTTTATTATGGAAAATAAAGATAATTGGTATGTAGAAATGCCTGCTAGCGTGAAAAGGGCATTTGATAGCAGAGATGCTCTTAGGTTATATAATGCAAGCGAGAGAACAGGTTATTTTCTTAATGATGAATTATTTGGAGAGTTGTATGCGCAGGGTGAATTTGAAGCTCAGCAGAATGAATCATTGATTTCACAGCGTTTGGGATTAGAAGGCAATGTTAAAAGTGTAAAAAATGTTCAGAGAAAGATAAGAATTAGAAACCCTCAAAATGATTTTGCATATATTAATTTTCTTGAGGAAACTGGAAGATTAGGAATTAATGTTGATGATTTTTGTGCAGATAGTTCTGATAAAAAAAGAATACTTAGGCAATATTTTGGCAAATTTGGAACTGATGGAAGCCAGGATTTGAATGCAAGAGGCTATAGTGATATGACTATTGGAAGTATTTTTAGCAGAATGATGGATTACGCAAAGGAAAGAGTAGTTGCATCTTCTCTTGCTGGATAATTAATTTTATTAACTTACTATTCTAGTTTTATTTATGGGGTTGCAGATAGGGGGAATTGTTCCGCGAAGAGAGATTAAATTTGAAGAGTTAAAGGAAAAGATAATTGCAGTAGATGCTTTTAATGCAATTTATCAGTTCTTGAGCTCTATCAGACAGCCAGATGGAACGCCTTTGATGGATTCCAAGAGAAGAATTACTTCTCATCTTTCTGGCTTGTTTTATAGGAATTCTGCATTGCTTTCAGAAGGGATAAAACTTATTTATGTTTTTGACGGCGAGTATAATGATTTGAAGCGCCGAACGCACGATATAAGGGAAGAATCAAAGGAAAAGGCGAGAGAGAAATATGAGTCTGCGAAAGATGAAGAAGATATTGAGGCAATGGGAAAATATGCAAGAGGTTTTGTGAAGCTTGACAGCGAGATGATTAATGAGAGCAAGGAGCTTCTTGAAGCAATGGGAATTGCTGTTGTGCAGGCTCCTGGAGAAGGAGAGATGCAGTGCGCGCAGCTTGTCAAAGATGAAGAAGCTTATGCTGTTGGAAGCCAGGATTATGATTCTTTAGTTGTAGGCGGAAAAAGATTGATACAGAATTTAACACTTGCGAGAAAGAGAAAGACAAGAGGAGGAGTTGTTTATATTGCTCCTGAAATTATTGAATATGAAAAGACATTGCACGAATTAGGAGTTGATGCAGACCAGCTTATCTGCCTTGCTGTTTTGGCAGGAACTGATTTTAATCCTGGAGGTGTTAAAGGCATAGGGCCTAAGAAGGCATTGATTCTTGTCAAAGAAAAGAGATATCCTGTGAAGATTTTTGAGGATTTGGAAAAAGAAGGCAAATTAGATTTTAATTGGAAAGATGTTTTTGAGATTTTTAAGAAGCCAAATGTAAAGAAAGTAAAAGTTAATTTTCCTAAGCTTGACGCAGGGAAAATTAAGAAAATTTTAGTTGAAGAGCATGATTTTTCTCTTGAAAGAATTGAGAAAAATCTTGATAAGCTGAAGGAAGTTAAGGGAAAGAGCTCTCAAAAGACGCTGTTTTGATTATTGCTGAATTGTAACTTATATTTTTATATGGGGTTTTTTAACTGGTAGGATGGAATATATTATGGATGAAGAGAAACTTCATCAAAATGCAAAGAGATTAAGAAATTTTCTCTTTCACGTTTTGGGATGTAATGAAAAAGAAGCAAAAATTATAGTTGATATATTTGTTGAGAATTACTTATATAAAAGTCCTAAAATAGATAAAAATAGCATGAAAGAAGTAGAGAGATGGGCGCACTTTGTCAAGACTCATCCAAGAAGCGAGTGGAAACCTATTGTTGATAAATTAGTTAATGCAGATTTTGAAAGATTAAAGAAAGCCAGAATTGAAAGTAGAGTGTATAGAGAAAACCATTTTAGAAAGTAATTTAAAGTTCTGTTTTTCTATTTAATTATGAAGAAGGAAATAAGTTTATTCATGAGAAGATTAAAGGTAATGCCCGATTTTGATAGAGTGAAATTTGTTATTTTATTTGGCTCGCAAGCTAATGGAAAAGCCAACAAAATGTCTGATTATGATTTTGCGGTTTACTATGATGGGGGCGATAGATACGATTTTCTGAAAAGAATAAATTTTAATGAGAAATTTGATGCCAAAGTGTTTCAGGATTTGCCCCTGTTTATACAGAAAGAGGTTTTAAAGGGTAAAGTTATTTATGCTAAAGATTTGGCCTTTGTTTATGATATTGCTTATAAGACAATAAAAAGATTTGAAGATTTTAAGAGGTATTATTATGATTATATCAGGTTAGAGTATATAAAATGAAATTTAAAAGAGAGCTTAGAGCAGAAGATATACGTTCAAAAATAGAGCAGATTTTGGAATCTTTAAATTTTATAGAAGAAACTATGCCTGCCGATTTTAAGGGGTTTAAGGATTCTAAGATTATTCGTAATGCTTTATATAAAGAAGTTGAATTTGCTTTAGAAAATATTTTAGATATTTGTTCAATTATAAATGCAGACTTGATGTTAGGAATGCCAGAGGTTGAGGATGATATAATTGCTAATTTGGAGGCAAAGAAGATTTTTAATAAGAAGATAATAGATAAAATTAGAGAAATGAAGAAATTTAGGAATATCTTAATTCATAAGTATGGAAAAATAGATGATAAAAAAGCTTTTGAGGATATTAAAGAAGGGTTGAAAGATTTTGAATTAATAATTAAGGAAATTGAGAATTTTTTAAAAAAATATAATGGAAAAGCCAACAGGAAGGAATAATTAGGTTTTTAGTTAATCTGAAATTATTTATTCAAGCCGTCTAACATTACATTAATAACTCTTCCTTTTCCTGATGATGCCATTTGCTGAGCATTATCTCCTCTCCATAATGATAATCCAGTCTGCGCAGCTCTTATTAAGTCATCTGGAAAATAGCTTTTTCCTATAGTTAAATATCCATCCAATGTTCTTGCTGTTGCTCCTTGCTGTATTACTGCTTCTTGAGCTTTTGCATTTGCCTTGATTATTGTTGCTTCTGCTTTTCCTCTTTCTTCTTCTATGAAAGCTTGCGCTCTAGCTGGGGCTTCCCAGGCAGTTTCAATTGTTGAAGTATATTTTGGATTAGAGATTGCAAAATTTGTGACTACAATACCTATTCTTTCTTTTCTTAGAATTTCATTTGCTCTATTTTCTGCTTCTATAAGATAATTAACTTTTTCTCCACCTTGCGTAGTTACATATCTTCCTTCGTGAACTATTCTTTCTCCAGCTTCAGCTATTCTTACTTCACTTGCGATATCTTTCGCACGAACTTTAGAAAGCTCGTTTAAAAGAGCATTTTCTACAAGAGTGTCTAAAGTTTGTTTTGCTTTTTCCATTCCTTCATAATCCCAATGTACTTGAGCTGCGCCTTCTGGAGAAGTTACCTGAAAATTATATTGTGTTGTTAATTCTACTTGAAATCCTTCTTGTGATCTATACTTAAAACCTGGAGTTTCTACGCTTTGTATTGTTCCAGGAATTTTTACAGGAGTGTCTTTTTCTTTAACAATTCTTACGAAAGGCGTAATGTAAGAATTTACTCCTTGTCTTAGAGGTCTTGCTGGTTTTTCATTTATTGTGTTTTGTGTTATAGTAAAAGCGTTTTCTCTTTCAGCTCTAAATGGCCAAGCGCCTCTTACATATTGAGTTCCTATTGCTATTGCGCCTATTCCTGTCAGAGCAACTGCTCCAAATCCTATGTATTTCAAAATCTTTCCTGTGAATGCAAGAAATCTATCAAAGAGGTTTTCTCTTTGTTTGTATCCTACTTGAGCATTTCTTCCGCGTTCATCCTGAATTGGAAGAGTTTTCTCTCTAGAAAAATATCTTCTTACATTGAAATAATCTCTAAGTGCCATGGTTTATCTATATAATTTAGGTATTTAAATGTTTCTATATGTAGCTACTTATTAGTTACATATTAAGTGTTTGTGTTTTTGTAGAAACTATGTTGTCTCTCTGCCGTAGTTATTATACAAAGATTTAAATAGTCTTTTTGGTAAGATTTTTTATGACAAAGTTCAAGATGCCTAGCAAGGAAGAATTTGATAGACTAGGAACTGGCGATGATAAAAGAGAAACAGATATCATAGAGATAGCAGAGAATATAAAAAATGGAAGACTTTCTTTTAGTGATATATTTTTTCATTCAGGATTAGTTAGAAGAATTGGAATTGTTGCAGCTGCTGCCGGATTGGGATTTTTAACTTATGATGGATTTAAGGGAATTAATAGCCCTAAAGCTGATGTTTCAGGCCCTTCAATTAATAAGTCTCAAGTTTCTTACGATGTTTCAAACCAGCCAAATAATAAAAGTTATCAATATGAAGATGATATTGAAAACAGACATGTTTTTTATAATGAGGAAAAAGAAGTTAATATTAATGATATAAAAAAACCTGCAAATGTTATGGTAGTTATAAGATTAGATGATACTTATACTTTAATTGATTACGAGTCTCATACTGGTATAGATTGGAAGAGGAATGCTGCCCCTAATTACCTTGATGATGAGGTAGATAGAATTGAGATTAGAAGGGGTGACAAGTCATATACCTTTGATAGAGATGATATAAATTATGTTACAATTGATGGTCAGGCGGCAAAGAGCATTCTTTGTAAAGGCACTAAATATTATAACGGTTTAAGAACAAGAATAAGAGAAGGTGAAAGATTAGAATATACTCAAGAGCATAATAAGTTAGAAGAGCTTTTTGACGAAATAGATAATTAGTTATTTTTAGAACAATATTTATAAACAATAGTTTGCTTTGATAAATATGTTTAATAAAAGAGGACAGAGCGGAAGTGGTGGAATTGTTATTTTTATTGTTGGACTAATTATTGTTTTGGTGTTAGGTTCGCTTTTAGTCCGTTCTGAATTTTGGAATAATTGGAGCAGTGATTTTGGAATAAGCACTCAAGTGGAGAAATTTGATAGTGTTCTTGGCAAATCATTTGGCTGGATGACTTATATCTTTGGCGGAATTCCAACTTGGCTTGTACAAAATCTTGGAGAAAATAGCGCAATTGCTGTGACTTTATTTACTTGGCTTTTGTTATTTGTAACATTTGGAGATATTTTCGCTGCTTTTAGCACTTTTAGCCCCTTTGCTTCATGGACCATTGCGTTTGCAATGGCTGCTATTTTTGCTAATCTAAAAATACTTGTCGTTGTATTAGGATTCTTCATAGGAGCATTTTCCTTTCTAGGAGGGCTTGCAGTGCTTGTTGGATTGGCTGCTGCTTTCGTTGCTTTTATCGCAGTTAATTTAGGTCTTGAAAATCTTGAGCCTTGGCTGTCAAGAAGAAGGCAGTTCATGCGAGCTGAAAAAAACGCTATTAGGAGCGAGGCAGGCGGAAGAGAGACTGCAGGAGCTATCACAGGAATGCAAAAGATTGCAGAAGGCTTTGGAAAAGCAGCAGAAGGCAAACGATAATTAATTTTATTTATTATGTCAAGATTGCATTCTGCATCAGCAATCTTGAGCATCCAAAAAACTAACTAAGAGATTCAAAGTTTTTTTGATTTAGAATTGGTTATTATTTTACAATAAGATTTATAAATAAGAGTTTGCTTTGATAAATATGTTTAACAAAAGAGGAGCGATGACAGATAGCAGTAAAAAAGTTGCTTGGATAGCTGTCTCTTTGATTGTCATTATGGTATTAGGTTCTCTTCTAGTTCGCTCTGAATACTGGAATAGATATAGTAAGAATTTTGCAATTGACACAGAGGTTACTAGTTTTAGCACTACTTTTGGGCAGACATTTGGCTGGATGACTTATATCTTCGGAGGAATTCCAACTTGGCTTGCAAATACTGTTGGAGAGAGAAGTGCTATTGTTATAACTTTGTTTACATGGCTTTTGCTATTTGTAACATTTGCAGATATTTTTGCCTCATTTAGTACTTTTAACATTGTTACTTCATGGATTGCTGGCTTTTCTATGACAGTCATTATGGCTAATTTGAAAATGCTAGTTATTGTATTAGGAATTTCTATAGGGCTATTTGCATTTGCTGGAGGATTTGCTATTATAGCGGGATTAATTGCTGCTTTTGTTGCTTTTATCGCAGTTAATCTTGGAATAGGTTCTGTAGGTCCTTGGCTAAGGGAAAGAAAAGAAATGATGAGTGCAGCAAAGCATGCTTCTGAGAGTGAAGCGGGCGGAGAAGAGATTGCTGGAGCAATAAGAGGATTGGAAAAAGTTGGCGAGTCTTTAAAGAGAGCTAGAAAAAGCAAATAAATAATTTTTTATAGTTGGTTTTATTAGTTGAAAGATGGAAAAGAGGTATTTTGCGTTAGGCTTGTTTATATTGGCATTCTTGCTCTTTTTTAATTATGCTTCTGCGCAGCTTGATTCTGGAATTGATGAAAGCGGATTTGAAGAAGAAGCTGATAGAATTCTAAATGCTACTAAACCTCTTAGAGAGATTACTCAAGAAGGCAGGTGGGAATATTTAGGTGAGCAATGGAAAGAACTATTGCTGAAAAATAAGGCTGTTTCAGCTGTTGATGCAGGATTTAAGAGACTTAATTTTCTTTTTTTCTTTTTTCTTGGACAGGATTATGAGTTATCTTTGACTTTAGTATTTGTTTTTCTTTTATGGGTTTTCTTTTTTACAATGTTTGGGAAGATCGTCTCTAACTTTTCCACATTTAATCCAAATGTTTCTTACATTCTTGCTTTTTGCATGGCTACTATTTTAGCCCATTTAAAGGCATATAAAATGATTTCTTTAGTCTTGTTTAATATTATATTCTTCAGAGAAGGTGTGTGGGGATGGATATTCCTTGTTTTGTTCTTTGCATTATACTTTATTGTCTTGATATTTATTAATAGGATTATCTGGAAATTAGGAAGACTGACTAAAAGAACTAAGGAAGAGCAAGAGAAATGGGATGAGAAATTTAGGTTCAAGGTTTTTGAGAAAAGAATGGCTGGAATGGAAAAAGCTTTTGGAAGTGTGGGAAAAAGCTTTAAGCAAGGAAGCAAAGAGCATACATTTAATCTTCTTGAAGATTTTAGGGATATAGGAGACAAAAGGTTTGGAGGTTGATTAATGTCATTTGGAGATATTTTTTACAATGAAACAGCAGGATTTATAATTATTTTCATAGTCTTTTTTGTAGTTTTCTTTGATTTATTGATGAGAACGCATTTTGGAAAGCGCAGAGAAAATAAAGGAATTATAATAATAATTTCTTTCATTATTGCTTTGTTGGCAGTTTATGGATTATATACGAAAGACTTGCTTAATTTTAATTTTAGTTTATTTGACTTTTCAAATCTATTTGCTTTTGTAGCAAGTTTTGTGGAATTTATGAAAAGTTTAGACTTTATTAGTGCTATTCTTAGTATTCTTATAATTATTATTTTTGCTAGAGTAATTTATCTTTTAATCAGGCCATTTATAAAATTTCTGAAAATTAATTTGGGAAGGCGTTAACTAATGCCTTCTATATCCTATTATTTTATTTCCGTGAAATATTGGAACTTCTTTTAAAATTTGCATTGCTCCTTTTTTGCCTGATTTTAGAACTATAAATACTCCTATTAAGATTATTACAACGCTTCCTATTAATAGATAGGTGTTGCTGACTTGAGACATTGATATGCCTAATGATTTTGACAAATAGTCTTTTGCTTCTGGGAAAAGCGATGCTGACAAGCCAATGATACCTATTATTGCGATAACATAGCCTAATGCTTTATTTATCATTTTAACCTCTTTATTTAATTAATGAGTTGGAGTTATATAAATCTTTCATTTCCTAGACTTTAAATGCAGAAAAATTGACCTCAAATGGTAGATTAATTTTAATATCACGAAGGGATTTTGTTCTGTCAAGATTGCTGTTACACGAGTTCAATCTTGAGCATCCAAAAGTCCAAACAAACCTTCGCTTTTAAGCCGAAGTAGAACAAGAGGACTTTCTGATTTTTTTAAAGTTGAGGATGCCAATACCAACTATCTCATCATTTGAATCTTTTTTGAACAAAGTAATATCTTCACCATATGTAGGACTAGAACTTTCTATGAAGATTTCTAAATAGTCTCCTTCTTCGTCATAATATATATTCATTTTTCCTTTCATGTTTGAGCTATATTTTTAACATAATATGCCGTTATTATATGGCTCTTTCCATTTAAGTATTTTAGCAAAGCTTTTAACTTATTGTTCTTTTAATGATTTATGATAAAATTATACAATACATTAACTAGGAAGAAAGAGGTTTTTACGCTAATTAAGAAAAATGAAGTCGGCATGTATAGCTGTGGACCTACTGTTTATTCTTATCCTCATGTTGGAAATCATAAGACTTACATATTTTCTGATTTGCTGAAAAGAATGCTTATTTATAACGGACTTAAAGTAAAACATGTGATTAATGTTACAGATGTAGGGCATTTAACTTCTGATTCTGACAGCGGAGAAGATAAGATGGAAAATGCAGCCAAGAAAGAAGGAAAGTCAGCAGGAGCAATAGCTGATTTTTATTTTAATGTTTTTAAGGAAGACTTGAAAAAATTAAATATTATTTCTCCTTCTATATGGTGCAAAGCAACTGAACATATAAACGAGCAGATAGAACTTATTAAGAAATTAGAGAAAAAAGGATATATTTACAAGACAACTGATGGAATTTATTTTGACAGCTCAAAATTTAGTGATTATGGAAAATTAGCCAAGATTAAAGTTAAGGGCTTGAAGGCAGGAAAAAGAGTGGCTTTGGGAGAAAAGAAAAACAAGACTGATTTCGCGTTGTGGAAATTTTCCAATATAAGAGAAAAAAGGCAGCAAGAATGGCTTTCTCCATGGGGCATTGGATTTCCAGGATGGCATATAGAATGCTCTGCCATGTCAATGAAATACCTTGGCGAGCATTTTGATATTCATACAGGAGGAGAAGATCATATACAGATTCATCATACTAATGAGATTGCGCAATCAGAGTGCGCTACAGGAAAGAAGTTTGTAAATTATTGGCTGCATGGAGCTTTTCTTTTAAACAAAGGAGAGAAGGTTTCTAAATCTAAAGGAGGGCTTTATACTATCTCTGAATTAGAAGAATTAGGATACAAACCAGTGCATTTTAGGTATTTGTGCTTATTGACCTATTATAGAAAGCCCTTGAATTTTAGCCTTGAGAATTTAGATGCAGCCAAAGCAACTTATGAGAAGATTAGGAGAAAGGTTATTGAGAGCAGAAAGCAAGAGCATAAGGGCAATGATTTTAGCAAGGAATATGAGGGTGAGTTTGTCAAGGCAATTAATGATGACTTGAATATTCCGGAAGCTATTCAATTATTCTTGAAAGCTTTGGATAATTTTGATTTTGAGCCTAAGAAAAAAATCAAATTCTTAGAGAATTGCGATAGAGTTCTTGGAATTGGAGTAGGCGAGATGCGAGAAGTCAGCTTTGTTATTCCTAAAGATGTTAAGAAGCTTGTGGCTGACAGAGAAAAATTAAGGCAGGAGAAGAAATGGGAAGAAGCTGATATTTTGAGGCAAAGGATTAAAGATAAGGGATATGCTGTTGAAGACAGCTCTTCTAGGACAAGAATTGAAAAAATAGGATAATTCTATAGCACTTCAGCATAAGAAAATTTAAATACGCTCCTTTGGTAAAAATTTTTACTATAAGATGAAAATTATACCAATTGGAGAGCGTGTTATACTGAAGCCTGTAAAGGCAGAAGAAAGAACTAAGTCGGGAATATATCTTCCAAAGGGAAGCGAGGAAAAGAAGCAGGGTATTGTGCATGATGTCGGCACATTGAAAGATGGCTCTAGAATTCCACTTCATCAGGGAGATAAGGTTATTTACGGAGGCTATGGCTCTGAAGAAATTGAGATAAATAACGAGAAGTTCTTGATTATAGAATTTAAAGATATAATTGCAAAGATTGAATAAAATGAGCAAACAAATAATTTTTGATGAGCAGGCAAGGCAGGCGCTTATGCGGGGCATTGACAAAGTTGCAAACACTGTCAAGGTTACTCTTGGCCCTAAAGGAAGAACTATTATCTTGGATAAAGACCCTTATCCCCTTGTGACAAATGACGGAGTTACTATTGCTAAAGAAATTGAATTAAAAGATAAATTTGAAAATATTGGCGCGAAATTAATTAAAGAAGTTGCTTCTCAAACACAGGACAAGGCTGGAGACGGCACTACTACAGCAACTTTGCTTGCCCAGTTAATGATAAATGAAGGCCTGAAGAACATAACTGCTGGCTCAAATCCAATAGAAATAAAGAGAGGTATTGAAGTTGCCACAGAAAGAATTGTTGAATATTTGAAAAGAAAGTCAACTCCTGTAAAAGATAAAGAAAAGATAAGGCAGGTTGCAACTGTTTCTGCTAATAATGATGAGAAAATAGGAGAGCTAATTGCAGATGCTATGGAGAAAGTTGGAAACAAGGGAGTAATAACTGTTGAAGAAGCAAAGAGCATTGAAACTTATTTGGAGCTTGTTGAGGGAATGCAGCTTGACAAGGGCTATTTGTCTCCTTACATGGTTACTGACAGCGAGAAGATGGAGGCAAATTTTGAAAACCCTTATATTTTTATTACAGATAAGAACATAACATCTGTAAAAGAGCTTGTTCCTATTTTGGAATTAGCTGCACCAGAAGGAAGACCTCTTATTATAATTGCAGAAGATGTAGAAGGCGAGGCGCTTACAACACTTGTAATAAATTTAATCAGAGGAGCTCTAAGAGTATGCGCTCTTAAAGCACCTGGCTTTGGAGATGAAAAGCGCGAATTGCTTGATGATATTGCAGTTCTAACAGGCGGCAAAGTTATTGCAAAAGATACTGACGAAAAATTGGAGAATATTTCATTGTCTGATTTTGGCTCTGCAAAGAGAGTAAAAGTTTCAAAAGACGAAACAGTTATCATAGAAGGATATGGAGACAAGAGCGAGATAGAAAAGAGAGTGAAAAAAATTGAGGCGCAGATAAGCAATGAAGACAGCGATTTTAGAAGAGAAGACCTGCAGAAAAGACTTGGGAAATTATCTGGAGGTGTTGCAGTTATTAATGTAGGAGCTGCTACAGAAACTGAATTAAAAGAAAAGAAGATGAGAATTGACGATGCGTTGAATGCTACTAAGGCCGCTATTGAAGAAGGCGTTGTTCCTGGCGGAGGCTTGGCTCTTCTTCATTCAATAAAAGAATTAAATTCAATTAATTTATCCAGCGAGCAGTTGATTGGAGTCAAGATATTAAGAAAGGCGCTTGAAGGTCCTGTAAGGCAGATTGCTGAAAACGCTGGCAGGGACGGATTTGAAGTCATTGCACAGCTTAAAGATAAGGCGGAGACATTTGGATTCAATGCAAAAAGCGATATTTTTGAAGATTTAGTAAAGGCCGGCGTCATAGACCCAACAAAAGTTGTGCGATATGCCCTGCAGAGCGCTGCGAGCATTGCAGGTATGGTTTTAACAACAGAAGGTTTGGTTGCAGACTTTGACGAAAAGAAAGACAAGACTAATACTGCAATTATAATTTAATTCTGTCAAGATTAGTGTATAATTACATTCGGTAATTTCCGAAAGTATTATAAATGCTAAATCGTTATTATATTTATTAAAAAGGAGTGATAGTAGTTAATACTATTAGAAATGAAAGGAGGTGAAAAATGGCTAAGGGACAAATAAGCAGTGTAGCTTCAGGTCAAAATCTTCATATATTAGGCGGATGGACATTCTTAATTGGAGTCATTCTTGCTGTAGTATTTGGAGCAGGATTTTTGACGTCATCAACATGGCTGATTGTGCTCGTAGTTATAGGAATTATAGTAGGTTTGATAAATGTCGCCTCCAAGGAAGTAAAGAATTTTCTCTTTTCCAGCGCGATATTAATAATTGTTAGTTCGCTTGGGAAAGATACCTTGAATGTAATTCCTGTATTAAGAAATATATTGGATGCTTTGCTTTCAGTATTCATACCTGCAGCAATTATTGTGGCTGTAAAACATGTCTTTATATTGGAAAGACATTAGTTGCAAATAATTTTGTTTTTTATTTTTAGTATTTTTCTTTTATTGTATTGATAAATAGCGCCAGCGCTAGGATTTGAACCTAGATGCCCTTGCGGACACGTGTTCTCGAGACACGCCCATTAACCATTCTGGCACGCTGGCTTACGAATAAGATATAATATGCTCTATAAATCTTTTGCTGGATTTTAAAATTCTCAATCTAAATGTTTTTTGCAATTCAAAACAAGAGGTTGATAAATTCCATCTACTAATTCAAAGATGTTAACTCCCGTATTATGTTGGTGAGGTATTTCACTTATTTTTTCATGATTTATTCCTTTTAATACGGCAATTAATGCCCTGTTAATTCCACTATGTCCTACTAACAAAACATTTCTTTCAGAATAATCTCTTTTTACTTCTTCTAGAAATCTTTGAGCTCTTTCATATACTTTGTCCCAAGTTTCGAAATCTGAAGGTGTTGGAGGTCTGCAGTTTTTAGTAAAACCTAATTCTTTTTTTGTTTTACCTTGCCATGCCCCCATATCAACTTCTCTTAACTTATTAGTTATTTCAAAAACTGCATACGGATGATATTCTTTTATATGATTAGCAGTATCGAGAGATCTTTTCAAATCACTTGAAAAAATATATTCTATTCTTTCGTCTTTTAGCCTTAAAGCAACCTTTCTTGCTTGTTCAATACCTAATTCAGATAATGTTCCAGGCATATGCCCCATTAGAACATCTTGGATGTTTTCTAAGGTTTCTCCGTGTCTTACAATAATAATTCTCATATCTTTTTAATTAACGATTTAATAATCAATATTCTACCGCTTTCCTTTATTTTCTATAAAATATTGATAAATAGGCAATATTTAAACTTTTCTATTGTTACCATTACACAATTAAAACTTTGCCTATTTCTAAGAAGTCAAGTCAAATGTATCATCTTTTTTAGCGTCTTGCTGTTGAGTATTATCTCTTTTCACTTCATCAGCGCCTGTTTTTTGAGGTTCTATGTCTTTTCTAATGTCTCTTAGAGGTATTTCTCTCATATTGTCAACTCTTTGAAAAGTAGATGATGTTCTTCTTTGCATGCCGCTATCGCCCATTATGCCAAACTTTAATTTTTCTAGTTCTCTTCTATCCATTTCAAGTCTTTTTTCTGCTGCTTTAATGCGCTCTTGACCTTTTAACACATTTAATTCTTTTTGAGCATCAACAATTTTTCTTTCTACTTCTTTTATCCTTCTCTCTTCTGCTGCTAGATTTGCAGTATAAGGAGATGAACTCGGCCTTACTGATGGTGAGCTATGTCCAAATTTGAATTGAGAGAATGGCATGAATCTTTTTATTACAAATAGCACGATTACTATTGCTGCAAGGATTCCTATAACTACGACGAAATAGAATGCTGTTGAAGATGATTCAGGGCTGGCTGCGACAACTTCTCCTGTTATTTGGCTTGAAGGCTCTTTTTCCTGCGCAACTGTGACGTTTTCCTGTGCAGTTGTGTTTTGAGCTGCGGCAGCCTTGACAGCAGCAGCTTGCGGATCATAAGTGCCGCTTACTTCTTCATAATCTACTCTTATGGAAATAGGATTTCCAGCCAGATAATCTTCAAATCTTTCAAGAAAGACTTTTTCTCCGTCTTTTGTTACTTTTACTAAAAGATCTATTTTAGCGTGACCTGATGAATGCGTGACTGAAACACTGCCTACTGAATCTGCTGTAATGTGGAAGCTATTTATTGAAGTTGCTGAATCATCAGGATAAACGAAGATGCTGACCTTGTGATCTGCCAGAGTTTTTATTTTTATTTCTGTATCAACAGCACTGACGAAACTAATTAGAAGTGCGAGCAGCAACAAGCTGATAAATGTTTTTTTCACCATCTTTTTGTCCTATTATAATAAATCCTGTATTTATAAATATTTTCATGTATCCAAAAGTCTACACTTCAAAGACTTTTTTATTTTTTAGATATTGGGCTTGGATATATAAGTGCATGAAGATGACTTATCATGAATGATAATGGCTTGCCTAAAAAGTTTTGCAGTGCTTCTGAAATAAAGAATTCTCTGTCGTATCTTAGATGCTTTTCATACTCTTTTGCGTGAGTTCCTAAAATTCTTTGCGCCGCATAATCGCCGCAGAATGAAGCAAATGGAAGTCCTGCGCAACCGAGAACATACTGCACATATTTATTTTTTGGGTCAAAATCAACAATTGGAGTTAGGTCTTTTGTGACATCTATCAAGCCATTCCAGTATTGCGAAAATTTCACATCTTTTAAAGATGGAAATCTTCTCTTGAAATCGTTTATTACCATGTTAATAACAAATGGAGAATTGTAGTGCTTTGGATAGTATGTTGTTAAAAATGAGCCTCCGCCAACAAGAAGGCGGTCATCTCCCATTATGCGATAGTGAGTATATATATGCCTTGTATCCCAGCACATGAATTTTTGTTTTGGAAACAAACTTTTTATCTCTTTTTTGCTCAATGGTTCGCTGATAGTTAGATATGATTGAATATGATAATATTTCTTTGAGAAATCTTTGTCAAATTCAGAAGTCATCTTGTCTATGCAGACTATAATGTTCTTTGCTTTTACAGAGCCTAAATGTGTTTTTGCAGTATTTCCTGTTATTTTGTGTACTTCACTGCCTTCGTAAACTTTAACGCCTTTTTTGACAAGAGTATTTTTTAGCTCCTGAACATATGCCAGAGAATTTAATCCATATGTGCCGCTGTAGCTCAATCCTCCATAATATCCATTTCCTGGGTGGATTGAGAGGATTTTCTTTCCATCATAGAATTTTGCTTTGAAACCAAGCTCTTTATATGACTCTGCTTCTTCTTTTACAAATTCAAGATGACTTTTGCTTATTGCTAAATATAATGAATCTTGCTTTTGCAAGTCACAATTTAATTTGTATTTTTTGGCTGTTGAGACAATAAGATTCATGCCTACTTTTGGGATATTATAAAGAAATTTTGCTTGTTCTGTGCCGTAATAATCTATTATATTACTTAAGTCGCTTTCTGTTGAGGGAGTTAAGAATCCTGCGCTTTTTCCTGACGAGCTTCCACCGCATATGCTTTTTTCTAAAAGGACAACATTTTTTCCATTATTTATTAATCTTAGTGCAGCATGCAAGCCAGCCATGCCTCCGCCAACAACAAGAACGTCACATTTAATATTTTTTTTTAATGGCTCGCAGAAATCTGTTTTTGTGTTTAGAAGATCTGCGTAGAGCCAGTTATCTAATATCATTTTTTACCCCCATATTAAACTTGTCCAGTTTGGACGAATTTTCTCATCGCCTGCTCAAGTATTATTTGAGGAGCATATCCTTTTCTGCTGCAAGCTTTCATAAAGTCGTCAAATGTAGCTTGATCTACCATGTAATCCATTTTTCTCTTTCTTGCGCCTGGAGGTGTTGAGGCCATTATTTCTTTCCTTTCATTGCGCCAATTATTGTTGTTGTGGCGATGACAAGGACAAGAGCTACCCAGAACAATGGATTAGAGTAATAACTTAGTATATCCATTTCTGATTCTACGGCTAGAGATGATAGAAAGAAGATTATAGCATCAAGAACAAATCCTACTACTATTATTGTCAAACCAAAGTAAAATCCTTCTTTTGCACTTGGATGTATTTTTTTACCCTTGAAATAAACTAATGAAAATATTATAGATAAGATTATTGAGATGATTATGCCTATAACAAAGAAGCTTGTAGGCGGATCTGACATTTGTGTAGGATCTGCTCCTGTTATTAAAAAAGGAATTATCCCTATTATGAAGGATAAGATGTACATGACAACTCCAACCCAGATTGCTCTTTTTAGATTCATATAAGTTACGAGATTAGAGATTATTTAAATCTTTTTGGAGAGATTTTAAAATTCCTACCTGGGAGTAAATCCTCTAAATATTATTGGAATATCTTCTTCTGCTCTTTCTGATGAGAGATCTCCTAAATATACACTATACTTTAATCTATCTAGCAAGCGATTTCTTTTCTTGTCAAAGTCTATGACTTCCTTGTTCAGAACAAATACATATCCCTTTCTACCATATTTTTCTCTAAGCTTTCCAAGATTATCATAAAACCAATTTTTATCTTCTTCCATTAATCTTGTTGCTTCTTCAAGAGGAATTTCTCTTATTTTAGATTCAAGTTTGCTGTCTTCTTCGTGTGGCATTTTAGTTTTCATACGCATGCTTCAAGGTATTCATATCAATTCTTTTCATTTTCATTAGCGCAGCCATTAGTTTTTCTTTTTTCTTTGAATCAATACTTCCCATTATCTTATCAAATCCTTTTGGAATAAGCTGCCATGACAATCCAAACTTATCTTTTAGCCAGCCGCACTGCTCTGCTTTGAGGTCTGCTGAAAGCTTGTCATAATAATATTCTACTTCTTTTTGGTCTTCACATTCAATCATAAAAGAAATTGCTTCTGAGAATTTGAAAATTGGGCCACCATTTAGCCCCATGAATTCATTGCCATTAAGACTAAAAGTTACAGTCATAACCTTACCTACAGGCATTCCAGAAGCTTCTGAACCAGATTTTCCATATCTCTCAATGTGATTTATCTTGGAATTTTTGAATATGGAAATGTAAAAACGAGCTGCTTCTTCAGCCTTATCATCAAACCATAAGCAAGGTATTATTTTTTGCATTTTATTTTTTTTCTTTATTCAACTCTCCAGATTTCTCTTTTTCCATGGAGATACATTTCCGTATATTTTGACATTTCCTCTGCAACCTCTTGATTCATGTTCGGGTCAGGCTTTCCTGATTTGTAGTCTTCCATCTGCCTCTCAAATTCAGCCAGACTATCAACTTTCATTTCCACTATGACCGTGTTATAATCTCCAACCATATCAGTCATCACTCTTACATTATCTCCTGTAAATCCTTTCTTGAACAGCTTTGCAAGTCTCCCTGCTTGCCCAGGTTTGGCTGTAAAAATCTCTCTAATAATTAACATGATTTTTAGTAGATTGTAGGGTTTTTATAATTATTTGTTTGTGTGTGAATTATAACAAATATCTTGAAAATCTCCTATAGATAACTGGCGCTGCGCCCAACCTTGAGGAAAAGCAGACATTCTTTTAATGATTGCTTTAGCATAACTAATTCTTCTAGTATTATATGACATAACAAGTTCCTTTAGTGTGGAGTATATAGCAAGCCTATTCTTTTGTGAGTCTTGGGAAGAGTGTCCTAAAGATCCCCATTTTTTTGAGGATATATCTTGAAATGCAAGGATTGAATGTCCAGGATTGCTTACTTCTTTTGATGCTAACA
>CAYUCQ010000006.1:0-29740 GCA_964443535.1 Candidatus Woesearchaeota archaeon
TTCTAAGCTAAAATATGGAAACAGAAAAAACACTTGTCTTGATAAAGCCAGACAGTGTCATGAGAAGCCTTACAGGAAAGATAATTTCCCGCTTTGAAGAGGCAGGCCTTAAGATAATAGGCATGAAAATGGTGAAAGCAGATAAAAAAATGGCTGAAAAGCACTATCCTCTTGATGTAGAATGGGCAAAGAAGGTCTTTGAAAAAACAAAATCAGCGCGGGAAAAAGAAGGCAGACAATTTGAGTATAAAGATCCAATTGAATTTGGCTCATTAATACAATCTTGGAATATAAACTTCTTGCAGGAATCTCCAGTTATTGCAATGGCTTTAGAAGGCCCACATGCAATAGAAGTAGTAAGAAAGATAATAGGTCCAACAGAGCCAAAGCAAGCTCCTCCAGGAACAATCCGCGGCGACTATGCCATGTTTGAATCTTACGAAATAGCAAACAAAAAATCTCGAGTTTTAAGAAATTTAGTCCATGCCTCAGATTCAAAAGAAGCTGCAGAACGCGAGTTATCACTTTGGTTCAAATCATCAGAACTTCACAATTACGCAAAAGAATTAGACAAGCATCTTTAGCAAATCAATAATTCTAAAAACCCTTTTATTGTAGTTCTTTAAAGCCTGTACGCCCTCATAGTTAAGTGGATATAACGGCTCCTTGCGGCAAATGAATGCAAACAGGAGCAGTCCGAGGTTCAATTCCTCGTGGGGGCATTCAATCATACAATGCCTAATTTCTTCTTATATTCTTCCAAGAGCTTCTTGTATTTCTTTATTAACTCGGAATAATCGGAATTTTCACCTAACAAACTAATCTTGTATTTTAGGGCAGTAATAAGACTTTTATCTAACTCTTTAATATGATATCTTCCTCTCTCAATTCTATTTTCTCGGATATCTTCTTCAAGTTTAATAAAGTGTTCTTCTATCTCTTTTCTCAGGCTTTCAATTCCTTTTTCTATTTTCTTAACTCTTTTAACCATTTTTCAGATAAGTCTATAAGATGAATCGCTTCATCAGGCCTAACATCATTAATCTCTCTTTTATTTCTTTTTATTCGAGAATAAGCAGAATGAATTTTTTCACCAACAATATCAAGGAAAGCCCCTTTATCAAATGCTTTATTCGCAAGTAAAAATCTTATTAAAAGTAATTCTCTCAATCTTAAAACTATAGAATAAATAACTCCGTCTGGAATATTTTTATTATATTCTTTAAAAAACATGACTGTTTCTCTATTTATTTTAACCATTTTTCTAATCTCTCTTAGACTATTCCTAATATTGATTTTTTGTTTTCTGTGCAAATATTTTTCTATTAATTCTTTGTTTATAATTATTTTTATTTCTTTTAATATGCTTAAATACATAAGACTATGACTTAAATTTTTAGAGAAATTCTTTTCAGACACGAGCATAATTTCGTAATCGCCGTAATTAATTAGTTTATTAATTTTATTTGTTATAACTAGAACATCTATATCGCTACTGGAGTCATAATCCTCTCTTGCATAGCTGCCAAACAGATATACCCCTTTTACATCCTCATTTAGCTCTTTTTTAACAAGAATTTCTATAATGTCTTTTGCAATTTCCTCTCTTGATGGGGAGAATAAAGTTACAACTACTTGCTTATTTAACCATTTTCTGGGCAATAAGACTCCTGCCGAAGTCCCTACTTCCCTTGTATGTTTTACTAAGGTTTCCATATTATAATGTATTATAATACCTTATATAAACCTTGCGGTTATTAAGTACAGCAAAAAGGTTGAAACCTCGGTTCAAATCCGAGTAGGGATATTGTAATAAATAAAAGATTCTTTGTATACGCCTCTAATTAATTAAATCTTCTAATTTTAAAAAATAGTAAAATTCTTAATCTATAATTGTTCAATAAGGTATTAATAAAAATGACAGAAATTATAAACTTAATAAAAGAAATAAAAGACCAATTTATTCAAGCACTTGATGACATATCTTCAGAGCTGGCATCAATATCTGAAAAGCTTGAAGATATTTCTAAAAAGCTGGATAAATAATTCAAAAATTAATCTTCTCCGTATTTTGCAGTAAGATAAAAATCCTCATATTCCTCATCGCTAACATGGCGAATTATAGGATCACGATAAATTTCTCTGATAAATTCAGCTAATTCTTTTGGCATATCTTTAACTAATTCCTCTAATCGCCCATCTGCCTCATCAGCCATATAAAAAACAAGAATTTTTAGTTAATATACTTATCTTCTTCCGTGAAAACGCAAAGTTCCGCCTCTTCTGTCATCTCTTCTTCCAAATCCGCCTCTGCGTTCAGAAAATCTATCTCCTCTATCTTCCCTTTGTCCAAATCTTTTTCCAGTAGTTCTAAATCCTCCTCCGCCCCCTCTGCTCCTGAATCCTCCTTCTCTGCTTCTAAAACTGCCTCCACCACGACTAAATCCGCCCTCTCTTCTGCCAAATCCACTTCCACCTCTGCTAAATCCTCCCCTGCCTCTTTCCCTACTTCCTCCAAAGCTTCCTCTATGTCCATCATCATTCATCTTGACAAAAACTTTCTCAAATTCAGGAACAGGAATCTTCTCTATTTTCAAAGAATCATCTCTCAAAACATTTCTAAAATTCTCATAATCTTTTTCTGACAATATGGTTATTACTTTTCCTTCTTTTCCAGCTCTTGCTGTTCTTCCAGCTCTATGAATATATTCTGTGCTGGTTTTAGGAGAGTCATAATTGTAAACATGTGACAAATTCTTTATATCTAATCCTCTGGCAGCTACATCTGTGCATACTAAAATCAACTTGTCGCTCTTATGAAAACTTTCAAGAACTCTAGTTCTTTTATTTTGAGCAAGTCCGCCATGAAGCACTGAACTATCCAAGCCATATCTTTTCAAGTTCTTTCCAATAATATCTGCATTTCTTTTCGTATTGCAAAATACTAGGACTAATTTTGATTCTTCTTTCTTAAGCAAATGCACTAAAAGAGAAAATTTCTCTCTTGAAGAAACTTCATAATAAGATTGCTCTAATTTTGAAGAATCAACGTAATGCTCAACAGAAACTTCAACAGCATTATGCATATATCTCTTTGAAATTTCCAAAATCTCCTGCGAGATTGTGGCAGAAAACAAGAAAGTCTGCCTTTCTCTAGAGCAATGCCCAATTATCTTTGTAACATCTTCAAAAAATCCCATATCAAACATTCTGTCTGCTTCATCTAAAACTAAAAATCTGACTTTTGACAGATTAATAGTTCTTCTGGCTATATGGTCAAGAATCCTGCCAGGAGTGCCGACAGCAATCTCTGCTCTCCTTAAGTCATCTATCTGCGGATTTAAAGAAACTCCTCCATAAACAGAAACTACCTTTAGAGAGCTATATTTTGAAAAAGCCATGAGTGATTTTGAAACCTGCTCTGCCAATTCTCTTGTTGGCGTCAATATCAATGCCTGCAGGAATTTTCCTCTTTCTATGTTTTCAATAATTGGCGCGCCAAAAGCCAAAGTCTTTCCAGAGCCTGTCGCGCTTTCGCCTATAACATCTTTCCCAGCTAAAGCTAAAGGAATCACTTTCTCCTGAATTTCAGTAGGCTCCTCAAACTTTATCTCCTCAAGAACTCTTACTAAATTCTGGCTTAATCCAATTTCTTTGAACTTATTCATTCCAAAACTAAAAATTAATTTCCCTTTTAAACCTATGCCTTAATCGACTTTTTTATTTCTAATAATTTCCAAAAGGCAAATAGCCGGAAATAATATAGCTTAAGGCACTGGAAATAATTCCTATAATAACACCATATAAAACATTTTTTCTGCCAAGATAATGCATTGCAAACAAAGAAACTAAGCCGACAATACTAGCAAATATTGTAAATTCCATTTCATTATAAAAAATAGAAGTGAAAACAGATAATACAATAATTAATGCAGAATAGTTATCATTTTTCTTAAAAACTAAAGAAACTGCAAATATCAAAACCGCTCCAATAATTATTTGAGAAAACTGCATGTAGTTATCTGCAATCCATATTCTTATCAAAACCAATAATAAAAATGGTATGCTGCCTAATGCCATCAAATCTCTGCTAATATCTTTTAGCATCTGCTGCCTTTTTTCAATCATCTAAGAAACAATTATCTCTTTAATTTAAATCTTCTCAATCGCTAAAAGGCAAAGAAGACAATATTTTTTCTCTTTCAGATTCAAGCTTCTCTAGCCTCCTCTGATTAGCTAAATATATTGGACAAGTCGCATGACTATCATATTTGCACTTAGCCTGTCCCATTAAGCCTAGCTTGGCATCAATAATCTCTTCGTGTATTTCGCAATAACCATTTCCAGATGAACTCTTCATAGCATTATCAAACAATCATTCATAATGTTCACAGCGAGGATCAGGCATTTTACTTCTCAATCTCCTCATCTTTCACGCCATGCTCTGTAATGAAGAACTGCGCTTCATTGTCAGGCAAATTAGGAGAGTCAATCATCTTTGCTACTCGCGAGCCTTGCTTTCCGCGCCTTAAATATAGTCTATACGTTGAATTATGAACAATAAAGCCGTTCGCAATATAATTTTCATTTCCAGGAACAGAAAAATCGTATAAATTAGTCCCATTATTATCAGATATATCTATTTTCCTTATTTTTTCAAAGATTATATCTCCATTTAGCAATTTTGAAATAAAGTTTATCTTTTGCTTTATTTGCCTGTCTTTAATATCGCAATTCATTAAAGCATTAAATGCATTGCTCAACTCTTTTCTGCTTATCCACTTATAATATTTAGGTCTTGGTCTAATAATATTAGAAAAACTTAATCCGCAGCCCTCTAATAAATTTCTAAGTCCTTCTCTTTCAATAGGCATCATCTCGTATGAATAAGTTTTATCAGTTTCCGCAATTTTTTCTAAAAAAGTTTTTTGCTTATCTGAAGCACTAAATCCAATTTGAAGATAGCCCTTAATATCCTTGTCAATAATTCTCAAAACATGCATTTTTTTTCTTCCAATTCCAAATTTAATAGTTGACCTAATTCCAAAACGCAATAGAAATAACTGCAAATATTTCAATATCCCATCATCTTTTTGAACTGCGCTGATATAAGCTCTTTTCTTATTGATATGGCCTTCTGCATCAAAAAATCCTCTAATAAATCCAGCAACAGTTTGCTTTTTAGATTTTCCAATCTCATCTAAAATGTTTTCAAGCATTAATTCAAACAAATCTCTAATCTCCTTGGAATTTATGTCTAAATTGTAGCAGTTTTTATTGTTTATTTTGCTGATCCTGCCGCCTAAATTGAAAATTTCCTTAAATAACTCACTATAAAATTCTAGCACTTCAATTCTCGCATCTCTAAATCTCAATCCCCTGTCTTCAAAATTTCCATCGCCAATGAAATAGCCAAATATTTGTGCAAATTGAGGGCTCAAAATTTCAGGTATTTGTATATTCCTATGTTTATGACTAAAGAGAGGAACAATCTGCAATAGTTGCTGTCCGCCAAAATAATCCTGCAAATTATTGAGAACTTCAAAAGATGTAGGAGATTCTTGATTTAAAACCCTTCTAAATTGTCTTGGAGTGATTCCTATATTCTTGCATATTTCTTTCCTAGAGATACTTTTATCTTCTAATCTCTTTTTTATAATTTCTGAACTATCTTTGGAAATTTTGCCAATTTTCCTAATTTTAAATTGGTTAATTATTCTATCTTCTCCCTCCAAATCTATCCTTTTAGCCTGTGCAATGAAATCTCCTTCTTGTAGATCTTTAGCTTCCTTTTCAGCAATGCTAAAATCATCTATTGTAAAAAATCTATGCAGGCTGGAGCAATTTATCTGGCAATTTGTCCTTATATTGTATATTTTATCAACATTGGGATTAACAAAAGTTTGTTCAGAATCAGCAATTTGCAAAGTCATTTCAGAAAACTTGCCAGAAAATACCTTATCAGATTTCATATCTTTTATCTCAATAATGCTTCCATCTGCTAATTGTATTAAAGAATCTCCTTTTAGACAGGCGTGCCCCACGATGTTACCCCCAACAGGCGTCGTAGGGTCTCCAAACATCATTCCTGGATTTGCCATTACCTGATTTGTAACAAATATTGCTAAATTATGCTGTTCGGCCATTTTAATCAAATTATGCAAATATCTATTAAGCTTTTGCTGTCTGTCTGCAAGCTGTCCGCGCCCTGCAAATTCTGCCCTAAAATGAGCAGTCAAAGAATCTATAATAACTATCTTGATTGGCTCGCCATCTTTTATCATTTCTCCTATTTTATCAATAAGTAAAATCTGATGGTCGCTGTTAAATGCTCTTGCAACAAGAATATTTTTCAATACTTTCTCAGCGTTTGCGCCAAGCCCTTCTGCAATTTGTTTTATTCTCTCTGGCCTAAATGTGCCTTCTGTATCAATTATAACTGCCTTTCCATCAGCCCCGCCTTTTTCCTTAGGCAGCTGGACATTTACTGCCAAGGTAAAGCCAAGCTGGCTCTTTCCAGAGCCAAAAGCGCCATAAACTTCTGTCATAGATTTAGTCTCAACACCCTTTCCGCCAAGCAAATTATTAAGATTAGTGCTTCCTGTTGTAATATAATTAACATCCTCTCTCTTCTTTGCAAATTCCACACCGTCAACAAATCCAAGCTTCATCATGGACCTTGCAGCCTGAATAGCTTTTCTCGCAACAGCTTCTCCAACTCCTGCAAGTTCGCTTAATGCAGGAGGAGACATGACCGCCAAGCCCATTAAATCATAAATACCTGCAGCCTCTAATTTCGCAGCAATTCCAGGGCCTATTCCAGGAATATCAGTTAATTTCGCCTCTGTATTTTTCTCAGTCTTTTCGCTCTTTTCAACATTCACGACTTCTTCAACCTCTTCTTTAACCACTTCCTTATCTCCTTTAGCCATTTATTCAATAAAAGCAGTCAGTTTATAAATTTATAGCGACTTAAAATATAAAAAGAAAGATTTAAAAACTATTAGACAAAAAGTCTAAAATGGATAGAGTAACAAGATATGTATATGCCTATGGCGAAATAGAGAACATACTAAAAGGAAAACTTGACAAACTAGTAACTGCTGACAGAATTGAAGGACTAAATATCTGCCCAGAAAAAGGAAATAAAAGAAAGATTATAATCCCAAAATTAATAGGTATATATCAAAAGTCAGATCTAAAAGCAGACAGCCTAAGTGAGAGAGCAATGTTAAAAAGAACAAAAAAAGGAATGAGTTTTTTAGAAAGACTAATTGATTCAATAATTGATGGTGATGATAATTATCAACATTTAATACATTTAGGCTATAGTCCTGATATATGGAACAAAGGACTAATAAGAATATTATTAGGGGGTGCTGCAAGAATAGCATTATCTCCTACGAAAGATTTGCCTGATTTTTACTCTAAAGAATACCTTAGATTAGAAGAATACTCTAAAGAGATTATAGAAAATAACGAAGAAACTGAGTTAAGAAAAATTGCGGGCAACGCTGTAGAAGAAATGGAAAAACAGCGTATGATATATGGATTAACTAAGATAGAATACCATCTATTAAGCACATTTCATAAATTAAAAGAATTAAGGCGCGAACATAAACCAATAATAACAGATGGCCCTGAATTAGAAACATTTATAGAAAAGATGAAAGAGAAAGACTAATCTCTAAATCACTCATCTTCTCTCCAATTCCTGAATAAGCTTCTGCGCATCAATATCAATAACATCCTCAACATTCATCTCAATAGTATTAAACATAGTATTTAATTTTACATTTCCGCAGAAAAACTTCTCCTCTCCAAGCAATTCATTCTTCTTGACTTGAAATTTATCCAAAGAAAATACATCGTCTTCGCTCAATCCCAATCTTTTAATCTGCTCGCTGAATAATACTCCTCTTATGCTGTCGCTTCCATCATCAAGCACAACACTTAGCAAAGCTCTCTTTTTTACTCCAACTTTCCCATGCTCACCGCTGCATACTCCTTCAACAGCTTTCTTTCCGCACTTCTCGCAAACATTGAAATATTTTGGATCAAAAATCTGCACAATAACTGCTCTTGTCTTGAAGCGCTCTCCCTGCCTTATGTCCTTAATCTTTCTGCCAGAAAATACTTTCTCTATGACAACATTTGCCAAAACTTCCTTGCTTTTCTTTATGTCAGAAAACGAAGTCAAATGAATCTCTCCATTTCTTACATTTGCATTTGATATTTCTATAACATCCTCTGCCTTTAATTTCTTGTCTTCAAACAAGCCTATATGATGATTATCCCATAGCACTACTCTCGCATTTGAGCTTTCATCTGCAATTAAAAAATTGCATACTTTGCCTTCTCTTCCGTTCTTATTATACTGCCTTATAGGAAAAACATCCAATACTTTGCCAATAACATTTACTCTCCTCATGCCATGAACTATTTCTGCAATTTTTAGTCTCTCTTGGTCAAAATTTATTCCAAGCTCTGAAGCAACAATTTGCGCAGCTCCTTCCTTGCTTACAAGCCCTGACAATTTAGCTCTCTTTGCCTCTATCTTCCTGTCTATATCTTCGACGCTCACGCCTGAAATGCTTGAAATCCTTGATATGAGGCTTTCATAATTATCCATATTTAAAAATAAAATCCGTTGTTTAAAAGCATTATGCAAATCCATTTTATATAGAAAGGTATTAAAAACCCCTTATCTAACTCGTAAAATGGCAATGGTGGCAGTAATAGTAAAGATTCTCCCAAACTCTCCAAAGGCAAATCTCAAAGAAATAGAGGAAAATGCGGAGAAAATCCTAATAGAAAAAGGAGCAAAAAATATATCATTTGAAGAAGAAGAAATCGCCTTTGGCCTAAAGTCAATAAAAATAAAATTCGCCTGGCCAGAAGGAAGCTCAACAGATATTATAGACAATTCTCTGGCAAAACTCCAGCATATCTCATCAGCAGTTATAGAAGATTATAGGCGGGCATTTGGCTGAAAATAATCTTCTAATTATAACAAAAAATATAAACCTCTAACAGCTCCCAAAAAAATGAATTTAAAAAAAGGAGGAGTATTTGCAATCGTAAGCACTATTTCTGTCTGCGCAGGAATCTTTCTTCATGACTATGTCTTCTCTTGGTATAAGCTTGATAAGACTAAAGAAATATTATTAGACTCTAATAAGCGTTGTAATATCTATAGCGCTTATGATTCAATAACAAATAGGGAAATAATATTTATTGATGATGGAAAAGACAGTACATTAGATAAAGTTAAATATCTAGATAACGATTACACACAAAGAACGCTGACAAAAGAATCAATAAGTCATGCTGACAAAAGAAATTTCTCAGAATTAGAAAAAATGTTCCATAGTGTATTAAAAGAATCAAAGAATAAAAAACAAAAATTATAAAAGACAGGTTTTCCCAATAATATATGGCTCTTACAAAAGACCAAGTCAAAGAATTAAAATCTCAGCTAGAACAGCAAATTTCTCACCTCTCAGATGAAAAAAGAAAAGAAGCGCAAGAGCAGATAGATTCATTGTCAGAAGACGCTTTAGAAGCAATGTTAAGCCAGCAGCAATCAAGCTCACAAGAGATATTTCGTCTTATAATAGAAGGAAAGATTCCTTCTGTAAAAATAGATGAAAATAATGAAGCAATAGCTGTTCTAAGCGTAAAATCAATATCAAAAGGCCACACTCTAGTAATTCCTAAATCTCAAATAAAAGACGAAAAGCAAATTCCAAAAGAAATGCACAACTTATCAGAAAAAATATCCAAAAAGCTCATAAAATCCCTGAAAGCCAAATCAACTTCTATCATTCCTGAAAAATCATTTGGAGAAGTTATACTAGACATTATTCCAATTTATGACACTCCCTTAACTCTTAAATCTCCAAGAACAGACATTCCAATAGAAAAATTAGAAGAATTAAAGATAGAAATAAATGTTGAAAAAATATCCAAAAAGCCAGAAAAAATCAAAATAAAGAAAAAAACCAAAGAGGAGATATTGAAGTTAAAGAGAAGAATACCATAGCAACAAGCGATAATAAAAATGCAGGCGTGAAAGGAATGCCTTCTTTCACATAAACACTCTTCCTAAATTTCTTCAACAATTTAATATCCTCTTTGCTCAAGCCATGAACGCTTTTTTCAATTATCTTCTTTCCTACTCTAACATTTTGCTCAAGCCAGTCTCCTTCCTGCAAATCCTTAAAATTAACTAACTTAATCATACAGGAATCTAAAGCTCTTATATAAAATATTAAAAACAGCATCAAAATTCCTACAGAACTAAATAAAAGCCAATAGCTAATCTCAAAATAAAAGAGAGAAAGAGCAAATATTGCAAGAATGCCGATAATAAGGTATTTCCTCTTTGAAACACCTTTCAAAAATTGCTTCTTGAATCTATCTCTTTCTTTCACAGCAATAAAGATGCTATAAGCTAATCCATACAAGGCTCCAAAGAAGAATAATAAGAAAATAAAAATTGCTCCACTATTCAAAAGTCCGCTAAAACTCCCATAAGGCAATAAAACCCCAAATCCCATAAGCAGTTTAGCATCTCCTCCTGCAAAAACTTTTGTATAATAAAACAAATGCGCTGCTCCAAAGAATGCAGAAAATCCTAAAACTCCTGAAGCAAGAAAAATATAATCAGAGCTAAAAATTGAATAAAAAGCCCTGTAAGCAAGAGCAAATCCAACAAGGGAAAAATTGAGCCAGTTGGCAACTTCCCTTGTTTTCAAATCCTGCACAACAGCAAAAATAGTCCATAAAATGCCTATTCCAAAAAGAAAATAATATTCTTCCATCTCAAATCTTGCCAGCAGTATTAGTCATGTTGCTTGACCTCTGTCCCCCGCCTCGCTTGTATTTGTTGTATCTTGCCTTGGCTTTTTTGTCTCTTTTGCTCTTTCTAAAACTCGGCGTTAAATAGTCCATAAATAAGAATAATGCTCAAAGGTTTAAATCTCTATCTATAAAAAGTTAAACGCTCACAGGACAGGTTAATTTAGTAGTTAAGCTAGATTCTACTCTAGAATCCTTGCAATTTATATCCACAGGAGTTTTATCTATCTTAACACTCTTAATCTGGCAATAAGCGCTTGCGTCATTTGACGCAGCTGCAATCTTGCAGGCAGTAATCATTGCGCCCAAATCACTTCCCTGAAAGAAACCAATTTTCTTAAGCAAATTCTCCCATCCAATAGTAATTCCAAGCACAACTAAAACCAAAACTATAATTCCTATTGCAATCAATACGATTGTAGTAACAGAAAGCTCCTGTCCCCTCTTATTATTCATGAACTAGAAAAGTAAATCTAATTTATAAATCTTTCGCGATAGTCAAGGCATTTCCGCTGAAATCAAGCTTAGTCTGAAAGCTTGAATTCCTGCTAAAACTATTAACTCCGCTCTCTGCTTTAAAGCTCAAATCCTTAATCTCAAGCAAATATTCTTTTCCTTCATGCTTGAAAACAAACTCTCCTGCCTTTATTTTCTCAAAATAACCCTGTGCCTCTTTAATTCCTAAATTCTTCTTTTCAGCAATTTCCTGGAATCTGCTCTTTAATCCTGCATCAGTCATTATCAAGCCTCCGCTTAAAACAACCTCTTTGACAATAATTGAACTCTCTCTAATAGCATATCTCTCAAAAAAATCAATCTTAGTAAGCATCTCATCCCTGCCTTCAGAGCCTTCTGTAAATTTGCCGTTAAAGCTGACAAAACTAAACAAAGAAAAAGCCATCAATGCCAATGCTATTGGAATAAACAGCCAATTTACCTGCGCTTTTCTATGCATTCAAGCACCTCCCAAAATAATAATACAAATCGTATCTCTTTTCAAGTTCATCTTTCTGCACATCAAATATTATTCTCTTCAAATAGCCGCTTTTCTGGTATTTCCCCATTTCAAGAACATTATAATCTATCTCTCCTTTGCCGTTCTTGAATTTATAATAAATATCTTTTTCATTGCCTCCAACTCTTGCATTTTCAGGAAGAATATTTCCGCCTCCCTGAAATAGCATAAGGCAATATTCTCCTTCACCAAATTGCTTCTCTAATTTCGTCTTGATAGCTTCCTTGACAAGAGACATATAATTGCTCTTTCTCCCTGCTTTCTCTTCTTTTTTAGAATCCAAATCTGCTTTTACTATTCCATCTGCAAGACTAATTCTTTCTCCATTAACTTCAATTTCTTCAAGAAGAACATCGTCTAATCCAGATTCTTTGACAGCTGGAACTTCTGGCTTTTTAATGCCGACTGCAAAGCCTACAAAAATAAGATAAGTCAATGCAAAAAAGAATAAAATTACAAGAACAAAATTAGAGCTAATAATTTTCCCTAGCTGTCCTGATTTATTAATCATGAAGCACCTCTGCTGCTTAATTGCTTGCTTCCAGTCACAATTTGGAATCTTTCGCCGTTCTTGGCTAATTCATCCACAGCGCACTTAATAGGGCTTCTTTTATAATTCAATCCACATGCCACAAAATTGCTCCCTGACTGAAATTCTGCTTTCTCGGCATTAATACAATCCTCTGAATTAAGACAAATTTTAATTATATTATTCTTCTCTATAATTGCCTTGTCTAATTTGCACTTATCAAAAAAGCTGCTAAAAAAATCTGCATCTACCTTGTTCTCTATAACGCAATTCTTTACCTTATAATTCAGCAAGTTTGCTTCAGCTTCTCTTAAGTCATATCCCTTGCCGTAAAAAAGATAAGTTCCAGAAGCAATGCTTACTCCTAAAATAGAAATAAATAAAATAATCTCAAATATTCCAAATACCTGCTCTCCTAAAGCTGCTTTCTTATTCATTTTTCCTCTCAATAATTTCAAAGCATAAAACATTTCCAGGAACACCCAACTTTAAGTCAACATTAACAACGTCAATATCATTAAAATAATTAAAACATGTCCTTCTTCCACTGCTTAATTTCACGCAAACTGCATTAGCTGAATTGTCAAAACTAAATATCTCGCTAAAGCTTGAGATTTTATTTTTTTGAGCTATTTCTGTTGCTTTATGCACATCAATGCAAGCCTTATCTCCGCTTTCAGAAAAATCAATTATTTTGACAATTTCCTTGACATAATAGCTCTCCCAAACAGCTGCGCCTTCCTGCTGCGCAGAAACAAAAAAAATCATGCCGCTAAGAAATATAACTAATAAGATTAAAAAAACAACATTATCCATTAAAAGCTCGCCTATTTCGCCTTTCTTTTCATTCACTTTCCACATGCGCCCTCAAACCTAGTCAATTCAGCTTCTCTTTCACTTACTTTTAAAACAGCAAGGCTATTTTCAGCTTTGTAAATCAAGAGCTCTGCAAGATTGCTCTCATAGAATTTTGGGCAGGCATTATTAAGCAGCTGCGTTGTATAAATTCCATCTTTGCGCCAAATCCTTCTCTGGTAATATTTAGGATTCAAAATATCTTTTAATACATCTTCTTCTTTTATGCTCTGCCCATTAGAATCAATTATTTCCTTTCCAGCTATTTTCTCAAATTCAAAAACACTAACACTATTAAAATTAAAATTTCTGCAAAATCCATTTATCTGGCAAGAGCTCTTCAAATCAGAAGGACTGCCTTTGCAAATACAAATGCAGCTTTCAAAAGAGCATTTGTCTATTCTATTAGGATCATTCTTGCCCCATCCAACTAAAAACCAATCTCTTATTGTTCTAACTTGAAAGCTTCCACTCTCTTCAACATTCATGCTATTTATCTTTCCTTCAATAGAATTAAGAAATGCTTTTGCGTTCTCGCTTTCCTGATTTATTGCAATTGAGTATAATTTATACGCTGCAAATATAACTAGTCCTATTCCAATAGCTGCAATAATCAATCCCAAAACATTATCCAATAAAATCCCCCTTTTATTTTTCATATTAAAAATCTCCCTCAATTTGAGGGCATAGCTCATTAATGTCTTTAGTATGGTAATTAATTCCCTGCACCATTGAGCATCCATAAATATTCTCTCTGCTTCCAGCAAATTTTCCGCAATAGCCTGGAATAGCTAACTGCCCTTGCCTTGCATTCCACATTCCATATCCTCCAAGACCTAATGCTCCTGCAATTGCTAATCCTCCTCCAACTGGATTCATAACAAGAGGCCTTATAGCATTTCCAATAGGAGATATAAAAGCCAAGCCTGCAACAGTTCCCCCTATTCCAGCCATAGTCTGCAAAACTTCTTCATACTTTGGAGGCTTGAATTGAAAGAAAACAATTGCTAATTCTCTATTTTCTCTGCTCTCGCTCAAGACAATATTAGACTTGCTGCTTTCTGCAAATTTGCTAAAAGCATTTTCATTTGATTGAGCATAACTAATAGCTCCGCCTCCTGTAAATGCAGATAAATAATTAACTCCCAGCTCTGGAATAACATTATCTTTCATATAACTATTAATATCAACCCTCTCTAAAGTATCCTTGCCAATGCTTGTGTCAACAGCAATTCTTGAGCAAATAACACAAGTAGGCTTTGCTTCTTCCCATCCAGACTGCGTCCAAAAACTTCCAAACAAATCAAGCTTGCCTTCTCCCATTTGTTTCCAGCAATTAAGCATTGCATCTGCGCTTGTCTTTGCAATTTCCTTTGCAATTTCATCTTCGCTTCCTGATAATTTAACAACTTTAGGATTTTCGCCGGCAAAGTTTTTTGAGCAATCTCCATCCTTAGTCAAGCATAGTTTCTTAGTAGAGCATTTCAAAGGAATTGCGCTCTGGGCGCTTGTAGGAGAAGTTGCTCTTGATAAGACGCTTAATTTGCAAACTTCATCCTCGCCATAACTGCCAAAATCAAAATCAAAAAACAAAAACAAGATAATAACAAATCCAACTATTGCAATTATGATAGTTATCAAGACAGTTACTTCAATATCCCCTTTTTTAGAAAATATCATGGCAATTAAAAGAAAACCCTATTTATAACAATTACGCCGTCAGCTAGTAAGCTTCTTGACAATAAGCCAGACAGCTCCAGAAGCTAAAGTTAAGAAAATAATCCATAATAAAATAGTAATTATATTTTCCCCAATAAGTCCTCTTCTTCCAATATCTCTCTTAGCACTTTGCATTGGCATCTACTCCCTTGCTTAAATCAATAACCATATATCTATTATCTGTAATTTTTGTGCAAAAATGATTTGTAATATCTGCCCCATTTGTTTTATAATTAAAGCTAATAGGCTTTGCAAAAATACTATCTCTCCAATTTTTCATTTTATTAAAAATATCTGTCAGCAGCTCGCCTTTGGAATTAATCCTTGTTTTCTCTGTATAAAGCACGCTGAATTCATTGCCTAATCCTAAAACAAAATAAATAGGGCTTCCCCTGCTTAAATCCTTATTCATTATCTGAAAGCTAAACTCTCCGCTCTGGCACTCTTTGCAGCCGCTAGTTCCAGGACTTGCGAGAAAAAAATCCAAATCTTTTCTATATCCTGTCAAAATTCCTGCAGGCACATAAAATGTGTAGCTCTTTAATTTAAGGCTTCCCAAAAACTTGCTAAAGTCCTGCAAGTTTTTGTCAATCTTGACAGCATTGCTATTTTGAGCATTAACCAAATCTAAAACATTTATCAAAGAAATAGCCTGCACAATCTCAATTGTTCCGCTCTCTCTTTTGCTCTCATAATAAAATTTCTCAAAATCACGCTTAGCATTTTCATACTTAGCTGTCTTGTCTCTTAGTGAAACTTCACTAAAACTATTCCAATTAGTGCCATCATAATAGTTGACCTCTCCTTTGATAATATCATATCTTAAAATCTCAATATTATCTACTTTTGCGGCAGTTCTATTAAAATCAGGCAAAAAATCAAAGAAAGTAAATACCTTGCTGCCAAAAGAGCCTAATCCAAAGAAAACTAAAAATAAAACAAATCCAATTATTGCAATCGTTATAATAGTGCCAATAGATAAATCTAAAGCTCCTCTTTTTGTCATATTCCAAACCTAAACAAGCTTTTTATATAATCAATAGCAGCCTGCCCTTTCCCGCTCAATATAAAAATTAGAAAAAGCGCCAATACCAAAACAAAAAGACCAATAATCCAATAAGCAAGCTTCCCCAAACCAAATATTCCTCTTTTTTTCATCATCTCCCTATCAAACTATTTATATTATTAAACCTAATGCTGTTATCTTTTCCTATAAATGATGTCATGATGGTCAAAATCATCAAAATTAAGAGTATTGTCCTTTTTATTATATTGAAAAATTAAAACAAAAGAACCAATATATACTAGCTTTGAATCCTTCATGTTATAACGCAAATTCTTATAATGCCCTACATCATAACTATTTACAACTTCGTCTATCTTGCCAAGAAGTTGTTCATATAAGGGCTTATCCTTCTTGGACAATTTCTTCATAATTTCTTGAAGATTTTCACTTACTAAAAAATGACGCATTTTCCTCTTTTAGCTTGTAGCTATTCTAAGTTCATCAACAGAACCAAATTTAACATATTTTCCTTTCCTTATATTTTCAAGTTTTTTAAGATATTCTGGCTTTAATTCTGGCTCAAGAAAACTATCTTCATATATCTTAGCAATAAAAGCAACTGCTTCACTTTTGTTTTTAAGGCCGTATTTAGCTTTGACTATATTCAAAATCCTATCTTCTCTATCTCCTATATCTATAATATTCTGTACCATTTTAGTCATTATCTTTAGTAATGTTTAGTTATAATTAATTATATTTAAATCTTTTGGATATCTTTCACGAGGGTTAAAAAGCAAACCACACAATTTATAACTCCTTTAGCATATTAAACCATAACAAAAAGAGCAAATGCCTACAACAAAAGAAATCCTTGAAAAATATAGCAGGAAATTAGAATCGCAGATAACAACCGACTACGAAGACGACTCAAAAGAATATATAAAATTCAGGCAAGAGATGATTCCAGAACTCTCAAGATACGAGCGCTGGGCAAAATCTCTTGGCAATGTAATAAAAATAAGAGTTGCTGAAAAAGACAGGCAGAAAATTCAGCATCATCTAAACACTGCAAGGCTCAATGTCAGTGCAGATGAAGCTCTATCTCTTTCTTTAATATCAATGCTTGGAATATTCTTCGCAACAATACTTATAGCAGTTTCAATATACTTGATAAACGGCTCAATCCAATTGTTATTTAGCTTCCTTGGATTGATAGCTTCTATCTTTGTTTTCTATTACACTTACACTATGCCGAAAAGAATGGCAAGCATCTGGCGCCTGCAAGCTTCTTCACAAATGGTTCCTGCAATTTTATACACTGTTGTTTACATGAAGCACACTTCTAACTTGGAAAGAGCAATACATTTTGCTTCAGAGCATCTTGAAGGTCCATTAGCTCTTGACTTCAAGAAAATATTTTATGATATAGAAACAGGTAAATTTTCTACAATAAAGCAATCTCTTGACGCTTATCTTGAAACATGGCAGGACTATGCTCCAGAATTCATAGAATCATTCCATCTTATAGAGTCATCTTTATTTGAGCCTTCTGAAAACAGGCGAGTTATAATTCTGGAAAAAGCCCTGCAAGTAATACTTGACGGCATTTACGAAAAAATGCTCAAATATTCAAGAGAAATTCGCTCTCCTCTTACAAACATCTACATGCTTGGAATAATTCTTCCAACATTAGGCCTTGCTCTTCTTCCTCTTGCATCAACACTGCTGCAAGGCATATTCAAATGGTATCATGTCTTTGTAATTTTCAATATCTTAATACCTTTCTTAGTTTTCTACATGACATCAGAAGCATTGCTAAAACGCCCAGGCGGATATGGCGAATCAAAGATACTTGAATTAAATCCAAACTACTACAAATTCAAATCAAAAAAGCCTTGGTTCAGCGCATTTATGATTGCATTTCCAATTTTCCTAATAGGAATACTTCCTTTCTTGTTCCAAATAACTCCAATAGTTTCTTTGCTTAATTTGAAAAGTGATTATATTTTCGCAGAATTAGGCTTGCCTTTCCTTAAAGACGCAAAATTATTTGATTTTCAAATATTAGAAGGCAGTCTAATAGGCCCATTCAGCCCTTTTGCAGTAATTTTCAGCTTATTCGTTCCTTTCTCAATAGCATTATTCTTCTCAATTGCTTACAAGAAAAAAACAAAAGAGTTGATAAAAGAAAGAGAAGGCACTAAAATGCTTGAAGAAGAATTTACTAATTCTATATTTCAATTAGGAAACCGCCTTGGCAACGGCATTCCTGGAGAAATAGCTTTTGGAGAAGTTGCGCAGGCAATAAGAAGCCAGAGAACTCATGATTTCTTCTCCTTAGTTAATCAAAATGTCCAGCAGTCAGGAATGTCTTTGGAAAGAGCAATTTTTGACAAAAAGATAGGGGCGATAACATTTTTCCCATCCAGCTTAATATCTACTTCAATGAGAATTCTAGTTGAATCAGTAAAAAAAGGTCTTCAAGTTGCAGCCAACTCACTAATGGCAATATCAGAATATGTAAAAAATATAAATAAAATAAACCAGCGCCTGAAAGATCTTTTAGCAGAAATTATTTCTGACATGAAATCAAACATGACTTTCCTCGCTCCTCTTCTAGCAGGTATAGTTGTTGGATTATCTTCAATGATTACATCAATATTAAATAAATTGCAATCTCTCCAGCAAGAGCTAGGTGCAGGAGGCGCAGCCTCCCTAGGAGACATAGGAAACATAGCTTCAATATTTAATGTCCAGCAAATGATACCTCCTTATTTTGTTCAGGCAAGCATAGGATTATACATAATTGAAATAATTTTCATATTAACATCCTCTTTAGTTATCCTTGAGCAGGGAAAAGATATCCTAAAAGAAAAAGCAGAATTAGCAAAAAATCTAAAGCGCGGAATCCTGCTTTATCTAATAACTGCATTTGTCTCAATCCTCGCCCTAACATTGCTGGCATCAGTAGCATTAAGTGGAATAGCTAGTTAATAGGAGAATTCAATGAAAATAATACTTAAAAGAGATATTGTTGAAAAAGAAAATCTTGAGGAAGATAACAAGACAATAATAGAAATAGTAAAGCAAACAGAGTTATCAAAGTTATTCAGTTCAGCTAAAAGAAGGAAAATGTCAGGTCAGGAATTTAAAAATGTGGTAAGAAAAGGATGGGAGAAATAGAAACTTACTTCTTTGATACTAAATCCCCTCAACTTCTTTGTCAAGCCATTCTCTCCATCTTGGAAAAACAACATCGCTTAAAGGCAATCCATGCTCTGCCCTGACTTCATCGCTTATCCTGTGAAAAACCTCATTAGAAAGCACATTAAACTTTGCTTCAAGCAATTCTTTCTTGCTCAGCTTTTCAGCAGCATCCACAATTTCCTGCTTTACTTTTCCTCTCAAAATAATATTGTCATAAATTGCGTCCCAATTCCCTGCCCAGCCCTTGACATTTGAGGCAATTGACTTGATAATCTCTGACTCTCCATTAATAAGCTCTTGAGTTGGCTCTAATTCATCTTTATCAACATTATATTTTAACAATTCAACAAATCCCTTCTCCAAAGCAGGATCATTTGTCCAATGCTTTCTTACTTCAGTTACGCTGATAACTCTTCTCACAGAATGCAGTCCATCAGCTGTCTTGATAGGATTTGCAATTACAATTATATCAGTTGCCTTAAAGCTTGTAGGAGGAACTTTCAAGTCATTTACAACTCTGTCAAAAACACCATAAGGCGAGTCTCCATGTATAGTTCCTGCAACAACATTTGCCAAAGCGCCAATTCTCATTGCTTCATACAGCGCCTTGGCTTCCTCGCTTCTGACTTCTCCAACAATAAGCGCAGAATCTCCAAGTCTCAAGCTTGTCCTTATTCCTTCTGAAGCTTCTACTTCACTCGTTCCCTTGACTAAAGCACTGCGCACTTTCATCCTCAATATATCATACCCTGCTTTCCTCATGGCATCAACTCCAAGTTCCATAGTATCTTCAACTACAACAATCCTAAATTTAGGAATAATCTCAAGCATCAAGCTCCCTAGCAAAGAAGTTTTTCCAGAGCTTCTTGTTCCAGCTATCAATAAAGTTCTTGCTCCGTCAATTAAAAAGCTAAGAAGCCCTGCTCCAAAAGAACTAATCATCTTATTCTTGATAAACAAAGGCAAAGTCCATGGATCATCTCTATGCCTTCTAAAAGCATATGCAAGTCCAGAAGGAGATAAAGGCCTTGTAATTGCTGCAACTCTCGCTCTTATATTCTTAAAAACTAAGTCGCTGTCTAAAACAGGATTTGCCTCGTCAAGAGGCCTGCCGCTCTGCAGTCTTAGTTTTGCAGCCCATGAATCTGCATCTTCATAGCTCGGAATAATATTTGTAACGCATTCATCATAATCAGAATGCCTTACAAAAATAGGATTTTGCGCAATTGGAGCATTCAGCATAATGTCCTGCAATTTATCATCTTGCAATAAAATCTCAATCAACCCAAATCCTATAGTGTGCCTGACCAAAATTCTTGCCAGCTTATTCACTTCCCTATTGCTTAGGATTACGCCTTTATTCTTTCCAAGTTCCTGCAGTAAATCTCGCGAGACATTGAAAAAAACATCTCGTGTTCTCTCTGGATCTGTAAATTCTTCTGCTTTAGGCCTGTGCTCTGTCAAAACATTCCTGGCCAAATTCAATAGCACGTGCTGCTCTTCGCTCAAGCTGTATTCAGGAGGCATTACATGATAAAAATACTTTGAATCATTCTCTCTCTTTAATATAGTTACAGTTATTATCTCGTCGTCGTTATTAATTTCATACTGGTCTGTCAAAACCGCATCTCTTGGCAGCTGCGCAGCTAATCTCGTGAAAGTAAAATTAGGCAAAATATCTGGCCTGAATAATTCCTTGTAAATCTCCCTGCTTCCAACAGCATAATCATCAATTTTATCAGCAGCTACCTGGATTAATTTTGTGCTCTCCAAAGAATTCTGAAATCTCTCAAGCAGCCTTATATAAATTGCCAAGGCAGATTTACTTGTTGCCTCTCCACTGCTAAACTGCGTTCTTAACGCCCTTATTCTGTTCCTTAATTCAGCATAGCATCCAACAGGATCTTGCTTTAACAGCATCAGCAAATAGCTCAAATCTTCATGCAGTCCAGAAACATTTCCAAAAATTTGCAGTCTTGCAGGCGATAAAATTTCCTCATGTTTGGCAAGAAAATTATACAATCTTGCAACCTCTGCCAGCAAAATAGTCTGTTCAAATGGATAATTATAATTTCTCTGCTGCACAAAAACAATCCTTGAACTATTTGGATTCTCAGCAAGCGCGTCAACAGTCCGCGCCATTACATCTGGAGAATCTGCAATTGAAGGCACAAAGCCTGCCTGCATGTAATTAACATATAAAACATCCTCTCCCTCATGCCTTTCAATCTCACTAGCATATAACGGCATCCCCTCTTTGAATATCATAAGGCCCTGAATAATACATCAAATAAATACTTTTCGTAATGTTCTAAGGAGATATAGCTTTATTAAAATTATAAGAAAATTGTCTGCCCAAGTACGTAAGATAATAATCGAATCTTCCTACAAAACTTTTATCTTCCTTTATTTTCTTCTCATATTCCCGCCTCCCTCCAGCCTTCTCTACATCTTTACTTATTCCTATAGGCACTGCTATAAAATTTAATCCTGTATACGCTCCTGCTACAATTCCTAAAATTTCCTCAAGCATATCAGAATACCCATCTCAAAATATATAAACCTATAATTACTTGAATAATTATGCCAGAGGTGTCAGATTATCAGCAGCAATTTTCAGGAGGTGCAATTTCTTTAAGAGATTTTGAAGAAAAACTCCGCCTTTTAAGAGATAGAGTCATCTTAATAGGCCAAACAAGTATAGAAGACAGGGAAAAAACATTCAAAGAAGTTCAAGAAATGAAAAAAATAATTATCCAGCTAAAAGATGAGAACCTAAGAATCCGCGAACTATTGGAAAGAATAACAGAGCATCTTTCAAGCACTGCAAGAAAAGAGGAATTAGCAATACTTCAAAGACAATTTGATCTTTTTAGAAAATAATTGAAAATGGGCATAATAGATGAAATAAAAAGAATGAGGCAGGAAGGTATTCCAGACCAAGATATTATTCTAAATATGAAGCAAAGAGGTCTCTCTCAGAAAGAAATAGACAACGCGTTAACGCAGACGCAGATAAAAGAAGCAATAGTTGACAATCAGGCAGGAATGACAGGATATCAGCCTTCTTTTCCAATGGCTCCAGAACCAGAAGCAATGCAAGATGCTCCAGCTCCTTCTCCAGAGCAATACCAACAATATCAACAAGCTCCTGCTCAAGTCTATCCTCAAGAAGCATATCCAGAGCAGCAATATCCGGGATATGACAATTCGCAATACTCGCAATACGCTCCTCAAATAAGCTCTGATACAATAAACGAAATAGCAGAGCAAGTTGTTGCAGAAAAGCTCTCAAAAATAAGAAGCCAGGTTGAAAAGCTGTCAGACTTGAAAGTCATGGCAGAAACAAGAATATCCAGCGTAGACGAAAGGCTAAAAAGAATAGAAAAGATAATTGATTCTCTTCAATTATCAATCCTCCAAAAAATAGGGCAATACGCATCAAATGTCTCAGACCTAAAGAAAGAGCTGACAGAAACCCAAAAGTCTTTCAAGGCTATCTCAAAAACACATCATCACGAGAGTAAGAAATAAATATCAATCCTCTTTCTTTCCAGAATGTCTTACTAAAACCCAGCTAACTATAAAGCTGATTACTATCAAAAGCAAAGCGCCTACAACTCTTGTGCTGTAAATCCAGCTTCTCGGTCCTCCAGGCAGAAAAGGAAGAAGAAATTCAGAGAAAACAACAAATCCTGAAAACAAGAATATTACAATAAGCAATATGACAAAAGTTATTCCAGTGCCTTTTTGCATGAATTCAGCAGGCTTGCCGACAAATCCTATTACAAATAAAACAAAAAACAAGCTGATAACAAGCACAGCAAACCACGGCGTTATAGTCAATACATAATCTCTAACTCCTGCGCCAGATATGAAAATAGTTGATATCAAGAAAGAAACAAAAAGCTGGATAAAAACATTCTCGCCAAGCAGCTTTGTCTTATTCATCAAAGCAAACACAATTACAAAAACAACTAAAAAAGCCAATAAAGGCGCGAAATAACTTATTCCTGAAATATCAACAGCCATGTTTAAAACAACTACTCCTCTGGTCTATGTCTGCCTAAAGGCATCCACATTCCCATCTCGTCAAGACCTTTCTTTCTTAATTCCTCGTCACTTGGTCCAGTGCCAACAACTATGACTATTAAAATAACTAAAAATAATGTAGCGATTATTATCCAGCCAACTATTTCAGAGCCTGCAAGTCCTGCTATCCATCCCAATCTATCAAAAGTCTGATATAGAATACTAATAATGATAACTGCGCCTACTCCTAAAAATATCCAAGGCAAGACTCTTTTCTTGGTAAATTGAGTTGTAAATAATCCAACTAAGATAAGAATAGCAAGTAAAACTGTAACTCCTATTCCCAATCTAGGAAATAGCTCTGAATAGAAATCTGTGAAAAATTTGAATCTAACTGACATCAGACCGATGACAAAAGCAATAATAACACTTACTCCTCTGTTCTTTGAAAAAAGGGCAGTATAATTAAGTATCGCGAAAACAAATGCAAATACTAAAAGAAATGGAAGTAAAAAGTCAAAAATTCCATAACTCTCAAGCAAATACAAAACCTCTTGAACGCTGTAAACCATCTCTTTTAGAATGAAAAATCATTTAAATATGTTTTGTTTCGTAAAATAAAACCCTAACTTTGCTAAAAGATTTTTTAAATCTTTATTTAAATATGTTTCGTAAGAAACATCTCTTAAACATTTACACGAAAACAATAATCTCTCTCATCCATTAAAACTACTTATCTTTGCCTTTATCTCCATCGCCTTTCCCGCCAAGCACAACAGCTAAGATAGCGCCTACAATTATCAAAACCAAAACTCCGTTGATTAAAATTCCTGAATTCTCTCCATATAGGAAATTAGTGACATAATCCAATCCTCCAGTCAAAACAAGAACAGTTGCAGCAACTAAAATGCCGACTAAAATTCCTATGACAACTTTAAGCCATTTAGGCATTTCAAGCTTGTCAGAAAACATGCTTCCAAGCAATATCATAAAAATCAAAATTACTACAAGCGCAATTCCTAAAACAGGAATCATTCTAACAATAATGTCAGTCGCGCTTCCAAATGCAATAAATATCAAGCCAATAACTAACGCTACAATTGCGTCAACCTGCTTCTTGCCATCTCCAAGAATTTTAGTTTTCTGCAAGATAGCAAAAACTAAAGTAAACATTAAAAGAAACGGCAATATTGTTTCAACAAAAAGCGGATTTGTGAATATTGTCTCTACCATGAATAACAAAGCAAAATAATATATTTAAATGTATTGAAAGAAATCTAAACTAGATTCTCTGTCTCTTCAGCACTAAAAGAAGCAGCTCCTTCTTTCTCTGGAAGAGAAGTTTTGTTTACAATAAAGATATCTCCAACAGCTTTTACAAACTGATGAGGAATTACTACTCCTCTTGCGCCTCCAAACATGCTCATGAATCCGCTTCCTACTTTTATTTTCCAGCCGTCAATCTTATTTTCAGCAAGATTGACATCTTCTATCTGCCCAAAGAAATCGCCTTCAGATGTAAACACCTGCTTTCCGATAACCTCTGTAATATTTTTAATGCGTAGCATATTTTTTTTATGTTAAAAGGGTATTTATAGTTTGCGATTATCAAATAGATAAATAACATCAACAATATTTAAATAAACTAAATACTAAAAACACACATGAAGCAGTCAGAATTATCCCATATTATCATCGCAATGCTTGTTCTCGGATTAGTAGCAAGCTTCCCATTTATTATAAAGCAAGACTGGACAAACACTCTGATGGCATTAGCATTTTCAGTTATAATAATTGCTATATCTATATCTGCAAAAAAAGCAGCATCTTACTCTTTAGATTCAAATGTTGAGCATGAAATCTGGGAAATGTCAAGATTTGGATTTGGGAAAAGAGATTATCTTAAAAAACCTATTCCTGCTGGAATAATCTTTCCATCTGTTTTGACAATTATCTCCCTAGGACTAGTAAAATTCATGCCAATATTAACTTATGAAACCCGCGCCCTGAAATATCGCGCTGTAAAAAGGTTTGGATTTTATTCATTTACAGAAGTCACTGACTGGCATCACGCTCTTATAGGTGCAGCAGGAATACTTTCAGTCCTGGCAATTGCCTTTATCACATATTTAATCCCTGCTTCCAATTTAGAATATCTAGCAAAAATATCTGCTTATTACGCATTTTGGAATCTCATTCCAATATCAAAACTCGACGGCGCGCAGATATTTTTCGGCTCACGCATATTATGGACAGTTCTGGCAACAATTACGGCAATATTTGTATTTCTCGCTTTGACAATAGTCTAAAAACTATAAAAACTCCCTCTCCTTAAAATTTTTATGCTAAATATAAAACCTAGGCAATATCAGCAAAAAATCTTTGAAACAGCAAAAGACAGCAACACTCTTGTAGTTCTTCCAACAGGCTTGGGAAAAACACTCATAGCCCTTATGCTTTCTATAGACAGCATCCAAAAATATCCTCTAAAAAAAATACTCATGCTTGCTCCAACACGCCCATTAGTTGAACAGCACTTAAAAACATTCAGCTCAAGCCTTCCAGAACTATTTGCAGACCTTCAATTGTTCACAGGCTCTATCCACGCAGAAAAAAGAAAAGAAATATTCCAGACAGCAGACATAATCTTTTCAACACCTCAATGCATTGCAAATGACTTGAAAAACAATCTTTATACTCTTGAAGATATTTCTCTGCTTGTCATGGATGAATGCCATCGCTGTCTAAAAAATTATGATTACACTGCAGTTGCCTCTTCATATAAAAAGCAGGCAGAAAAACCGCATATTCTCGGCTTGACAGCTTCTCCTGGAGCAGACTCCAAAAAACTAAAGGAAATCTGCGCCCATCTAAACATAGAAAAAATAGAAGTTAGAACAAGAAATTCAGAAGACGTAAAGCCCTATCTTCAAGAGTTAAAATTTGAAAAAGTTGAAGTTCCTTTTCCAAAAGAATTTATGGAAGTAAAATTCATGCTAAAACAACTATATGACAAAAAAGTAGAGCAGCTCAAGTCAAGGAATTTGCTATTCGGCCCTGTAAATAAAATTTCTCTTCTTCAATTGCAAAATAGGCTAGCAATGCGCGTCCCAATGAGAGATTTTAACGCAATGGCTGGCATGTCTTTAACTGCTCAGGCAGTCAAAATTTCCCATGCAATTGAATTGCTTGAAACACAAACTCTTTCAGGAGTTAAAGCTTACATGGAAAATTTAGAAACACAGGCAAAAAATAAAAAATCCAGGGCAGTTCAATCTCTTGTAAAAACGCCAGAATTTATAGCATCAATAAATTCTATAAAAGACTTGATAAAAAATAAGATAGAGCATCCAAAAATAGAAGAATTATATGTCTTGCTTGAAAAAGAATTCAAAGAAAATAAAAACGCAAAAGTAATTGTCTTCACTCAATTCAGGGAAACAGCTGCAGCAATAGTAAATAAAATAAGTTCATTGCAGGAAATAAGAGCGAAAGTCTTCATAGGACAGGCAAAAAAAGCAGATACAGGCCTCTCGCAAAAAGAGCAGAAGCAGGTAATAGAAGACTTTAGGGAAGGAAAAACAAATGTAATAGTAGCCACATCAATTGCTGAAGAAGGATTGGACATTCCAGAAGTTTCAGCAGTCATTTTTTACGAGTCAATTCCATCTGCAATAAGAAAAATCCAGAGAGCAGGAAGAACAGCCCGCCTCTCGCCTGGAAAAATACTGATATTGCTTACAAAAGACACAAGAGATATAGCTTTTCACTACGCCTCTTCTGCAAAAGAAAAAAAGATGTATAGCGCAATAGAAACCATGAAAAAAGAATTAGAAAATAAGCCTAAAACTCTAGAAGATTTCAAATAAAATGACATTTTTTGATATATTCTCAAAAAAGAAGATAAAAAATAAAGTCAGAGAAGCGCAAAAAATAATAGTTGATAACAGGGAAAAAAATTCTCTCGTTATAGCAGAACTAGCAAATTTAAATCAGCCAATTGAATACAGACAGCTTTCTATTGCAGATTACATAATCGGCAATATTGCAATAGAAAGAAAAACAATCAACGATTTCATATCTTCAATGTTAAACAAAAGAATTTTCCCTCAATTGGAAAATTTAAAGCAATATGAAAAATCTCTTTTAATAATAGAAAATTATCAAAATATGAATTTAGAGCAAACAAATCTAAATGAAAATGCAATAAAAGGTCTCTTGCTCTCAATCTCCCTAGATTACAAAATTCCAATAATATTTACAAAAGACGAAAAAGATACAGCAACTTTTCTTTCTCTAATAGCTAGAAAGAAAAAAACAGAAATATCTCTAAGAGCAAAAATACCAATGTCAGACACAAAGCGCATTCAATTCATACTTGAAGGCTTCCCAAACATAGGCCCAAAAACCGCAAAAAAACTCCTAAAAAAATTTAAATCAATAAAAAACATAGCAAACGCCTCATTTGAAGAATTAACAGAAGTCCTAGGCAAAAAAGCAGAAAGCTTCAAGAAGCTCTTAGAAAAAACCTACAATTAAAAGATAATTTTATCCTAAACTTTTCCCCTTTCGCTATCTTTATAAAATTTAACTAAGGTATCATTCACCTTTCTTACAAGAGCAAAATCCTCATCTGAAAATACTCCGTCTAAACGCAAGGCATCAATAGAATAAGAAACATGAATATCTGGAGCATAGTAACTATCTAGTATCCTTCCACCCTCATGTTTCCTAGAATTCTGCAAATCTATCTGCAATGAAGATCCCCTATGTTTACTCCTCAAAAAATAACTTTGAATTCTTAAAACTTTAAAAGGCGCAAAGGTATCAACTCCTAAAGGAACAAAAGATTTTCTTTCGCTAAAAACCCCGTATAATATTTCTTTTTCAGAGATTTCAGGCTGAATAAGAATATCTTTATCTTTTAATCTTTTCAAAAGATCATTAATCTTTATATCATTAACAGAAACCCTGCACTTATCCAAAACAATATGCGTCTTAATTTCCATGCAATAATCAAATAAACCTATTATAAAAATATTTAACTATACTAAAGCATATATCCTGCAAAGATTTATTAGAAACAAATCCTAATTAGATATAAGATGGTGAAAAAACCTTTTCCTCAGCCAATAAAATTCAGCAAGCTCCTTGGCCCAAGTTTCATAATTTTAGCTCTTGGACTTGGCTCTGGCGAAATAATTCTCTGGCCTTTCTTGGTTTCAAAATACGGCCTAGGAATAGCTTGGGGCGCACTTCTAGGAATTACATTCCAATATTTTATGAATATGGAAATAGAACGCTACTCGCTAATCAAAGGCGAGTCTGTTTTCGTTGGCATGAATAAAAAATTCAAATTAGCAGCATATTGGTTCATAATTTCAACTTTCATAGGCTTTGGAATTCCAGGCATAGTTGCTGCCTCTGCAAAAATATTTTCTCACTTGTTCAATTTATCTGACCACAAATTCGTAGCAATGAGTTTCCTGGCATTAATAGGAATAATTCTCTCTTCTGGAAAAACAGTCTATGGAATGATGGAAAAGATAACTAGAACAATCCTAATAATTGGAGCCCCATTTATCCTAATATTAACAATATTTATTGTTTCATCTGCTGATTGGACTGCCCTTGCTAAAGGTCTCATAGGCATAGGAGAATCAATATACCAAAATCCAGAAGGCTATTTGTTCCTGCCTTTAGGAATTGGCCTTGTAACTTTCCTTGCAGCATTTGCTTACTCTGGAGCAGGAGGAAATCTAAACCTAACTCAATCAATCTATATCAAAGAAAAAGGCTATGGAATGGGAAAATACTCTCAGAAAATGTCAGGGCTTTTCCGCCATCATAAAACTGAAGAGCAAATAAAGCTTGAAGGAGAGGAGTGCGACTTCTCGCAAAAAAGCATTTCTAATTTCAAAAAATGGTGGAAACTAGTTTCCACAGAGCATCTAATTGTATTTTGGTTTGTCGGCCTCTTGACAATGTCTCTCTTAATGCTGTTATCATATGCAACAGCATTCAATCAAGTTAGCGCAGAATCTGCAGATATAAGCTTTGTAATAACTGAAAGTGTTCAAATAACTAAAATGCTTGCTCCAATCTTTGGAACTCTTTTCTTGATAATAGTAGTCATAATGCTCTTCCAAACTCAACTCGGAGTTCTTGATTCAACTTCCAGAATAATGGCAGAGAATTTCGCCCTTAAAAAAATGCAGGCTAAAAGAAAGCATAAGATAAATCTCTCAAAAATTTATTATGCCTTTCTCTGGGCTCAAATTGCATTTGGAATTTTGCTTTTCTTATTCAACTTCAAAGAACCGCTAACTTTGATTGTCCTTGGCGCAGTAATAAATGCTCTCGCAATGTTCGTGCATCTTGGCCTAGTTAACTGGATGAATTTCAAAGTCTTGCCAAAAGAAGTTCAAGCGCCAATTTGGAGAAAAGTAATAATAGGAATAATCTTCTCCTTCTTTGGAATATTCAGCATAATTACAATAATAACCCAATTAAA
>CAYUCQ010000006.1:29750-30273 GCA_964443535.1 Candidatus Woesearchaeota archaeon
ACAGATTCTTCTAATGAGTATTCCCCTAAAGCAGTATAAACAGGCCCCATCTCTCTTAACTCGCTTTCTTTCAAGAAAAATCTATCAACATTAAACTTAATGTCTTTTAATTTAATTCCAATTATGTGTCTCTTGAAGCTCGCTTTATCCTTGGCATACTTCACTCGGGCAATAGTTGCATGGCTCATGAATCTGCTCTCTGGCTTAAACAATCCTTTCAAAGCTTCATCAACTTTTTCCTGCAACTCAAAAATTCCCTTGCCTCCAATCTTTACCCATACTATCTTTGGATTTCCATTGCGTCCAAATATTCCAATATCTCCTAATCTCGCTTCAAAACCTTTAACTTTCACCCCGCTAAGCTGCATTTTAACCTCTTCCAATTTTCTATCATCAATCTCTCCCAAGAACTTTAAAGTCAAATGCAAATTCTCCAATTCAGTCATTTTCCCTGTAAATTTGTATTTGCCCAAAACTTCCTGAACTCTTGCTATTTCCTTGATAATTTCAGAAGGAAATTCTA
>CAYUCQ010000007.1:0-12572 GCA_964443535.1 Candidatus Woesearchaeota archaeon
ATAAGAGAGAGTTAAGCCAAAGCTCTGTCTTTAAAAGAACATAGCGCTTTTTTTCTCTTAACAAGTCATCTGAAATTTGATTTGCTTCCTCATATTTTTCTAATACTAATCCTTGATTGTAAATATCATCTGCAAAGATAAAATTTTGTTCTATTGCCTGCTGGCACGAACTGGCGTTCATTATTTGATAATAATAGTTTTGGAGCTTTAAATCAAGAGCTTGAATTTCGTAGTCCTTGTAATATTCAACTATTTTAGCAGTACGATAGGATTCTACAAAAAATCCTATAAATACTCCTATCATCAGGATTAAGATTGAGATTACAAGAGATTCTAGGAAAACCTTATATTTTGTCTGCATTATTTTGTATACCATCTTATGTCTCCCAGTGCTAGTTTATAGAGGGCTATTAAAAGAGGAATTACGTATAGAACTCTATAAAATAAAGTGTACCCCATAATCTTTAAAATACTTTTGTTTCCTGTTTCTGAATTCTTAAAGCCTGTTTTATAGTGGAATATTGCCAATGAGAAGAATATTATACCTAGAAAAAGGAGAAGGCTGAAAGATATTGAAAATTCTATGTATCTTAAGTAGTCATAGCCTGCCAGTGCGTGATAGAGTGCTGTAATTTGATAAGTGCCTTTAATCCATATATATCTCATTAACAAAACAAATCCTATTATTGCTAATAGGAAAGAGGCGGTGACGTAAGGAATTACGAAATAACCAAAGGCTCCTTTTTTGAACATTACTTTGTAATATTTTTGCAGGGTTTGAATTCCTCCGAGATTCCACCTGACTCGTTGATTTATCCAAGTCTTTAATTTTTCTGGAACATTTGTGTAAACTATTGCATTGTAAGACATTCTTGTGTTGTAGCCCTTGCTTAAAATGTTCCATGTTATTTCAATGTCTTCTGTGAGATTTTTTGGGTCAAATCCCCCTAATTCTTTTACAACTGACATTCTGTATATGCTTAAAGGGCCATTTGTTACATATACTGAATTAACAAAATCTAGCAACTTTCTTGTCCAAGCTATTATAGAATAATCCAAGACTTGAGATTTTCCAAGCCAGTTATTTTTGTTTTTTACTAAAACTCTGGAAGTTACTGCTGCGACATTTTTGTCTTCAAAATGTCCTATCATGTTGAGAAGAGCATCTTGCTTTGGATATGAATCTGCATCTACTACTGCTATTAGTTCGTTTTTGACTAGCTTTAATCCTTCATTTAATGAATTTGCCTTGCCCGAATTTGCCTTGTCAAGAACTTTTATTATTTTATATTTCTTTTCTAATTTTTTAGCTATCTGAAGAGTTTTATCCTTGCTTCCGTCATTTATTAGGATTATCTCTTTCTTATTTTTAGGATAGTCTATATTAATTATTGCCTTGACTGTTTCTTCTATTGAACTTTCTTCATTATATGCTGGAACAAGAAATGAGATTGATGGGAAGTTCTTTGGTTTTGGACTTTTATAGAGCTGTTCGTAATTTCTATAGTGCAGCAATACAAATATGAGAACGAAAAATATTCCGAAAAAAAACATTATTAAATATACTAAAATTATTGGGTCCATTGTTGGCTTTCTTTATTTTCTTCTTCACCCTTGTTAACGCTGAAATAATCATGGAAATTATCTGTCAGCGTGAGCTCTGATGTGTGACCCTGCTTTTTCTTGTTGATTAGGCCTAATTCTGTGAATTTTTTTACATGGTCGTAAGCTTTATTGCCTCTTATTTTAATTATTATTGACTGCTTTATTGGCTGCTTGTATGCGATTATTGCTAAAGTCTCTTGCTCTGCCTTTGAGAATTCTGAAGAGCCTGTTGCAAGCTTGTTTACTATGTTCGTATACTCTTGGGCTACATCCATTTTCCATAAGTTTTCTTTTTGCACTATTTCAAGACCAGAATTCTTGTATTTGTCTTTCAAGTCTGACAGAATTTTTTTTAGCAAAATTGGATTAACATCAGTGAAGGCTATTAATTCTTGAATAGAGAGAAAGCGCCCTGCTATGAACAGCGCTGCCTCTATTTTTTTCGTGTTTTCCACTTCAGTTGTTTCGTCTATTTCTTCAAGTGTTTTTGCTGTTGGTTCCATGCTTTTGTTATATATTTGGAATATTATAAATATTTAAATAGATTGGTGAAGCAGTTTTTTATGGAGCAGGATAGATACTTTAAAGAAAGAGAGAATGTTGAGAAAGATATGTCTGATTTTTTTAAGGGCTTTGGAAAATCCGTATATGCTACATTTGCGTCAGTATTGAGGATGCCTACTCTTGCTAGAAGAATAGCAAATCGTCAAGATTACTTTCATAGACTTAATGAAAGTGCTGAATTAACTGGAGCAGTTATGGGATTTTGTGTTGCTGGACTAGGAACTGTATACGCAGTGCGTGAAATAATAAGTGAGTTTAAGGATGGAAATTATATTCCTCTTGCTGTTGCTGGAGGAGCTTATATAGTGGCTAACTTGGCCTCTTGTGCTTTTGAATTTGGTAGATTGTCAAGAGATAGAGAAATAGAAAAAAGTCTTGAAAAAGAATTAGTTAAGGCAGAATAAATATTAAAATTCCTTCTATGATTGCGGCTACGAATAAGAGAGGCACTATAAGAAAGGCGAATAGCCTTATTGAGCTTCTGAAATTTTCTTTTATTGACGAGACTTGTATCTTTCTTAGCTTTTTGTCTTTTATTGCTGTAAATAGGATGAATATTATTGAGGTTATTGCAAAATAAAATATTATTGCGGCTATTGACATGAAAGGAATTATGAAATTCTCTGGAATGTCTAGTTTAATGTTTTTTCCAGCATTTATTGTTAGCATAGTGCTTATCGCCAGCAGGGATAGAACTAATGCTATGAAAAAAGGCAGGAAATTCATGAATCTAGTTTTTTTCCTGTAATATTTTAGATAGTTAGCAAGCGGTTGAATGCCAATCTTAAGTCCGAGAGCAATAGATATGAATACTGCTGGAAGCTCAAATATGCCGTGAGGGAAAAGGCGCCAAAGCTCTCCAAGACCTGTAACTTGAGAAACTCTTTCTATTACATATCCAAGAACTACGCCGTTTGTAACAGTTGTGACAAGAGGCATAATTCCTGCTATTATTCCAAATAATATTGCTCCTAAAGATGTGAATGAGTTGTTAAAAAATATGAACATTATTAATTCAATTGTGTTAAGATTTTCTGTCTTGCTTATCATTTCCTCTAAGACAGGATTTATCAAATCTTTTAGCAAATCTGCAGCTGCAACTCCTACAAGAGTTGAAAGCAAGAATAGGACTAGTATGAATATTATGTAATTTTTTGAACTTTTTAAATCAGCTTTTATTTTATCACTAAGAGTTTCTATTTTTATTTTTTTCATCTTGACATGAACATCCTTTGCAAAGTTATAACTTTTTTCTTATATTTTATTTTAAGATATAATCCATATGCAAGTCCTGCTATAAATCCGCCGAAATGCGCTACATTTCCTATTGGGAAGTTTCCTGCTATTGTTGCAAGCCAGGTTGCGAATAATACTAATGGAACCATTACATAAGCAGGAAGGGAAAAGAAAGGAAGGAAGATTATCATGAATCTTAGCTTTGGGAGGAGCATTACAAACAAGCCTGCTATTGCGAATATTGCTCCTGATGCTCCGACCATATAAACATCTGGAGAGCCAAAGATTCTTGCGCCCCATGGAGTGCTGCCGTATAAGGCTGGAAGCAGAACTGATAAAATAGCTGCGAAAATGCCTGAAAGAATATAAAACCAGAAGAATCTTTTTCTTCCTATTATTTTCTCGCTTAGCGAGCCTAAAGAAAATAGGACAAACATATTTATGAATAAATGAAATATTCCGCCGTGGACAAACATATGAGTAAGAATTGTCCAGAAATATTTTCCCTGCATTATATTTGTGGGCTTTAGTGCGAGATAATTAATTCCTTCAGGGAAGATAAATACTATAAAAGATAGCAGAGAGAATATTATAGTTACAAGAATAAACCATCCAACTATTGACAGATTTGAGAACCAATTTCCTCTGATTTTATTATATTTTCTCATTATTTCTTTTTCTTGGCTTTTTTCTTAGACTTGACTTTTTTAACAGGCTTTTTTCCAGAAGCTTTTAATTTTTCTTTTTGCTTCTTTAGTCTTCTGGCTTTTCTTTCAACTTCCTTCTTTTTTACTTCTACAGCGAATTTTCTTTCTGTTTCCTTCTTTTTTTTCTTTTCAACATCTTCAAGCTCAACAGCAACTTCAGTTATCAAGAGCTTTAGCTTTGAGATTTCTATTTCCATCTTGTCTACGGCTTCTTTATTGTCTCTTATCTGCAAAACTTCTCCTGTTTCAGGGCAGATAAAATTGTTTTCAAGGGCTTCATCTTCATTGTATTCAAGATTTGAGCCAGGGCAATAGTAATATCTTTCGTTTTTTCTCTTTTGCAGCTCTGTGTTCAAGCTTTCTATTTTATGCGATATCTGCTCTTTCAGCAATTCTAACGACCTTCTTTTATCAAGTGTCCAGAAGTATATGTACCAACCTCCTTTTTTCCTGTCTTTTTTCCTTATGAAGTGAATTAACCCCCTATCTGACAATTTGTAAAGCAAATTTCTAGTTTGATTGATTGTCATAGATAGTTTTTTTGAAATTAGAAATTCATTGACGTTTTTTTTCTTATATAATATGTCAACTATCTTCTCGCCTTCTTTTCCAATTATTCCAGAAACTATTTCTTTTATAAGACCAAGCTGCATATTTCATTTATAGAAAGTTATATTTTAAAGGTTAGCCTAGTTGTGTTACTATTAATTAGTTAATATAAATCTATATAAATTATTTTTTAAGGTAATTAGTATGTTTTGGAGCAAAAAAGAGGATAAAAAGCTGCTTCCAGATTTGCCTCCTTATCAGAGGCCGGCGGCACTTCCTAAATTGGAAGAAGACACACTAGACGAGGAGTATTCTGAAAGGCAAGAGCTTCCTTCGTTTCCTGATTCGCTTAATAGCAAGGGGTTTTCGCAGGCAGCTATCAAGGATGCTGTTGGAGACAGCGAGGAAGAGGAGCAGGAGATATTTCCTAATGTCGCAGAAACTAAGAAGGCTGATGATATGGAAGAATGGACTCCCTCATTGCAGCCGTCTAATAGGGAGCCGCAGCATGCTTTTGCCGTCAGGGAAAATAGAGACGAGAAAATTGGAGAGCCTGTAGCTTTGAATTTTAATAGCATGAAAGAGGAAAGCAGGAAGAATTCTGATATTTTTGTAAAGTTAGACAAGTTTTATTCTGCAAGGAAAGCTTTGATAGATGCGCAGCAGAAAATGGAAGATATTAACAAGCTTTTGAAGAAAATCAGGGAAATAAAGATGAGAGAAGAGCAGGAATTAAGCGCATGGGAAAGGGAAATGATGGGCGTCAAGTCAAGGCTTAATGATATTACAGTTAATTTGTTTGAGAAAGTGGATTGATATGACTGAATATGTAAGATTTAATGGGATTGAATCTGTGTATGGGCAGAAGAACTTATTATATGGAGAGCTGGATATTTTAAATATCAGCAAGAGAATAAAAGATTTTACTAAATTAAGGCAGGAAGAGCTTATTTTGCGATTAACTTTGAAAAAGAAAATTGAGGATTTTCTTGAAAATGTTGAGCTTTTTGATAAATTGCTGCCGCAGGATAAATTGCCTGGGTTGGATAAAAAGAAGAAAGAGCATGAAGCCATTAAAGAAGGCTTGAGCCTTGAGCAGGAAATTGAGGTAATACGGCGCAGGCTTGAAAAATTGGAAAATAATTAGCCCACATTAATTTTATAAAACTGCTTTGTTTTGAGTTTATATGACAATTAAGACACGGCAAGAGCTTATCAAAGCATATATTGATTTTTTCAAGAAGAAGGGGCATAAGGAAATTCCTTCTTCTTCATTGATTCCTGAAAATGATCCAACTGTTTTATTCACGACAGCTGGAATGCATCCTCTTGTTCCTTTTTTGCTTGGGCAAAAGCATCCGCTTGGAAAGAGAATTGTAGATGTTCAGAAATGCGTCAGAACTACAGATATAGATGAAGTTGGAGATGAAGTTCATCATACTTTTTTTGAGATGCTTGGAAATTGGAGTTTGGGAGATTATTTTAAGAAAGAAGCTATTGAGTATAGTTTTGAATTTTTGACTGATGTTTTAAAAATAGGCAAGGAAAAAATTGCAGTCAGCTGTTTTGCTGGAGATGAAAATGCGCCTCGTGATGATGAGTCTGCTCAAGCTTGGAAAGCACTTGGAATTAAAAAAATAAAGTTTCTTGGAAAAAAAGATAATTGGTGGGGGCCTGCTGGAGAAACAGGACCTTGTGGACCTGATACAGAAATGTTTGTTGATGGCGTTGAAATTTGGAATGATGTTTTCATGAAATATAATAAAACTAGAGAAGGATATGAAAAGCTAAAGCAGAAAAATGTTGATACAGGAATGGGTGTTGAGAGAACACTTGCTCTTCTTAATGGATTGAAGGATAATTACATGACTGAAGTTTGGAAGCCAATAATAGAGAAGATTGAGAATATTTCAGGCAAGAAATATGGAAAAAATAAAGAGGAAACAAAGGCAATGAGAATAGTTGCAGACCATGTCAAGGCGAGTGTTTTTATTTTAGGAGATGTCAGGGCTATAAAACCAGGAAATGCTGGGCAGGGATATATATTAAGAAGATTGATAAGAAGAGCTGTCAGATATGGAAGAATTATTGGAATAAATAAAAGTTTTACAAGCCAAGTTGCTGCCGCGGTTTTGCCAATTTATTCTAATTATAACGAGTTGAAAGAAAATAGCAAATTTATTTATGAAAACTTGGATGAAGAAGAAAAAAGATTTGGAGATAATTTAGAATCTGGATTAGGAGAATTTGAAAAGATAAGCAAGGGCAAAAAAATTCTTTCTGGCAAAGAAGCATTTTTGCTTTATCAAAGCCATGGATTTCCTATTGAGATTACGCAGGAAATTGCTTCTGAAAGAGGGATTGAAGTTGATGTTAAAGGATATGAAAATGAATTCAAGAATCATCAGAAATTAAGTGGGGCTGCTATTGTTACAGGTTCATTCAAATCAGGGCTTGCGGATAATTCTGATGCTGTGAGAAAGTTGCATACTGCAACGCATTTACTTAATGAGGCTTTAAGGCGCGTGCTTGGAGAGAGTGTCAAGCAGAAAGGATCAAACATAACGCCTGAAAGGCTTAGGTTTGACTTTAATTTTGAGAGAAAATTAACTGCTGTTGAAATTAAAGAAATTGAGGCTTTAGTTAATGAAAAGATTAATGCCCGGTTTAGTGTTGTCAGCGAGGAAATGTCCTTGAAGGATGCCTTGAAATCAGGGGCGCAGGCGGAATTTGGAGCAAAATATCCTTCACGCGTTTCTGTTTATACAATTATTGATAATAGAGATAAAAAAGGATGGTTTAGCAAGGAAATTTGCACAGGGCCGCATGTTTCAAATACAGGAGATATTGGCAAATTCAAGATTATTAAAGAGGAAAGTGTGGCTGCAGGAGTTAGAAGGATAAAGGCAGTTGTTGAGAGTTAGAAAACCATTTCAATTATTCCCAGTGTTATGGATAATGCAAGAGCGTAAATTCCAAACCATCTTAAATTTCTTCTTGATGTGATGATATGCTTGTAGATTAAATGCAGGATTGCAAGTCCTATTATGAATGAGACTAATGCTGCCCAGATTAATTCTGGCGGAAGCTTTTGATTGCCTATGACTAGTATATTTGCTCCAAATATTATTGGTATTGACATGAGGAAAGAGAATTTTATTGCTGTTTTTTCTTTTAGTCCTAGGAGCATTCCTGTAGACATTGTTGTGCCTGAACGAGATATTCCTGAAAACATTGACAAGACTTGAGATAAGCCAATTATTAGCGCGCTTTTCTTGTTTAGCTTTGTTTCTATTATCTTGAAATCAAGGCTTGTTATTATCAGTATAAGAGAAGTTATGCCAAAGCCTAATGCAAGTATTGTCGGGCTTATGAATATTGATTTAAATACTTCTCTGAAAAGCAGGCCAATTATGCCTGCAGGAATTGTAGCAATAATAAGATAAATTCCTAATTTGCCTTCTTCAGTATGAAATTTAAATTTTAGCAAGTCTTGGAATATGTCTGTAATCTCCTTGCCGAAATAGACAAAAACAGACATTAGCGTGCCAAAATGAAGCGCAACGTTAAACGTTAAATTAACGTTATAGTTAAGAATTTTTTCTGCAAGAATGAGGTGGCCTGAACTTGAGATAGGAAGCCATTCTGTTATTCCTTGGACTATCGCAAATATTATAGCTGATATTAATTCTGACATTAATTAAGGATTATACCTGCATTCCCAGCAGAGGTTTATTTTTCCTTTCTTTTTAATTATATTTCCTTCTAATTCGTCCATACTGCCTCTTTTAGACAAGTCGTAAGACATGTCAAACAGTTCTCCGCATTTGTTGCACATTGCAGGCATTGATATTTGTCTTTCCATATTTTTTTAGTGAGTAATTCGTTTATATACAAAGAAGGCAATTCATTATATGTTTTTTATTATAGAATGTTTTATAAAGCATATGATGAGAATGAAAGCCTAATTTATTCAATTTCAAGCTCAAGGAATAACTCCTCAAGAGAGTCTTGAACGCCTTCATTCTTCTTTGGAGATAAAGCAGTGATTATTTGCTTCTTGCATTCCCAGCATAATGATTCAGCAAGCTTTTTGCCAAGCTTTTCCCTAATTTCTTCATTATCAAGCCTTTCATTGGTTTCAAGCAACTCGTAATATAGGTCAAACATTGTGCCGCATTTCTTGCATTGTGTTGGGAATATGTATTGTTCTCTCATGCTGTATGAAGGAATGGTTTCTTTAAATATTTGAGCGATTATTTTCAAGTGATGAAGTATTGTTGTCCTTTAATGGGGTTTTTTCGCTGAATTATTTGATATAAATAGCGGGCTTGCCCAACTTTGCTTTTGAGGACTTATTTTCTGGGTCATGCTTCTTTTTGTCGTTGACTGCCCAGACTTTTACATCTAAGTTGAACTTTTTTGCTATGATTTCAGAGTTATAAAGATGGAGTTCTTTAGGTATAGCATAGATATGAATTGCTTTTGGAGCTTGTTTTTGCCTTTCTTTTAGTATATTTAAGATATTTTTTATGTCTTCTATTATCTTCTCTTTTGCTGTTTCCTGCTCTTCTATCTTATTTGAGATTTTTGACTCATCTGCTTTTGGCCATTTTTCTTTAGAAATAAACTGCTTGTTTCCTAATTTTTCCCATAGCTCTTCAGCTATATGAGGGCAAAAAGGAGAGAGTAATTTTAGGAAGGATTCAGCATCTTTATTGCTTATTTTCTCTTCTTCTATGGATTGAAGCAATTCTCTTAGTTTTATTATAACCATGTTATATCTTAGGTTTTCTATTTCCTCTGATATTTCCTTTATTGCCTTGTTTATTTTATGCTGCATTATTTCAGAGGATTTTGAAGATTTTAATGAGCTTATAAAATTGAAAATTCTGTTTAGTAGCCTAAAACTGCTTTCTACGCCTTCTTCGCTCCAGTTTATGTCTTTTTCAGGAGAAGCAACTGAAATCATGAAAAGGCGGGTTGCATCTGCGCCATATTTATCTGCTGATTCTTCTGGAACAATTACATTGCCGTATGATTTGCTCATTTTTCTTCCGTCTTTGCCGTATACAAATCCTTGAGTGAATAATTTTACAGCTGGCTCGCTTGTTTTTAAGAGTCCTAAATCTCTTAGAAATTTTGTATAAAATCTGAAAAATATATCGTGCATTGTTGCATGCTCTTTTCCGCCTATATAGATATCAATAGGCATCCAATAAGCTGCTTTTTCTTTTTCAAATATTTCTTTTGAATTTTTTGGGTCACAATATCTCAAGAAATACCATGAAGAATTGACAAATGTGTCCATTGTATCTGTTTCTCTTTTCGCTGGAGATTTACATTTTGGGCAAGGGGTATTTACAAATTCCTCGTTTGCTTCCAATGGATTGCCTTTTCCAAATTCTACTTTTTCAGGCAGTTTTACAGGAAGTGATTTTTCAGGCACTGGGACTATTCCGCATTTTTCGCAATAAACTATTGGAATAGGCGTGCCCCAATATCTTTGCCTTGAAATCAGCCAGTCTCTTAGCCTGTAGTTTACCTGTCTTTTTCCAAGAGAATTTTTTTCTATATATTCTGATATTTTCTCTTTTGCGCTTTCACTTGAAAGGTGATTGAATTCTCCTGAATTTATCAGCATTCCAGGACCTGTGTAAGCTTCTGCAGAGTCTGATTTTATTACTTGTTTTATAGGAATTTTATATTTTTTAGCGAATTCAAAATCCCTTTCGTCGTGAGCAGGAACAGCCATTACCATTCCGCTTCCGTAATCTGGAAGAACAAAATTGCCTGCATATATTGGAATTTCTTCTTTTGTTAGAGGATTTGTCGCATATGAGCCTGTAAATGCTCCTTCTTTTTCTGTATTTTCTTCTTCTGAAGTTGATTTTATTCTTCCCAAGAAAGCATGGACTTCTTTTTTTTGCTTTTCTGTTACTAATTCTGAAAGATGAGGATGCTGCGCTGAAATTACCATAAATGTAACTCCAAATATTGTATCAGGGCGAGTTGTGAAAACAGGCCATTTTTTTCCCTTGACTTCAAAATCTATTTCCAAGCCCAAGGATTTGCCTATCCAGTTTTTTTGAAGAGTTTTTATTAATTCTGGATAGCCTTTAAGCTCGCTTAAGGAGTTTGTCAACTCGTCAGCATATTTTGTTATTCTGAAAAACCATTGCTCAAGGTTTTTTATTTCAACGCTTGTTTCTTCATGGCGCCAGCATTTTCCATTATGCACTTGCTCGTTTGCTAGAACACTGCTGCATTTTGAGCACCAGTTTACAGGTGCTTTTTTTCTGTATGCAAGATTCTTTTCATACATTTTAAGGAAAATCCATTGATCCCATTTGTAGTAATCTGGCTTGTGGCATTGGACTTCCCTGCTCCAGTCATAGCTAAAGCCAAATCTTTCCATCTGCTTTTTAAAATTCTTAATAGCGCTTTCAGTGAAAATTTTAGGATGAGAGCTTGCCTTTATGGCTGCATTTTCAGCAGGAAGGCCAAATGAGTCAAATCCCATTGGATGCATTACATTAAATCCCTGCATTTTCTTGAATCTGGAATATATGTCTCCTATTGTGTAAATGAATGCATGGCCCATGTGCAGTCCAGAGCCTGAAGGATAGGGATATTGTTCAAGGCAATAGTATTTCTTCTTTTTTTTATCTTCTTTTACTTCAAAGAGCTTTGCTTTCTGCCATTTTTGCTGCCACTTTTTTTCTATCTTTTCAAATTCATATTTCATCAATCAACTTAATTGGATGTAGATTTTAAGCTTTACTCTCATAGTCTTTGTAAATTTCTATTCTACTTGGTCTTAGGGCAAGGCCTTCTTCATATAATTTAAATTGTCTTTCAAACTCTTCATCAACTTCTCTTCTCATTGCTTTTTCTTTTGCTTGAGAGAATTATTTCCAAGCCTGATCTTATTAATGTTCCTGTAAATGCTAGTGCATGGCTGACTAGAAAATAAACCATGTTTTCTTCCATCAAAGAGCTTAATGATTTCTGATTTAAAATCTTTCCTCTAAGTTCTTTGTCAAGCCGTATTTTTTCAATTGATGCTCTGCGTTCTTGTTATATTGAAATATTATATCTCCTTTTTCGTCGTCATCTGCCCAGGGAGTGATTATTACATAGTCTCCTTCTCTAAGCCATAATTTTCTTTTCAATCTTCCAGGCACGCGGCAGTTTCTTGACTTTCCGTCAGTGCATTTAATGTCCATTCTATTGCCGCCAAGGCGCTGGACTACTCGGCCAACTATTTCTCCTTTTCTTGGAAGGCGGATTCTTGCCGAGACTTCCTGCTCCTGCGGCGCATTCTCCTGCGGCTTTTCCTTTATTTCCTTAAAATCTCCAAATTCATTTACCATTAGCTATAGTGAAACAGCTCGTTTTTAAGTCTTTTTGCTTGTGTTAGGTTTAAATATTTCTTTTTACTTGAACATTTATGATAACTGCGCAATTCAGCGGAGATAGAATATTATCAAAAGCCAGCGATGCTTTTAGTTTGCATGAGAAATCAAGATTTGGCGAGAGAACAGACAGGGGAGTAGAATATATGCTTGCAGAGGCATTATATCTTGTTTCTCTTAAGAAAATGCAGGTTTTTTTTAAAAACAAGGAAATTGATTTTGACGAATTGATTAAAAGAGCAAGGCGGATTGACAAAAAGATTGAAGAGAAGTTTGCTGTTTTCAAGGATTTGAGAAGAAGAGGATATATTGTAAAAACTGCATTGAAATTCGGCGCTGAATTCAGAGTTTATGGCAAGGGAGTAAAGCCTGGACAAGATCATGCAAACTGGATCGTATATGCTGTCAGGGAAAGCGAGACATTGAAATGGCATGATTTTGTTGCGAAAAATAGAGTGGCGCATTCAACAAAGAAGAAATTATTGCTTGGCGT
>CAYUCQ010000007.1:12672-24953 GCA_964443535.1 Candidatus Woesearchaeota archaeon
ATGACAACAAAATTTATAATAACAATGGATTTTTGATATATCATGTTGAATCCAACTAATGTGCAGCAGAGCAAGGAAAAGATACTTTCTTTGCTTAAGACAATAGGGCCTTCTTTGCCTGTAAATATTGCTAGGGCAATTGGAGTTGAGCCTTTGTTTGCTGGAGCTTTTCTTTCTGAATTATATGGGGAGAAGAAGCTTAAAATGAGCGACATGAAAGTGGGAAGCTCGCCTCTTTATTATATTGAAGGGCAGGAGAGTTCTCTGGAGAAGTTTTCTGAGCATCTTAATACAAGAGAAAAGCAGGCCTTATTATCTTTGCAGAAAAATAAGATTTTGGAAGACACAAAGCAGACTCCTGTATTGAGAGTTGCTCTTAGGGCGATAAAAGATTTTGCTATTCCAGTTAGAGTAAGGTCAGAGGGAGAGATAAAGCTTTTCTGGAAATATTTTGTTTTGCCTGATGCAGAGATGGAAAGCATTATAGAAGATAAATTAGGGGTTAAGAAAATTGCTGATGCCAATACATCAGAGAAAAAAGTTGAAGAGAACAAGAAAGAGCCTGAAAAAGTTTTGGAAAAGGGGACGGAAATAGCTGAAATAAAGGAAGAGATTGAACCATTAAAAACAGAGCTTATTAAAAAAATTGCAAGGAAAAAGGTTGAGAAGAAAGAAAAGAAGAGCGAAGGAGGCGTCTTTTCAGCAAGGATAAGAGAATATCTTACAGAAAAAGATATTGAGATAATGGATGTTATTTCTGACAAGAAAAAAGAATTCATTGCCAAGATAAGATTTGATATTATTTTTGGGAAGCAGGAGTTTTTTTTGATAGCAAGAGACAAGAAAGTTATTCAAGACAAAGATTTTGAAATCAGCCTGCAAAGAGCACAGGCTGAAAAGATGCCAATGTATTTTATATCAAGCGGAGAGCTTAACAAGAAAGCGAAAGATTATCTTAGAGAATGGAGAAATCTTATAAGATTTGATAGAGTCAGCGTTGATGGAGTATAATTTATAAGCTTGAACAGCATTCATGTTTTATGGGAAAAACACTTGAAGATTTTAGTCCTGATGAAAAGATTAAATTTCTTTCAAGGGAATATCATGGAGTAGAGGTTTATGCTAAAACCTCTGAAAAGCCTATTGAAGAATTAGATAAAAGACAGGTTTATATTGAGAATCTTCTTGCCTTTCGGGCTGGATGCATTGCGAATGGGGAAAATAGAGAATAATCTCTATATCATGCTTTCTATAAAGCAAAATTTTATAAATGCCTATTTTCAGGATAGTATATGGGAAGAATAAAATCAATCATGGTTAAAAGGGCTGCAAGGCAGCTGCTTGAAAGAGAGAATAGCTTTAGCTCTGATTTTACGCGCAACAAAAGACTATTAAACGATACAATGCCCTCCAAGCCTATAAGGAATAGAATAGCAGGCTATATGGCTAGATTATTAAAGACTAACTCATTAAAGATTAACACAAAGTAAAATGGATGACATCCTTGAAACTGAAGAAAAAAACTTTAGAGGCGAGAAGAGTGATGACGCTAATATAGTTTTTATTGGAAGCAAGCCATTGGTTAATTATGTCAAAAGCGTTATAATGCAATTCAACAAAAGAAATGCTTCTGAAGTCATAATAAAATCAAGAGGCAAGTTTATATCAAAAGCAGTTGATGCTGCTGAAGTCTCAAAAAGAGCGCTTGATAAAAGAGGCATTAAAGTGAAAAATATCCATATATCAAGCGACTCATTTGAAAAAGAAGGCAAGACAACAAATATTTCTACAATGGATATTGTATTGGGAGTTTAGCGCTTTTTCAGTTTGACATCAAGCTTTTTTTCTATGTTTTTTAGGCGCTCTTCTATAATATAAAGCTGTTTTCTTTTTATTCTATTGTTTATCAAAATTATTATCTGAAAGACAAGCCAAAGAACTATCACTAGGCCAACTGCCTGAATCCAGCTTCCTATTTTTCCTATTTCTTTTATTAATTCTGTAACTGTTTCTGGAGAAAGCTCTGCCATGATTTTACAAGGTGTTGATATTTAAAAGGATTTGGAATGCAAATCCTTGGCTTTTTTAAAAAGTTGAAGGTTTAAAAAGTAATTGTATTAGATAATTTCGGCTGTGTAGCTCAGTGGCAGAGCGCTTGTCTCATAAGCAGGAGGTCGGGGGTTCAATTCCCCTCACAGCCATTTCTATAAAGAGATATAACTTCTCTGAAAAAGACAATCTATACATATTATTTATTAACTCAGATTATTCTTCTTTTCAATGGCAAATAAGTGGGTTTTGATTATACTTTCTATAATAATAGGTATCCCTTTGGGAAGTATTTTAGAAGATAATGTTTGTGAGGTTATTAAACAAGATTTAGGGAGTGCTACTTTCATAATGAAAGCGACTTGTGTTATTCTCTCCATACCAATTGATTGGATTATTTTAATTATAGCAATGTTAGGACTTTTAGGCTACTTGATTTGGGATTATAATAATTGAAAGTCTTTATTGCTCTTATAATCTATTATTTACAATATAACCAGCAATGCGCCTGCAATTATTATTGAAGTAGCTATTACTTTTCTTAGCAGATTTTCCTCGTGGAAGAGTTCTCCGCCTATCATTACTGTGAATAGGATTGAGAGCCTTTTTATTGAAAGGACAAGAGCTACAGGCACGAGCTTGACTGCTTCTGCTTGTGCTAAGCGATAACCTAATGTTAGCAGGGCGATTAAAAATATCCACCAGCCTGCTTTTTTTAAGCCATGCCTTATATCTTTTTTTCCGTTGTGGAAAATATTTAACATTAATATGAAATGGAAGGCGATAAAAATATGGACAAAAACAATATATGCTTCTGTCTGCATGTCATATCTAAATAATACGACTCGGTCAAAGAGAGAGGTTATGCTGTAAATGAACAGAGCTAAGATAATATATCCCACATATTTTAATTTTTTGTCTTTCTTTATGATTTTTTGATTCTTTTTTGCTGTTCCTTTTTCAAGAATGTAAATTCCTACTATTAGAGAACCAATTCCAATGATTTGACTTATATTAAGAGTTTCTTTCAAAAAGATGAAAGATAGAATTGCTATTATTGCGGGCTCTAATGCTAGTAATGGAAGTGATTCTGTTATGTTCATGTGCCTTATGCTTTTTATTATTAATAGAAAACCTATTGAGCCGAGAATTGACGAGAAGAAAATAATTATTATAGGAGTTAATTGTAATTGTGAATAGTCTATTACTAAAATAAATGGAAGTGAAATAAAAAGTGTCAAGATAGCAAGGACTGCTGAAAATTCCATTGCATGCTCTTTCAGCAGTGTTTTTTTCTGCGCAATTGTTGCCGCAGATGTCAGAACTGCAGAGACTATGGCATAAATTATCCAGGCTTCCATATTATGCAAGTGCTCTCAAGCCGTCTTTTTCTTTTCTTGGAACAATGTGGACATGGGCATGCATTACAACCTGGCCTGCAGGAGAAAGATTATTCATGACTATGTTGAATCCATCGCCCTGCTTTTTTTCAAGAATATCTAAGCATACTTTTTTTATCAGCTCAAGCATTTCTTTTGCCAATGTATTTGGAATATCAAGAAGAGTAACGTAGTGCTTTTTTGGAATGATAAGCGCATGCCCTTCTGATCTTGGATTTGCATCTAAAATAGCTATGAAGTTATCTGTTTCTGAAATAAATTGCGCAGGCATTTCTTTTCTTGCTATTTTGCAGAATATGCAATTTTTATCTTTCATTTATCAGGATGAGAATTCTCTATTATAAAAACTTTCTTTCAAGAGCTGGCGATTGACTACTTCTTTTTTAGTTGAAGCAAAAAGCCATTGCGAGAATGATTTTTTTTCCATGTTTCCTGTCAGTGCCCTGCTTATTGCATTTATTTCCCGAGACAAACTTGATTTTTTATTATATAAAGGAGACGGAACTCGGAGGAAAGATGCTCTTTGGGCATTTTTATCATAATGAATTTTTGCAATTACAGGAGCTTCAAGGGCGTTTTCTATGTCTTTTAGAGAGAATTCATAACGAGGCTCCTGGATTTTATTGATTATGACTCCTGAAATTTCTTTTCCGCATTGCTGAGCAAACTTTGTGGCTTTTATTGAGCATGAAAGAGTTGAATAATCTGGTGTTGTTACGATGAATAAATTGTCAGAAGCGAAAATAGTTGACAGTATTTCTATGTTCAAGCTTGGAGAAGAGTCTAATATTACGAAATCATAATTGCCTTTTATTTCTTTTAGCTCTTTTTTTAGCTTGAGAGGATTTAATTCATAATCTGCTACATAACTTCCTGGAATAACATCTACTCCGAAGCGTGAATGAATTGCATCTTTTATTTTTGCTTTTTTTGCCAATACTTCATGGATTGTGTTTGAAGGCTCTACAATGTCCATATGAAGCCCTAGATTTGGAGCAGAAAAGTTGGCATCAACTAATAGAACTTTTTTATTGAAGTTGTGCGCTAAGTCAGACGCAAGCGATGCTGCGATTGTTGTTTTGCCTACGCCTCCTTTTATTGAAATAATGCCTATTGTCTTAGACATTTAGAAATTAAGAAATTAGAGTTTATAATAGTTTCTCTCCAGGGATTTTTTTCGTCGGCGAAATATTCTAAGACAGCAGTTTTAGTGCCGTCAGTCCATTATGACTTTAATTTTAATGGACTTGCCGGGAATCGAACCCGGGTTTTATCGTTGCGAACGATGCGTATTGCCACTATACTACAAGCCCATGGATTTTTATATTGAACATGGACTCACCGGCTGAAAGACTGCCGTCTTAGTGCCGTCGATTCCACATATATGAGGCATGGACTCGCCGGGAATTGAACCCGGATTTCACGAATGCCATTCGTGCATATTGCCGTTATACTACGAGCCCTTTGAGAATCAAGACCCCTTAACCTTTAATAATCTTATTCTAAGAATAGCAAGGAGCTTATTATTAGGGCGCCTATTATCAGAGATATTAGCTGAATAAGAGATTTCTTTACGTTTGTTTCTTTATGCAATTCAGGAATTAAATCAGAGCCTGCAATATAGATAAATCCTCCTGCTGCAATTGGCAGAAGTATTGCTTCTATATTTCCTATTTTGCTTGACAGCGCAAATGTTATTAATGCTCCAAGAAGAGCAAAGAGCGCTGAAGCAAAGTTAAGCATAAGGGCTTTCATTCTTGAAAATCCTCCGTGAACTAAAATGCCGAAATCTCCTATTTCCTGCGGAATTTCGTGCAGAACAACTGCTATTGTCGTGGCAATGCCAATTTTTACAGAGGCAATATAGCTTCCTGCTATTATTATTCCGTCAATAAAATTGTGAAGAGCGTCTCCTATTAAATTTGTGTATGCGAATGGATGAACATGAGATTTTTCAGAAATATTACGATGGCAATGCTGCCAGTGAACAAATTTTTCCAGGATAAACATTATTCCTATTCCTGATAATATATAAAAAGAAGTTGCAAGAGTGAAACTATTGCTTTCTATTAGTTCTGGGATGATATGAATAAATGCATCTCCGAGAAGAGCGCCTGCTGCGAAACTCACTAGATAAATTAAGAACTTATTAATTTTCTTTATTTTTACAAGCAGGATAAATATTCCTATAAAAGAAATTAAGCTTACGAGGATGACGCTTAAAATTGCATAGAGAAATGCTGGGTTCATTTTACTTTTTTAGCAAGCCCTTTGGATTGTAAGATCTTACTACAATGAAATAAACTAAAGAGCCAATCCAATGAGCAATGACGATTATTACAAGCCATATTACTTTTTCCATAGTTTTATTGAACTTTCTTTTTGCGCAATCAACAAGCATCCATATCCAGAATGCCAGAATAGCAAGACCTACTAAAAACCATGCGCCTGCAAAGGCTGCTGCAAAAGGCCAGAACAATATGTCTAATCCCATATTTTATTTAAGAAAATATCGTTTATAAACTATTTGCTTAGAAGAGCTTGTTGCTTTTTATTCTCGTTAAAAGCATTCCAAGCATTATGAATAATACTAAATCTCGCAGTTCTGGTGTTAGAATGACGAATACAAATCCACCTACAACCCATAAAGCAATTTTAACCCAATTATTTTCGCTTTTCATTTTCCTCTTCTTACATATAATAATATCTGTATTTTTTATAGTTTATTAATTTAACTGTTGTGACTGCGGATATATAAATTAATATTGCTATTAAGAAAAGAACATGATAAATAATGTAACTTGAACCTTCATTTACTAATGGCAGTTTGATGAATCCTAAGAGATAAAGATTTGAAGTTTTTCCTTCACTGCCTAATAATTCATAAATTTTGCCGTACCATCTTTTTCTTGATACTTGAATGCTGACGTCATCAGTTAATTTTGCTTCTTCTATTGTGTTATCTTGTTTTATTTCTGCTGCATCAAATCTGCTTCCTATTTGGAAATTTAATGAGAAAAAAGAACTTGCTATATTTATTGCTAATATGTAAATTATAAAAATAGCGAGGACGAATGCAACATGCTTGGCAATTTCTTTTTTCATTTTTCTATTTGTTGAATATTATTTATAAATGCTTTTATATAAAACAAAGTTAATAGAAAGATTTAAATATGCTTGGCTCTTTTGTCTATTAATTCAAGATGAAAAAGGGTGATAAGATTCTGTTGGCATTGCCTGTTACGGCTTTGTTTTTACTAATAGCAGTTTATTCTATTTTTAATTCTCCAGTTTTTTCAACAACTTTGGCTGTTGCTGACGCACCTTCTGTAAAGACAAGCGTTAGTTATGATGGAGTTGTATGTATTACAAAAATCCATGGTAAAACTGGAATGAAAGAAGAGATAGGATGCGAACATAATAACATCACTTATATAGGATTAAACTTAACAAGAGATTTCTTAGGAGCTTTTAGAACTACTACAAGCAATGGTAACTTTACTATAATCGCGTTATGCAACGCAACTGCAGGATGTGGATCATCTCAAAATGTAGGCGTGGGCATGGGCTTTACTAATGGAACTAATGCTGGCGGCGGGACAGAGAGTCCTAATAATAAGGAATTTATATCTAATGGATTATCAAGACAAGTAGGAACATTTACCTTGTTGCCTAATGTAGCAGGAAATTATAGCATATTTACGACATTCACTTCAAGTGGAGTTGCTAATTTACAATTAAACGCAACGGCATTATTTAATCAGACTGCAATAGCTTCTGGTTGGAACGGAACAATGTTTGCAGTCAATAAGTTTAATGATGTTACTCTTGATGGAACATCTGGGGACCAGCTTACTGTTAACTGGACCGTCTTTATATCTTAATTCTTTTATTTAATTATTTAGCAAGAAACGAAAATAAATAGCGAAAAATGTAATTTTTTAAATGTTAATATTGTTGTATGGTAAATTTGATAGGATGTTTTAATATAAAACTATTATCTTGAGAATTTGTCCTAAGGCTTTTTATTTCTAATTTTTTAACTTGAATTTTCAGACTCTGATTTTATCCCCTTGTAATTTAATATACTAATAGTAATATATCTATAATATAGCCTTATTGTTAAAATACTATTAGGAAGGTTTATAAAACTAAAAAACTTATTTTATAATTATAAAATGGGTGAAATTAAGATAGACGGCTATATCTGTGAGCGATGCGCTCATAGGTGGATTTCAAGAGTCAATTCTTCTCATAAGCCATTTGTCTGCCCTAAGTGCAAGTCGCCTTATTGGAATGTTCCTAGAAAGGCCCATTCCATAGGGCATCGGAAAATAAAGGGAGGTGAAAAACAATGAATAAAATTGGGAGATTAATGGTTTTTGCAATGTTTGCTTTGCTATTTATAGGAATGATGATATTTATATTTACAATTTCTAAAGGAAGCGGCAAGAGCATTGGGGATGCAAATTCTGAAGCAGCAGGACATTATTTTGATAAAGAAGTCGTAAATATTATTTCTGCAGAGCATTTAAGCAAAGATAGGAAAATTATCTCTAATATTTACGAAAGAGTCAGAGAACTTGATGATAAATGGAGCAAAAAAATCAAGAGCGAGGAATATGTAAGAATAAAGTTTGAGAGGAATTTGACAAATGATAGAGATATTACTATTTATCCTAGAATCATAAGTGGAAATCCTGTGATAAATGTTTATGAAATTGATAATAGAACTAGCACTTGCCGCCAAAGTTGGTTTATTTTATGAGTACACCACTATATATTTGACTAATTTGACTGGGAGCCAAGATACATTTGATTTGCAAGTCTTAGGCGGCAGCGTTCAATTTGATCACATGACTGACCCTCAATATTTAGTCAATGACAGCGCATCATCTAATATTGCATTAGCTCCTTTGACAAATGACACTTTTGTTTATGCTTCTATTTTGCTGCCAAGCGGAGTACAGCCCGGGATATCTAATGCTAATCTTACATTGAGAGTGTATAATACTACTGGCGCTCCAATAGGACCTAGAGTTACTGTAAATACAAAAGTAGACAAGTTCTCATATATATCTCTTGCTTCTATAAATTCTTCAAATTTTGTGCTTGGATGGAATAATAGAACTGCTACTTGGTTTGCGATTTATACAAATAATCTCACTTTAGTGACTGGGCCTACAGTGGTTGAAGTTCAAACATCTGCGTCAACAACAGTCAATGCAACACAGGTTTCTATTGCTGCCATGGGAAACCAATTTGCTTATTGTTTCATGGATGTAACAGAAGGAGATTTTGATATAATAGTTTATAATAATTCAGGTGTTGTTAATGTTGGAGAAATTGGAGCTGACACTACTGCTACTCCAACTGCTGGCAGTTCTGGCGGAAATATTTTGAAATGCGCTGGAATTAACAGCTCTTTATATGCAGGAATATGGTTTGACGATGGAACAGGCGGAAATGTGATAGCTTATATTGCCTATCCTCCAGTTTCTGGCACTGCATTGATTGGCAGAACAATTATTGATGGAGCGTCTGGAACAATCAATGATGTAGCTATAACTGCGATAAAGAATGACAGCGGAGATGCTAAAGATGATAAATTTGCCTTAGCATTTTATGATGGGGCTGATGCAGATATAACTTACTCTGTTCACACTTCAAAAAATGGCACTGTCGTGTGGCCTGCCCGAGATTTAACTACTATTGCAGGCACAAGTGCGAGAGTTGATTTGGCGGCTGTAAGAGAAGATGGAAATTTGTCTGATTCTTTTGTTTTAGTATATTGGACGCAAGCCGAGAATAAAATAAATGCAACTGTATTTGATGAAAATGGGACCATTAGGACACGAAATATTTTAATAGAATCAAATCCAAATACTACATATCCTAATTTAGGAGTTATAGGAAAAACTCCTATTAATGGAAATTCTTTGTGCTTGGGCACTTTTGTAGTGGCTTATACGAATAGTACTGGAAAGAGCGTATTTAAGACTTATTACACAAACGGAAGCGAGTGGAATGGAGTTTGTCCACAGCGCGATACTGCGCCCCCTAATGTGTTCCTACTTTCTCCTGCAAATAATTCAAAAGTTGTTGTAAATACAACTTATTTCAGCGCGCGCTTTACAGATAATGAAAATGCTACTAACGCTACCTTGCATATTTGGAACTCTTCAAATGATTTAATAGGAGTAAACTTTACTACATTAGGAAATGGAAGCATAACTGCAAATCTTTCATATACTTTAAATTATTCCGGCACATTTTTCTGGAACTATTTAGCTGTTGACAAGACTGGAAATCAGGCGTTTAATATAAGCAATCTTACTTTGGAATATGATAATTTCCCGCCATTAATAACTGTAAACATTCCTCAAAATGTAACTTATCTTGAAGAAAATCTACCTCTTGACTTTAATGTTTCTTTGAACGAGAATGGAAGCATTATGTTCAGCATGAATGGAGGAATAAATAATTTTTCAATGACTGGAAATGAGAGAACGCCTTTTGGCATATTATTTAATTATACGAATAATTCTATTGCAGACGGGAGTTACATATTCAGTATTTATGCTAATGATAGTGTAGGCAATAGAAATTATACAGAGAGTGTGACATTTAGTTTTGACTCTAATCTACCTAAGAAGGTAACTCTTGAACCTTATCCATTGCATCATACTACATTAAATGACTCTTCTTTAGTTTTGTATCTTCCTTTTGATGTTAATCATACTCTTGTTTCAGGATTTAATACAACATTTGATTATACTAATAATAGCAATGATGCGAGAATTTACAATCCTGCGAGTATGGTATGGGGTTCAGATTTTGGTTATATAGGAGGAGCATATGACTTTCCTTCTGCTGATGGAGATCATTACATTAATATTTCTAATTCTAAATCTTTAGATATTAATGAGAGCATTACATTCATGGCTTGGATAAATAGGACAGATGACCAGGCAGACCATGCTATTTTTGCTAAACCATGGACTAATGGCATTTCGGACACGCCTGTTTATCAGTATGCTGCTGAAATTAATGGCAATGGCGGAGATACTGTAGACTGTCTTTTTGGACAAACAGGAGTCGGGGTTCAACAGGTTTCAACTACTTTTAATATATCTATAAGGGATTCAACATGGATACATTTTGCCTGCATGAGAAACACGACTGGAATTTATGTTTTCTTAAACGGACTTCTTAATAATTCAAACATAGTTGCGTTTAATACTCAAAATAGGACAAGCTTGCTAACTATTGGATCCGACCATTTGGCTGGACTGGAATTTGCAGGAAGAATTGATGAAGTCATGATATTCAATAGAAGCTTGTCAAATGTAGAAATAAATAAAATATTTTCCAACCAATCTGCCCGCTATAGAACTCCTGCAATATTATTTATGTCAAACAATAGTATATCACAAGATGGAAGCATAGACAAGGTAAATATTACCACTAATACCACTCTTTTATTCAGCACTAATATCTCCTTGAGATTAAGGCAGTTTGATTCGTCTGGAGAATGGATTGCCAATACCAGCTGGACGAACTTAAGTGACGGAGATAATGGCTTAAAGACGTTTGATGTTTCCACTTCTACATTTAATGTAACTTTGGAATTTGATTTTCTATCAAGCAGAAATGGAAGCGGAATTAACAATTTCTATTCTCCTATTTTGAGAGATAATATAAGCTTGGTATCATGGGCAGGCACTGGCGTTGACGCGACGAGCCCTGCAGTATTCCTGCTTTCTCCTGCAAACGCCTCAACGACAGTTACAAACACAACTTATTTCCAAGCAAGATTTACAGATGGAGTGAATGTAACTAACGCCACTCTTCATATTTGGAACTCTTCAAATGATTTAATAGGAGTAAACTTTACTACATTAGGAAATGGAAGCATAACTGCAAATCTTTCATATACTTTAAATTATTCCGGCACATTTTTCTGGAACTATTTAGCTGTTGACAAGACTGGAAATCAGGCGTTTAATAATAGCAACTTTACTTTCTCATTTGGCTCTGAATTCAGCAGGAATTTGATAGAGAGAGTTTCTGCATCTAACTTTAACGGCAAATTAGGAGGATTTATCAGAATTAATGTACAAAACATAATCATTAACGGCTTAACTAATAGAATAGCTGCGATATTTAGAAGCCAGTTTCAATCATTGAATATATTTGACTTTGCGAATAGACAGGGATTATTTCCAAAGAGAGTTGTACAGCAATTTACAATTGGCGCGATTACAGAAAGAATAAAGACTATTAGTGCTTCTGTAGTGCAGAATATAGTGGCTCGAGATTCTACTAGAAGAATAGCTTCACTCTTTAGAACTATAGCTCAAAGAGTAACATTAACTGCAGATAGCTCTACATCTAGTGTTTCTGTCAGTTTCTTTAGTGTTGATGTATTTCAGAATGTATTAGTAAGTTCTTTGATTGATACGACAAAGACAGTTACAAAGATAGTTGCCCAGAATTTAGACCTGTCAGAGATAACAACAAGAACAGGAAAACTATTTAGAACACTGACTCAAAACGTAAAGATTGATGGCTTAACAAATAGAATATTCACTATTACAAGGTCTTTGACGCAGACATTTGATTTAGTAGAGTTAACCACAAGAATAAAAGGATTAGTTAAGATAGTGACTCAAGGAGCAAGAATTGACGCATTGACTAATAGAGTTAGTTTTCTAACAAGAAATTTAGCGCAGACATTTGATTTAGCAGAGATAACTGCAAAGACGAAGGGAATATCTGCTTCAGTGGCGCAGCCATTTAAAATAATTGCAAGTATAGCAAAGAAATTAT
>CAYUCQ010000008.1:0-20855 GCA_964443535.1 Candidatus Woesearchaeota archaeon
TCTGATAAGAAAAAAAGAGAAGATTCTTTTAAATTGTTAGAAATTTTTCAAGATGCAACAAAAGAAAAGCCTAAAATGTGGGGCACGAGCATTATTGGTTTTGGAAAATATCATTATAAGTCAGAAAGAAGCAAGCAAGAAGGAGATTGGCCTTTGGCTGGTTTTTCTCCAAGAAAACAAGCTCTTACATTGTATATCATGCCTGGAGTTGATAAATTCAAAGAATTATTAAAAAATTTAGGAAAATATAAATTAGGCTCTGGCAGCTGCATTTATATAAAAAATTTAGAAGATGTTGATATAAAAGTATTGAAAGAATTAATTGAAAAAGCTTATAAAACAATGTACTATCTTAATAAGTGAATATGGAAGAATCATGTTTTCAGTGCGGAAAATATGTTGAGAAGAATTAATTTGCTTATCATTTAAATCCTTCAGGACCAAAATTAACTAATATTCTTTTAATCTCGTTAATTGTTTTTTGCTGATCTTTTTTGTCAGACATTCTGACAAATTTTATTAATAAACCTACTAAATCTGATTCACTCATAACTTTTAGCTTGTATCCATCTGTAATGAAGTAAAATCTAAACCCTTTATATCTTGACTCTTTAATAACTATTCCTCCAGCATTCCCTAATTCTTTTCCTTTATGCGGATTTTCTCCAAAAGAATACATTAATCTAAATATCTTTTTTGATTCCTCTTTGAACTTCTTTAAAATTTCGTCCTTTAAGTTTTCTGCAATAACTACCTTGGCCATTTTTTATCTGCCTCTTTTATGGCCTCTTCAATAGGAACATATCCTTCGTCAGACATTAAAAATTCTCTCAATTGCTCTTTAACAGCGAGAGAATAAATTCTTTTAATAATCTCGTCATAACTTTCTCCTTTTACGCCGAATGAAGAAATCTTATTTTTTGTTTCTTTGCTTAATTGTATTGTTGTTATTTCCATTTTAATCTATAGTTACTATAGGAACTATAGTTTTTAAAGCTTTCTGTAATTGAGAGATACTCCATAATTTTAAATAATTAAAATTATTATTAATTCTATGGAAAAGAGGGCTAAGACAACTGGAGAATATATTGCTAATTGTCCTGCAAACTTTAGAGATAAATTGAGAAAGCTAAGGCAGGCAGTAAGGCGAGCTGCTCCTGAAGCAGAAGAGATAATCAGCTATGGAATGCCTGCTTTAAGATTCCATGGGATATTGCTATACTATGCTGCTCACAAAGAGCATATTGGATTTTATGCTTATTCATCTGCGATTAAGGCCTTTAAAAAAGATTTAGCAGGATATTCCACTTCAAAGGCAGGAGTTAGATTTTCTATTGACGAGCCAATACCTTTTAGTTTAGTAACTAAAATGACGAAATTTAGAGTGAAAGAAAACATGAAAAAAGCGAGCAAGAAAAAATAGCAATATTTAAAACATATGATGATTCATAAAAATCATGGTAAAGACAGATGAAAGGAGGTTGAAATGAGTGAAGAGAATAAAAGCGTGAAAATAGAAAGCTCAAAAGATACTATAACTATAAAGAAAGATAGCTTATGGAAATATTCAACATTTCTTTTGCTTGCAGTCTTAATTATTGGCGCTTTCATGTTCTACAAGGGAGACAATGGCTCTCCTACAGGAAATGTAGTAAATAATCCTGGAGAACAGCTTCCTGGACAGAATGCCAGGGCTGAAGTAAGTATTGATGATGACGCAGTTTTGGGAGATGAAGATGCTCCTGTTACTATCATTGAATTTTCAGATTATCAATGCCCATTCTGTAGAAAGTTCTGGACAGAGACTTTTCCTTTGATAAAGAAAGAGTATATTGATACTGGAAAAGCTAGTTTTGTTTATAGGGACTTTCCATTGGACAGCATTCATCCTGCTGCAACCCCTGCCGCTATAGCTGCAGAATGTGTAAGAGAGAAGGGCGGAGATGAAGCTTACTTCAAAATGCATGATAAGATATTTGCAGAAGGAAATGTTTTAGACAGCGGAACCGAGAACGGACCTGTTACTAAGACAGCTCAATTTGGAAACACTGAATTAAAACAGTGGGCTAAGGAATTAGGATATGATATTGGCAGCTGCCTTGACAGCAATAAATACAAGAGTGAAATTCAGAAAGATTTAGCTGATGGAAGTGCTGCAGGTGTGCAGGGAACTCCAGCATTCTTTGTTAACGGAAAATTGTTGAGCGGTGCACAACCATTTAGTGCATTTAAGCAGGCAATAGATGCAGAGCTTTAAGAATTTTTTTTATTTTTTTATTTTTTGTAAAAATGGCAGAGAAGGTAAGATGTGAAACTTGTGATAGAACTTTTAAAGATGCAGAAGGATTAAGCCAGCACAATGCTGCCAAGCACTCTTCTAATGTAACTCATCATAAAGTTGACAAAAGCAAGGTAAAAAGCAGGATAGTTTATGTTGTTGTAATTGGAGCGATTTTTGTCTTTATATTGTGGGCAGTTATTGGTGCTATTTCTGAATCAAGAGCATGCAAAACTGCGCCTGCAGCTGAAATGAATATAGGCGGACACACTAATTTGAAATTGCATATTCATGCTAATCTTAGAATTTTGATAAATGGGCAGCTTGAGCTTATACCTCCTAACATAGGTATATCTGCAGGAATCATGAGGCCTGTTCATACTCATGAGCCAGATGGAGTAGTTCACATGGAAGGCGCATGTGTCAGGGACTTTAAATTAGACGACTTTTTTGAAGTTTGGGGAAAAGAGTTTAATTCGCAGTGCATATTTGAAAATTGCGCTAATTCTGGAGTATTGAGAATGAGTGTAAATGGAAAGGAAAATAATGAATTTGGAGATTATATCATGAGAGATGAAGATAGTATCTTGATTGAATATAATTCTAATTAATATGAATGATAGAACTAAATCAATAATTGGCATTTTAATTATAGTTGCTTTCTTTATTTTTTCATCTTATATTGTTCAGAATAATTTTATCAATACAAGCTATTTTGTAGATAATAGCCTTGCAGGCATGCTGACTTATGTTTTGATTTTAGTTATTGCTACTGTTATTGCGCCTGTCAATGCCATGCCTCTTTTGTCAATTGCTTCTAATTTATGGGGATGGGTATTTGCAGCTATTTTGAGCATTATTGGCTGGACATTGGGAGCTGTTGTTGCTTTCTTGCTTGCGAGAAAGTATGGAATGCCTTTGGTAAAAAAGTTTGCTCCATTGGCTAAGGTTAAACAAATTGCAGATAGAATACCTAAGCATCATATCTTTTGGAGTATTGTGTTCTTGAGAATGGCAATTCCTGTTGATATATTGAGCTATATTCTTGGATTGTTCAGCCGCATAAAGTTTAGGACTTATTTCTTTGCTACTCTTATTGGAATATCTCCATTTGCATTTGTTTTTGCTTTCTTGGGCAGCCTGCCATTTTATTATCAGATTATTGTCTTGTTCTTTGCTCTTTTGTTTATTTTAATAGGATTATTAATAGCTTTGAGGTTTAAGAAGAAGAAAAAGTCTAAATAAAATCGCTAATTTTATGCTTAATTTCCAAATAGATAAGCCAAATTATTAACAAAGCTGCATCAATTGAAGGCAAGATTAAATCTTGAAATTCTTTTGGCAAATATTGTATAATATCCACTCCCATGCTTAAACTGCTAAATGGCCAAAATGGGGCAATTAATTCTCCAGTGATTGAGTCTAAAATAAGATGAGTGAAACTTCCAAAAGCTATCATTAAGAAAATTATATTTAATTTCAGCTTATGTCTTCCTATTGCAGGGAGATTCATTTTCTTAAACAAAATAGAAATTAAAAGGAATAACAATGGTATAGATAGTGAATGCAGGATTGTTCTATGAATTTGTTCAAATGTAAAATTAAAGAAATACAATACCCAGAATGCAGCTATATCAAGATCTGGCAAAATTCCAGCTATGCCGGCTATTAGAACATAATGCAATGAGAATTTCTTTTTAAAATAAAAATCTCTAATAAGAGCGACTAATAACAAAGGCACTAATATGTGGGTTACTGCGTATGGCATTTTTCCTCTTTAAGCTATAAATAACTAATAGTAATATTAAAACTTATTGTTGTTTTCACTAAATGAAAAGAAGAGAATTTAAATAATCGCTAATTGCTTTATTTCTATAAATGACATTCAAGAAGTTTGTTAAGGAATTGAACGGGCAAGGCGTAGAAGGAGAGCTTATCAAAACAATAGTTTATTCCTTGATTACCTCTCTTGTTGTTTTGGGTATTTTGTATTATTTCAAATTTAAGAGAATTGATGAGTTTTTTCCTAAATATGGCTTTTATCTTTTCTTCTCTGCATTGAGCTTTGCTTTAATCATGCCGACAATAAGGCAGATAAGAGCGTATAAAGATCTGCCTTGCATGAGCGGAATGATGGTTGGAATGACAATAGGAATGATAGCAGGTTTCTTGCCTGGATTTTATGTTGCTTCTACAAATGGCATGTTTGTTGGAGGATTTTTCGGAGTTGCGCTTGGAATTATTATGGGGATTATCAACGGAAAATGCTGCGGAGTAATGGGGGTAATGGAGGGCATTATGGCCGGATTCATGGGAGGCTTAATGGGAGCAATGACTTCATTTATGCTGTTTAATGATAACTTAAAGATTGCCGCAGTATTGGTTTTTGCAATATGTGCAGTAACTATGACGGGGCTTAATTATCTTATTTACAAGGAAACAAGAGAAATTGAAAGAAAGCTTACAGAAGACCAATTTTCTACAATATGGCTTACATTTTTGCTGATAGCTATAACCACATGGATTATGGTATTTGGACCAAGAAGTGCTATATTTAATTAGATTTATATATAACAAGTTATTATTAAATATATGAAAAATACAACACTCGGAGTTATAGCATTAGTAGTTGTCCTACTTATTGGAGGATATGCTTTTTTTAATTTGGGAGAAAGCAATGAATATTCTGTAACTGGAAATACAATAGAGGGCGGAAATGGAGAAAGTCAAAAAATAGTTTTAGGCATGAAAGATTTTAATTATTATCCTAATACAATTAAAGTAAAAGCAGACCAGCCAGTTGAGATTACACTTGATGATTCTGTCGACGGATGCTTGAGAGCATTTACTATAAAGGAATTTGGAGTTTCAAAGCTTGCTAGGACACCCGAAGACAAAATAGTATTTACTCCTACAAAGAAAGGGACATTTTCATTTGCCTGCACAATGGGCATGGCATATGGCAAGATTATTGTTGAATAATTTTAGAAAGATTTAAATACTATATGTATTATAATAACATATGATAAATAAAAACATATTACATCATGTGCATAAAGAAGGGTTTTCAGAGGAAGAGCTTTATGAAGCTTACAAAATCTTCTTTGGAACATTGGTTTCAGAGCCAAGGCTAAAGATAATTAATCTCTTAAGATTAGGAAAGAAAAATGTTTCTGAAATTATGAAAGAGCTTGATATTGACCAGACAGCTGTTTCGCATAACTTGTCTAGATTGAAAAGATGCGGGTTTGTAAAATTTGAAATTGAGGGGAAATATAGATATTATAAGATTAATGAAGAGACTATCAAGCCTTTGATGGGAATTATAGAAAAACACATGTCGCAGCATTGCGTTCATATATTAAATTCTATGAAAGGAGGTGAAAGAGATGAGAAATGATAATTTGGTATTGACAATTGTGATTATAATTCTTGCCTTATTTGCAATCAGCACATTATTTAACACATTTAGCTATAATAGATATGGCTATGGAATGATGAGCATGATGGGCAATTATTGGGGAGGCTATGGAACTATGCCTGTTTTTGGATGGCTTTTTATGATCGTCATATTAATAGCATTGATATTATTCATAGTCTGGCTTGTTAGACAATTGCAGCACCCACAAGAAGTTAGGAGGAGAAGGAGATAAATGGTAAAATTTGATAGCAAGATGAAATGCCATTATTGCGGAGAGTGCAATATGGCTTATTTTGATAAGAAGAAAGCGTGTGAATGTGAGGATTGGTGCAAGAAACATAAGAGCTGTAATATTGAAATAATTAAATACGCAATAACTGAAAGGAGGCAATGATATATGGAAAAAGAATTAAAATCTTGGAAAGCAGGAGTTGCTCTTGGCGTAGTTTTTGCCATAATCTCATTTATATGCGCGCTTTTATTTGCTTTTGCACCTGAAACAACGCTTAATTTAGCTGATAATATCTTTCACGGCATAGACTTAAATCAGATAACTAAAAGCTTGTCTTGGACAGGAGTTATAATTGGCCTTATAGAAGTCTTTATCATAGGCTTTGTAGGAGGATGGCTGTTTGGAGTCATATATAACGCCTTAAATAAATAATGCAAAGAATAAATGTAAAATGAAGAATCATAAAAATTGTCCTATTTGTAAGCAGAAATTAATTAGTGATGCTAATAAAATGCAAGCATGTGCTCTTTGTGGCATGGTTTTAGACCCCAAGAATATGATTTTGCTGATAGAAGATAATGATGAAAGATATTTCTGCCTTCATGGCTGCTATGAAAAATATTTTGCTGTTAATAAAGGAGAGATGAAAATATGAAAAAGATAAAACTAATAATAATGGGAATGCACTGCGCTTCATGCGCTTCTAACATAGAGAGAAGCCTGAAAAAAGTCAAGGGAGTAAGGGAAGCTTCTGTTAGTCTTATGACTAAAAAAGGGCTTGTTGAGGCAGAGGATTCTGTTTCTGATGAAGAGCTAAAAAAGGCTGTTGCGAGAACAGGGTATAAAGTTGCCAGTATTGAGAAAGATTAAAATGGATCACGAGCACCACGAAATTAAAGTTGATGAAAGTTTAGAAGATATAGAAATGAAGTCTTGGCTTAGAAAGACTATTTTGGGCTGGATTTTTGCAATACCTATTGCAATAATAATGCTTTCTGACAGGCTTTTTGGATTTGAGATTATCCCTGAGAGATATTTTGTTGCGACTTTGTTGATATTGGCTTTTCCTGTTGTTTTTATTTTTGGCTGGGAAACTATCAAAAGCGGAATGCGCGGACTTTTTTCATTTTATTTTAATATGGATTCTTTGATTGCACTTGGAACAATTGTGGCTTATATTACTGGCATATTAAACTTTACAGGAATTGTAGATGATTATTCTGGTGTTGCTGCCATGATAATGGCTTTCTTTATCACTGGAAAATATGTTGAGAGCAAGGCAAGAGGAAAGGCATCACAGGAAATAAGAAAATTGCTTGAATTAGGAGCAAAAAAAGCAAGAGTCTTGAGAGGCAGGAAAGAAATTGAGATTTCAATTGAAGAAGTAAAAGTTGGGGATGTTATTATCATAAAACCTGGCGAGAAAATTCCAGTTGATGGAGTTGTAATAAAAGGAGAAAGTGCTGTTGATGAAAGCATGATAAGCGGAGAAAGCATGCCTGTTGAAAAAAGAATAAAGAGCAATGTTATTGGAGCAACTATTAATCAAGATGGTATTTTATATGTAAAAGCAACTAAAATTGGAAAAGATAGCTTTCTTGCGCACATTATCAAGCTTGTTGAAGAAGCACAAGGCACAAAAGTTCCAATACAACGACTAGCTGACAAGATAACTTCTGTTTTTGTCCCTGTTATTTTATCATTGGCGATTTTGACATTTCTTAATTGGTGGTTTTTCTCTGGAGATTTAAGCAGAGCAATTGGCGTTGGCGTGGCAGTATTAGTTATTGCCTGCCCTTGCGCTTTAGGATTAGCGACTCCGACAGCTTTAATGGTTGGCTCTGGAATAGGCGCAAGAAAAGGAATACTGATTAGAAAAGGCGAAGCAATCCAGACAATGAAAGAAATAAAGATAGTTGTATTTGATAAAACAGGAACAATTACAAAAGGCAAGCCAGAAGTCAAGAAAATATATTCAAAAATAAAAGAATCTCATTTGCTTGAAATTGCTGCTTCTTTAGAAAAGCTTAGCGAGCATCCAATTGCCAAGGCCATTGTTGAAAAAGCGAAATTAAAGAAATATAAGGAAGTAAAGAAATTCAGCATAATAAGAGGCAGAGGAGTAGAAGGAATTATAGGAAGAAGCAAGATAATAATAGGAAATTCAACTTTAATGAAAGAGAGAAAAATATCATTAAAAGGATTTGAAGAAGTTTCTGAAAAATTTGAAAATTCAGGATATACTACAATGATTGTTTCTGAAAATGGAAAGCCTGTAGGAATAATAGGTGTTGCTGATTCTGTAAAAGATGATTCTGCTGCAGCTATAACTGAACTGAAAAATAAGGGATATAAGACTATTATGATTACAGGAGATAATGAAAGAACTGCGAAGGCAATTGCAAAAGAGGTTGGAATAGATGATGTTATCGCGAATGTTCTTCCAGAAGATAAAGCCAAGAAAGTTGAGGAATTGCAAAAACAAGGCATGACTGCTTTTGTTGGAGATGGCATAAATGATGCGCCTGCCTTGAAGCAAAGCAATGTTGGAATTGCAATGGGTAATGGAACAGATATTGCAATTGAAGCAGGAGATTTGGTTCTGACGAAAAGCTCATTGATAGGAGTTGTTCAGGCAATAAATTTATCAAAGGCAACTTTCAGAAAAATAAAGCAAAACTTGTTCTGGGCTTTTGCTTACAATGTAATTGCCATTCCTTTGGCAGTTGCAGGAGTATTGCATCCAGTTATTGCAGAAATTGCAATGGCTTTAAGCTCCATAACTGTTGTAACAAATGCTAATTTATTGAGGCGCGCAAATATTTGATGTTTATCTAATCCTCTTTTTTATTGTAATTAAAAATTCCCCTATAACTTTTAGTTCTTTGATAGTCTTATAAAGTTCTTTTTCATTAATATCATCATAAAAATGCGCAAAGAGATTTCTTTTTCTTATTAGATTATTAAGCTCGTCTGCTTTATTTTTATTGATGATATTACCTTTAGCAAGCAAAACCATAATATCCTGATAAGTGTTTGGAGCCCCTAACTTTTCAGCAGAAATTATCTCGCTACCTAAGTCAATTAATTTATTCAAAATTGCAAAAATCAGCATTGAAGAAGCATGATAGTTCTTGCTCTCATATAGGTCGTCTAAAGTTAGATTATAATTTTCCAGCTCCCTTAGGTGCTTTTCTATATCTGCAATAGTCTTTCCTATTCTTTGAATATCATACATTTTCAATTACTCTTTTATAAAAACGATTGATAAAATAAGAATAATCCAAATATTTTCTAAAAACCTCAACTTTTATATCGCGAAGATGCTTCTCGTCCCTGCAGAATATAATTTTGCCTTCTTTTAAAATCCTAAATTGGATAATTACTGGCAGCCTTGAAAAGATAGAGATATCTATTTTTTCATTTGAATATCCCAATATTTTTAAAATTTCTTTTTCAGAGGCATTTTTTGCTAAAACTGCAATATCAATATCAGAATCTTTTCTTGGTTTTCCATTTACTTGACTTCCAAATAAAAAAATGCATGAGACATATTTTAATTTTGATATCTCTTTAATTATATTTTCTAATATTTCCTTCATATTAATTGATGTCCTTTGTGCTTAAAAAACTTGCTTTTATTTATAATGGAAATAATATATCTTTTTTAACAAGTCCCTTTCTTTTTGAAATACAAACATAACTGCCAGTTCCTTCGTAATCAACTGCTTTTCTCATTATTTTTTTCAAATCTTCATGTTTTAAGGCAACTTCCAAATCTCTTGAATGTGGATTGTCTTCTTTATGAGGCGGATGTCTATCATTCTTTGTTATCCAGCCTAATCTTAAATTTAATAAGGAAATATGATTATCCCTGCAATATTCTTCAAATAACCTCTCGCATTCTATCTTTGCCTTGCCATAATGTCCTTCTGGATGAAATGCCGTATTTGCGCATAAAATTGTTTCTTTTGTTATTCTTTCTATAGTTCTATAAGGATAGACATTAACTGAACTTGCATTGATTATTCTTCTTAAAGAGCCTGATTTTTTACAAGCTTTGATGGCTCTTTTTACCATTTCAATATTCTTATCTGCTTCTTCTTTTTCAATGAATGGATTTGGATTTGCTGCTAAATGAATAAATGTACTAATTCCAATAAAATAAGGATTTAAATTATCATTTAAAATATCAATAGGGTTATCTGAATTTATATCTAATTCCACAACCTTGTAATTATTGTCTTTAAGATGATTGGCAATTACGCTTCCTACAACTCCTCTTGAACCTGTAATAAGAATCTTATTTTCTTTAGACGACATATTTAGATAGAAATGCCAAATTTTTCAAATAAAGGAGCTGTTTTTTTATTAGGGTCCCAGCCTAAAAACTTTTTTGCTGCAATTAATATCATTAAATCAAGATAATGGTCTATTGCTCCGCGTCTTGAGGTTTGCATTTTATATCCAAGACCTTGGTTATTGTTAGCAATATATCCGCATTTTAGAGCATCTGTTAATTCTTTTGGAGAATCTCTAAATTGCTTATAATCTTGGGGCATCACAATTATTGAATAATTTCTTCCTAACTCGTAGATTGAATGTCCGTCATCTGATACAGAGGCTGTCAATTTTGAATCTCTAAATTTGCGCTTCACAGCCACAAAAAGACCTTGAGCTTTAAGATTTGCATTCTTATAATTACGAGTATTAACTGCAATTCCATTGCCTATTTCTATTGAATCAAAAAGTTCAAGATAATCTAGATGCGAGAAAAGAAAACTGCCAATTCCATGCTTATGAAATGGATGGTCTGCATCTATTTTTGCCTTGAATTCCCTGCCTAAACGAAGAACATCATCAAGAGACATTCCATTTTGCACATTTTGATCTGGAGTTGTCCCAATTAAGAGAACATGATAGCCTTCTTTTGTCGGAACTTCTTGTCCTCTTACAACTAAAATGTCTGGCTCTTCAAGATAAACGCCATTTCCTGTACTTATTTTGTCATAGCTTAAATTATCTACAAATAATTGCCATCTTGGGTCTATTTCTCTGTCTGAAGGATTGAAATTAATTACTCCAAAAATTCCTCCTCTTCCAAGACGCTTGGATGCGACTTCTACAGCGCTATTTGCAACAGCCTTAGTTATATGGCTTGATGTCCTTAAATGATTATGAGGAGTTGATTTTACTTGTCTCATAAATTTTCAGGTTGATAAATGTATATAAATGTTGCTATTATAAAAGGACTTGATATTATTAGGCTATCAACTTCTCAAGCAAATAGCCTACGATATAAGCTATGAAAGCTGCAATTCCGCCTATAATCAATGTTTCTGCTGCAGCTCTTAGCTTGCTCTTTTTGACAATTTCTCCTTTGACTGCGCCAACTATCAGGAACGCAATTCCTGTTAATATCATTGAATATAGAAACTTGTGAGCATCTATCAATGGGATGAATAATGCCAAGACAAATGAAATTAGAGGAATAAATCCTATTATTACAAATGCTATGAATGTGGCTATTGCAGTTTGCCTTGGATTTTTGCTATATTCCTGCTTGTCTTTTGGGTTTAGCTCTTTCTGCGACTTTGTTGATAGATAGTTTGAAACTGCCATTGAAAACCCATCTGCGAATAAATTTGCAAATCCTAAAATCAAAACTATTGCAGAGCTTAATGAAGCTCCAAATGCACCAGCAACTATTGCAAATGTTGTAATAATTCCGTCAATTGCGCCGTAGACAAACTCTGGAAGATATCTTTTCTCAACACCCTTTTTCATTTAGAGATAAATTAATAGTTATTAATAAACTTATTTAAGATTTAATCTGATCAGTATTTCGCGCTCTGTAATTGGATTCATTCTTCCGTAACCATTTTTTCTTTGTTCATAAAATAATAAATCCTCTCTACGGCATCCAATTGCATTTAATACTTTAGGGACTTCTCTTTCAGAGTATTCTTTTTTTAATGTTCCAATTTCAACAGAGAATTTTTTATTTGGCAATTCTATCACTAATACTATTGGCCTTGACAATCTTGCTATTAACTTTTCCATATCTCTTTCTGGCATGGGCAATGTGTATGTGCTTGATGTACCCATATTCTGAATTTGAGTTGGGTCAATTTTTGAAGCTCTTAATACATATGCCATTTGTTCAAGAGTTGGAGAGTTATAACTAAAAGAATTAGGTCTTGTTAAGAGTTCACAGCAAAATCTTGGACCTTTCAAGTCTGGCCTGTACAAATATCCTATACTAACAGTTCCTTTAATGGAAGTATATTCAATTGGATAATTCATTTGTATATTTCTTAAAGAGACTTTAAAAAGCCTTTGGGCATAGTTTTAAAAATACTAAAATTTATCATTTTGAATGGATAATAATAAGCATGAAAATAAAGCGGGCTTGACAGGATATGTCAGCGGTGCTGGCGGAGACGGCAAGCCTCATGCTGGAATTGAGCTAAGCACGCCTGATGATGCTGAAAAACTTAAGAATAAACTTGAGTCATTGAAAAAGGCAATTTTGAAGAAATTTTCATTTACTAAAGCTTTGGGTTTGCTTCCTGCAAAAGCTTTTCCTATGTTTGAAGAAGAGGAAATACCTAATGAATTCCATGAGGAAATTAAAAAGAATAAGCCCTTGCATCTTATCATGATAATTCCTGAAGAAGAGTTCAAGAACATTTCAAAAATAAAGCCAGAAGTTGTAAAGCTTGCCAAGGAGTCTGGAGAAAAATTATGGGTTCATATAAAAACAGAAATTGATTTATGGAATTACGGGCTTGACAGCAAATTTAATTTTATAGACGCTGTTTCAGCCTGCATGCCATTGCATGACAATGGATTTTTAGGCGCGCTAAGAGTTGCAAATATTCACAAATCTCTTGTGCTTGGAAGATTTGATAAATATATTGCGAGTTATTGTATAGGCGGAAGCCTTGTCAGAGGCACTGCTGACCCTACAAGCGACATTGATGTTTTTATTGTAATTGATGACACAGATGTAAAGAGAATGTCAAGAATTGAATTGCTTGAAAGATTAAGAAGCATAATTTATGAGTATATAAGAGAAGCAACTGCATTGGCAGGAGTTAAGAATAGATTAGAGCCGCAGGTTTATTTGATGACTGATTTCTGGCAAGGAGTAAAAGACGCAAGCCCTGTTTATTTCACTTTTATAAGAGACGGCGTGCCATTATACGATAGAGGAACATTCCTGCCATGGAAGAGATTGCTTTTAATGGGCAGGATAAAGCCAAGCCCAGAGGCAATTGACCAATACATGAAAGAAGGAGAAAGAACAGAAGAGTTTGTCAAAAGAAGATTGATTGATACAATGATAGACATTTATTATGGCGTTGTCACGCCAACTCAAGCGCTCATGATGCTTGCAGGGCATTCACCTCCTGTTCCTAAGACAATTGTTGAAGAAGTCAAAGATGTTTTAGTAACTAAAGAGAAAGTAATGGACGAAGCAGAGTTAAAGACACTTGAAAAAGCTGTCAAATATTTCAAAGATTATGAGCATGGCAAATTAAAAGAAATTTCTGGAAAAGAGATAGATGAACTGCAAAAAGAGGCAGATAATTACAGGAAGAAATTGAAAGTCATGAGAGAGAAATTAGAAATGAAAATGCAGGAGCATTTGGTTGAGAAACTGCATTCTGAAATAGAGAAACTTTTGAAGAATATATTTGGAAACGTAAGCCAGGATTCTTTAATTGAAAATTTAGACAAAGAGCTTGTAAAAAAGGGCAAGCTGCAGCCTAGGATGCTTGAGATTGCGAAAGAAACTTTGAAGATAAAAGTAAAAGCAAAAAACAAGAAATTAACGCAGACTGAATTGCAGAGAATAAGCAGAGATGCAAATGACTTGATTAATTCACTTGTTGAATATTTGCAGAGAAAAGAGCTTGTCTCTGCGCAGAGAGGTGTTGTGCAGGTTAGTTATAATGGAAAGAAAGGAGAGATTGTAATGACAGATTCTGGGGACTTTTTTGTTTCTGACGGAAAAATAGATAAAATAGAAGCAAAGGGTTTTGAGAAAAGCGACAAGAAAGCATTGGAAGAAGCCTTGGGCAAGACAAGAGAGAAGCTGCAATTTAAGCTAACTTCAAAGATTATTGGCGCACTCAAGAAAGAGCTTGGAGATTTTGAAATCCTTCTTTAAGCAGTTGTTCTATTGAGGGGCATTAGATAATATTTTGGAAGTTCTTCATCTATTCTTTTTCTGACGGCATCTTTTTGTTGCTCTGTTCTTCTTCTCATTCCTTCCCTAAGAAGTTCCCATTCTTGCTCTCCCAAAAGGCATCTCATGAATTTTTGAGGCGTTATTGTGCCTATTCTAAACATTGTTCTGTTATATAAATCACTCATGGTAAATCTCTTGCTGCTTCCGTTATTTACATGTTTAGGATGATAAGTATTATCCTCTATTCTTCTGCTTAGTGCTTCAATGACATGTCTTTTTGGCAGTGATAGGGCAAATTCAGAAAGCCAGTCTATTAAATTGTAAAGTTTTTGCCTGTCTTCTATATAATATCTATTTATTAATTCAGAAAGTCTTCTTGTAGTCATTGAGTATGCATTGATAACTCTATCATTCATGCTTTTAATCATTTTTTAGAGTATTAAAAGTTAACGAATTTGTGTTTTCAGCAAGCCATGCAATAACCTTCAAAGATTTTAAATCTTTGACTCATTCACTTGAATAAACCAAGTGAAGATTTAAAAAGCCATAACTTCTTTGAAATAAATGAAAGGCATTGTTGTACAATTCAGGCGTGGAAGGCATACTATTCACGAAAAGCATTACTTGCTAGACCTTGGTTTCTTGAGCAGGGACGAGGCAAAGAAACTAGTTGGAAAAGAAGTAAGCTGGAAAAGCCCTGCTGGAAAGATTATAAAAGGAAAGATTAGCGATGCGCATGGAAATAAAGGGCTTGTGAGAGCTATCTTTGAGAAAGGCCTGCCAGGACAGGCAATTACAACAGATGTTGAAGTTGCTGGCGAGAGTGAAAAGAAGCATGAAAAGAAAACTGCGAAGGAGAGCAAATAATGGAAACACGCGAGGAACAAGATAGAGACTTTAAGGTTGTTGAAATAGTTGGGCAAACTAAATTTACTCTTGTAGAAGATTTAGTATTTAGAAGACCTGTAGCGACAATATCATCTAGCGATTTAGTTAGAGGACAGAGATATGATTTGATGGTTGATATAGAAGGAACAGGAATGAAAATAATAAAAAGAAGACTTGATGGTAATATTATAGATAATGAAGTATCTAATTACAAAAATGAAATAATTTATCCTGATTTAAAGATTTATGTCTCTCGTCATAAATTAAGAAATTATTTAATATGGGATAACTGGAGGCATCATGGTAAATGAAAGAGAAAGAATAGTGTTTAGAGAATTGGAAGTTCATGTAGTTAAAGACATATTTAACATTAATGGCGATGATAGCTCCTCTCCTATAAGAATTGCAAAATTGGATAGAAACAATGAATACAATTGGCTTGTAACTCGCCTAGAGGATCCTGAAACTGGAACAAGATTGATTTCTAAAATTCCGTCCTGCGCTTTTAAAGAACTGGTTGCTCTTAGACCTGATATATTTGAAGAAAGGAAAATTCCTATTTATGCAGCACCTTATAATAACGAGAGAGATAAATAAAAATGGCATTGAGAAAAGCATTATCATATTCAAAGAAAAGAGTAAGGCCTTATACTAGAAAGTCCAAGACAACGCAGAGAGCTTACATAAAAACAGTGCCTCAAATAAAAATTGTCAAATTTACTCTTGGAAATGTTAAGGCTTTCCAGCAAGGCAAGCACCCTTATGTTGTTAGTCTTATAGCTGAACAAAAAGTGCAAGTAAGAGACAATGCTCTTGAATCATGCAGAATGCTTATAACAAAAGTCATGGAGACTAATGCGCCAGGGCAGTTTTATTTCACAATAAAGGTATATCCTCATCATATACAGAGAGAAAACAAGATGGCTGCTGGCGCAGGAGCTGATAGATTATCCAGCGGAATGACTCAGTCTTTTGGGATTACAATGGGCAGAGCTGCAATTGTAAATTCAGGGAAAGAGATATTCAACATTTCCTGCGAGAATGATAAAGTTGCAAGAATTGCCCGTGATGCTTTAGTTGATGTAAAGGCTAAATTGCCCTGCAAGTGCAGAGTTATTTTTGAGAAAGTTTTGTGAGAGATTAGAAACTTATTCCCCTAGTGGATATTTATTTCTGCAATGGATTAAGAAAATATTACTTCAAAATGGCAGACAGATTTTGGAGAGATAAAGTTGTTATTAATACTGATGATATGAAAACAAGAGAATCCACAAAATACCTTAATTAGTAATTAATTAATAGAATTAATCAAAACCATCTATTATTTCCTAATTTAATTTGCCCTCTTAGTGATTAATAATATTTATTAACTCATTTCTTCTATCCTATTTATGCATAAGAAAGAGAGTGAGAAGAAAGACCATGGTTTTGTAAAGTGGTTCTCTGAACTTAGCAATAAGGACGTGCCTATTGGAGGAGGAAAGGGAGCAAGCTTGGCAGAGATGTATAATAATAAATTCCCTGTGCCGCCTGGATTTATTGTGACAGCCCAGGCTTACCAATATTTTATTGAGAAATCCGGCTCAAAAGAAAAGATTGAGAAAGCTCTTGAAAATCTTGATATTGAAGATACTGAATCTCTGAACAAGGCTGCCAGAAAAGCAAGAGAGATAATTGAAAAAGCTGAAATGCCGAAGGAAATGAGCGAGGAAATAGTTGAGGCTTATGAAATATTAGATGTTGACAGAGAGCATATCTCCAAGGCAGGAAGCAAGGCAATGGATATATTGAAAACAAGCCATGAAATGCCATTTGTTGCTGTGCGCTCAAGTGCTACTACTGAAGATTTGGCTGAAGCAAGCTTTGCAGGGCAGCAGGAAAGCTTTTTGAACGTTAAAGGAAATAAAGAGTAATTGTCTAAGATAAAAAGCTGTTTTGCGTCGCTTTTTACTGCAAGGGCAGTTTATTACAGGCAGAAAAAAGGATTTGCGCATGACAAGTCTTATCTTGCTGCTGTAGTGCAGAGAATGATAGATTCTGAGAAATCAGGAGTTGTATTTTCCAGAAATCCTGTTAAAAATGATGATACAATTGTCATAGAAGCTGTTTGGGGATTGGGAGAGGGAATTGTTTCAGGAATGATAAAGCCAGACCATTATGCTGTTAACTCTAACTTAAATGATTTTAAAATAACTGAATGCCAAGTTGTTGATAAGAAAGTTGCAATTGTCCGCAATTCAAGCGGAGAAAATAAAGTTGTAAAGCTGACAAAAGAGAAAAGCGAGCAGCAGGTTTTGACTAATTATGAGATAAAAAGAATTGCGCAATATGCCAAGAAGCTTGAAGAGCATTATGGAAAAGCGCAGGACATAGAATTTGCAGTTGAGGCAGGAGAAGTTTATATTGTTCAGTCAAGGCCAATAACTACAAAGGCTTCTGATGAAAGCGTTGCAGAAATACATGGAGAAGCCCTACTTTCTGGATTAGGCGCTTCTCCTGGAGTTGCTTCTGGAATTGTAAAAATTGTGCATGACATGAGCGAGCTTGAGAAAGTGAAGAAAGGAGATGTCATGGTTACTAAAATGACAAATCCTGACATGGTTGTTGCAATGGAGAAATCTGCAGGCATAATAACTGATGAAGGCGGGGTTACTTGTTTTGCAGAAGACACAAAAGTCCTAACCAATAGAGGGATAATAACAATAAAAGAAGCCTCAGAGTTTGTTAATTATGGCGAAGAAGTTATAATATTAGCTTATGACTGCTCTAATTTCAAACCTGTTTGGAAGAGAATTATATCTGCTCATGGAAGAAGAAGGCAGATAATTAGAATCCCCTGATCATAAAATGATTGTATTTAATGACAGGAAATTTATCAAAAAGGAAATTCAGAATATATTATCTGATAATGAGCATATAATCTCTCTTGATTCTCTTCCTCAAATAACCAAAATAAATGATGAGAAAAAAGCATATGTTCTTGGTGCTCTTCTTTCTGATGGGCATATAAGCTTACAAAAGCATACAACTGGAAATTATAGAAGAGGACGAATAACTTTTACGCAAAAACCTGTCCAAAATAAGCAATTGTTTATTGATAGTGTAAGGAGTTATTTTGAAGAATGTTTTGGTGATAAATTTTCTGAAGGCAGGATAAAATTCTCAAATAGTAATATTAGGGGAAGACTTATTCAAGGACATGCAAATGACTATATATGCAATAATTTAGATTTAGCTAAACAAATAACAAATATATCTCAAAATCTTGCTTCCTGGGTATTGGGGCTTGATGATAATTCATGCCTTGGTCTTTTGGCAGGATTAATTGATGGAGATGGATGCTTTTATCAGAATAGACTGCACATTTATGCTGATAAGGAAAATGTTTTGCAGGGAGTTATAATTGCCTGTCTTAATCTTGGAATCTTTCCTCAAGTAACAAGGAATAGGACAATATATCATATTCAAATTTTAGAGAGAATTTCTGATATATTGCAGTTTACTAAAAGAGTTAAAGGTGAAGTGCAAAACAAGATACTTGGAAATAAATTATTTTCAGCAAGAACTATCCTAGGAGATATTGTAGATAAAGTAAATTATAAAGGCAGAATAAAACCTTATGTTCAAAATAATTTGCTGATTGATTCAAGAAAAATAAAGAATTTTATTCTACCTCTTGCTGAAGAGAGTGTTAAGAAAGAATTGAATAATATTGTAAATTCTGGATTGAGAATGCAGAGAGTCAAGAAAATCTCGGATAATGGTGAAGCCATGGTTTATAATCTTGAGATAGATGCAGATAATGAATTTAATCATAATTTTGTTGTTTTTAGCAAAAAATATACTCCGTTATTAGTTTCAAATTCACACGCGGCAATTGTTTCAAGAGAAATGGGAATTCCTGCTGTTGTAGGAACTAATGAAGCAACTAGCAAGCTGAAAGACGGCGATATAGTAACTGTTGATGGAAATAGTGGAAGAGTTTTCAAAGGAAGGGCTGAAACCAAATTAGCAGAAATAAAGGAAATTGTTCCTACAAGGACAAAGATAAAAGTTATTGTTGACTTGCCTGATTTTGCCGACAGGGCTGCTAAATCAGGAGCAAGAGCAGTTGGATTGACAAGGCTTGAGGGAATTATTGCCAGCTCTGGAAAGCATCCTATAAAATATGTAAAGGAAAAGAACATAAAGAGTTATACAGCTGTTTTATCTGCAGGATTAAGGAAAATTGTAAAGCCTTTTGATGAAGTATGGGTAAGAAGCTCTGACATAAGAAGCGATGAATTCAGAAATCTTGAGGGCGCTCCAAAGGAAGTTGAAGGCAATCCAATGCTTGGAGATCATGGGATAAGATTCAGCCTAAAGCATCCTGAAATAATGAAAGCAGAGATAGCTGCAATAAAAGAAGTTGCGCTTGACTTTCCAGAGAAGAAAATAGGGCTTATGGCGCCGCAGATTATTAGTATTGACGAAGTGAGAAAATTGAAAGAGCTTGCTGCTGAAGTTCAAATGCCTGATAATGTAACTATAGGTATAATGGTTGAAACTCCTGCTGCTGTTGTGATAATTGAAGAGCTTTGTAAAGAAGGCATTGACTTTATCAGCTTTGGAAGCAATGATTTGACTCAATATATGCTTGCAATTGACAGGAACAATTCTGAAGTTCAGCATTTGTATAATGAAATGAATCCTGCTGTTTTAAACGCAATAGCACATGTTATTAAAACCTGCAGAAAATATGGCGTTGAAACCAGCATCTGTGGGCAGGCAGGAAGCAGGGAAGATATGGCAAGATTTTTGCTTGCGCATGGCATAGACAGCATCAGCGTAAATGCTGACGCAGCTTACAAGATAAGCAAGCTGATTTCTGAACTTGAGAGCACAACTGAAGCAGTTGCATTTGATGATAATTCTGATGATGAAAAAGAAAGCCAGCTTGAGACAGGGCAGGAAATTGTTGTTCCAATGATGGAATCTGCGCCTGTGAAATTAGACGACAGCTCGCATGAAAACAAGGATATTGAAGATATTGCTTTAAGTGAGTTAGGAGATGACTATGAGCCAGGGCAAAGCGACAAAAAAGGAGACATACCAAATTTAAATGAAGCAATTTCTGTGGAAATTCCTAGTGTGCAGGAGCCTGAAGTGCCAAAGGCAGAGAATGCTGAACAAGCTAAAGCTGAAGAAAAGCACGAAGAAAGCAGTGAGAAGGCTGCTGAAATAGTAAATTCAGCAGATGAAATAGATTTGGAAAATGATGATTTAAGCGACGAATGGAAAGGCGAGAAAGCGCATAGCGCTTGATTTAGAGACTATATTTATTCTTTAAAAAAATCTTTTAAAATTTCTTTTGTTAATTCCAAAGATTTATCACAATGTTCCTTTAAGCTCCTTGATGAACTTCCTTTAAAATAAACATTTTCAATTTTTTTGTGTCTTCTTTTTACAGAGCGAACAGCTGGAACAAAATCTCCATCGCCAGAAACTAAAATTGCAATGTCAAAACTATTATCAGCAGAACCATCAACCATATCAACAGCCATATTTATGTCATCTTCTTTTATTATATAATAATGTTTATTTGTTCCTACAATATTTCTTTTAAGCAATTTGCACAAAACTAAATGAAAATTAGGAATCATTCTAAGTTCAGCAAAAAAGTCTTTTTGACTTTTGAATTTTCTATGGTTAAACTCTTTATCTAATTGGGCATTGTAATAGTGAATGCTAACAACTTTTCCTTCACCAGCTAAAAAATTAGCAAACCTCTCAAAATCAAAACTTTTCAAACTTTTATCTTTGCCGTAAATTTTTCTTAGGCCAAAATAGAAATTAT